>CAIXWQ010000713.1 GCA_903923175.1 uncultured delta proteobacterium | reverse complement strand
CAGACCACGATGGCGTCGACCGAAATCGACGCGAGGGCGCGCAAGGCGTCACGCGCGCCCTCGACCGCGGCGACCTGCACCGGCGGCGTCGCGTCGCGCAGCTGCGCGCGCACTCCGCGCGGACGGGCGCCGCGCCCCACCAGCAGCACGGCGCGCTCCGCCTTCGGTCGGCTCGACGCCGTGGGCGCCTCCGCGGCGCGCAGGCGCATCGACGACGTACGCACGTCGTCGAGCGCGCGCCCCACCGCCTCGCACAGCACCGACGCGGTGAACGGCTTGCGCACGAACGCCGTGACGCCGACGCGCGAGCACCAGTCCTCGACCTCCGGCGTCGCCGACATGCACGCGAGCCCGACGCGCGTGCGCACCACCTCGCGGATCCCTTGCACGAGCGCGCGGCCGTCGGCGACCGGCATCCAGAAATCGAAGAGCACGACCTCCGGCCGGAACGTGATCGCCTGCTCGAGGCCGACCGCGCCGTTGGAAGCCAGCCGCACCTCGTACCCTTGCCGCTCGAGAAATGCCCCCGCGAGCCCCTGCGTCGCGTGGTCGTCATCCACGACGAGGACTCTCGTCCCGTTCGATTGATTCATGCCCCCCCCACCCCGGCACCTAACATCGCGCGTTCACCAGCCAGGTCAAGGCTCGGACGCACGAACGCGCGCGCGGCGCGGCCCGAAATTCCTGCGCCCGCGACGAAGGTCGCGCCTACCGAGCGTCGAGGGCGGACGGCCGCGGCTGTGGGCACATTCGCACAAGAGAGGTCGCCAGCCTCGAGCGTCGTGCTAGACATGCCGAATGCAGTCGTCGGACCACGGCGTCGGTCGTTCGCCTCGGCGCCCGCGCTTCGAGCGCGCCGCGCGCGACAGCGTCGCGACGCACCACGCGCTGTTCCAGGTCGCCGGCGAGCGCCGCTGCGATCTGTGCGACGTGGTCATCACGGGCGAGGACGGCGGCAGCGGCCTCTACGTGTGGACGCGCGGCGACCACGTGCGGTTCGAAGAGCCGCCGCTTTGCCCGAGCTGCGGTCCGCGGGTCGCGCTGGCCGCGATGCGCCAGTGGGACGAAGAGGACGAAGAAGGCGAGTGACGCGAGCCGCGCGGCCCCCGCTGCGCTAGACGTGTCGCCCATGGCGAACGCCTCCTTCCGCTGCATCGAGGGGTGTCCTGGCGAGCACCCGATCACCGCTCCGATCTACCGCTGCCCCAAGTGCAACGGGCTGCTCGACGTCGTGCACGACCTCGACGCGCTCAAGATGATCCCCGCCGCGGCGTGGAAGCAGGTCTTCGACGCGCGCTACAAGCGCACGCAGTGGCCGTACGGCTCGGGCGTGTGGGGGAAGAAGGAGTGGGTCGCCCCCAACGTCCCCGACGACGCCATCGTCTCGCTCGACGAAGGGGGGACCAACCTCTTCTGGGCCGAGCGCCTCGGCCGCGAGCTCGGCCTCTCGGAGCTCTGGGTGAAGCTCTGCGGCAACTCGCACACCGGGAGCTTCAAGGATCTCGGCATGACGGTGCTCGTCTCCGTCGTGAACTGGGCCATGCGCGATCACGGGCTGAAGGTCCGCGCGATCGCCTGCGCGTCGACGGGCGACACCAGCGCTTCGCTCGCCGCCTACGGCGCGACGGCCGGCATCCCGGTGGTGGTCTTGCTGCCGCGCGGCAAGGTCTCGACGGCGCAGCTCGTCCAGCCGCTCGCCAACGGCGCGCTCGTGCTCGCGCTCGACACCGACTTCGACGGCTGCATGGCGATCGTGCAGCGCCTCGCGGCCGAGGGGATCGTCTACCTCGCCAACAGCATGAACGCGCTGCGGCTCGAGGGGCAGAAGACGGTCGCGATGGAGATCGTCCAGCAGTTCGACTGGCAGGTGCCGGACTGGGTGATCATCCCGAGCGGCAACCTCGGCAACGCGAGCGCGCTCTACAAGGGCTTCGCGATGATGAAGGAGCTCGGCGTGATCGACCGGCTGCCGCGGCTGGTGATCGCGCAGGCCGAGAAGGCGAACCCGATGGTGCGCGCGGTGCGCGCCGGGCTGACCGAGGTCGCGCCGATGAAGGCGGAGGCGACGCTCGCGACGGCCATCCAGATCGGCGCGCCGGTCTCGGCGCCGCGCGCGATGCGGGCGCTGAAGGCGCTCGACGGCGTCGCGATCGACGCGACCGAGGACGAGCTCGCCGAGGCCTGCGCCCGCGCCGACGCGACCGGGATGTACACCGATCCGCACACCGGCGTGGCCCTGGCGGCGCTCTTCAAGCTGCGCGCGGCGGGGACGATCAAGGACAAGGACCGCGTGGTCGTCGTCTCGACGGCGAGCGGGCTCAAGTTCACCGAGTTCAAGGTCGGCTACCACGACCGCGCGCTCGCCGGCGTCGACGCGCGCCGAGCCAACACCGCGGTGCAGCTCGCGCCCGATTTCGGTCAGGTCGTCGACGCCATCACGAAGCGCATGGGGTGAGCGCGCCCGCGGGGCTCACCACAGGATGACGAGCCCGCGGTCCACCAGCTCGCAGAGGCCGCGGAGCGAGTCCTCCGCGGCGAGCTGCGAGCGCGCGAGCAGCTCGCGGCAGCTCTGCGCGCCGTCGATCAGCGTGAGCAGGTACTCCTCGCTCAGCCCGAGCTCGGTCGCGGCCGGCGCGCCCATCGCGCCTGGCACGCCCCGCGAGGCGGCGAGCAGCGGCACCGCGTCGTGGAGCTCCTCGCCCACGCGCGCGGCCCCGGCGCCGTCGCCCACCGAGAGCCGATAGAGGACCTCGTCGACCGCGGCGGACGCGGCGTTGAACGCGCTCGGCCCCGCGCGCCGCAGGGCGTCGAGCGAGGGGGGCGCGCGGCGGCGCGGCGGCGGCATCGTCGGCCGATCGGCCTGCGCCACCGGACGAATGCCGGAGTCGCGCTTCGGCGCCGCGCCCTCGGCGTCGGGCGTCTCGTGTCCGAGCTCTCGGATGTCGCGCGCTTGCATCGTCCACGCTCCTTGCGACTTCGTCTTGTTGCCTGGCTGGCTCGGCCATTCAGCAAGACGCGCGCCGGCAACGCCCCCACCGCATTTCCTGGCCGGGCTGCGCGCCCGCCCGAAGAACGCGCGACGTCGTGAGGAAAGCGACGGCCGCCGCACGCGCGTGGGCGCTGCTCCGTGAACGGCGGTGCTCGGGCGCGGCGTACCTCGCCACGCCGCCGGGCGTGGACGCGTCTATTTTTGCAACGCCCGTTCCACGAGCGGGAGGCGATCCTGCCCCCAGAAGAGCTCCGTCTCGTCGACCATCCAGGTCGGCGCGCCGAAGACGCCCGCTTCGATCGCGCGCTTGGTCGAGGCGAAGAGGGCGTCCTTGATCTCCTGCGTGGCGATCCTCGCGAGCGCCGCGTCGGCGTCGGCCCCGCCGACCCCCACCTCGCCGAGCAGCGCGCGCAGCGTCTCGTCGCTCGCGATGTCGAGGTCCTCGGCCCACATCGCGCGGAACGTGGCCCGCATGAACGCGGCGCGGCGCGGCTCGGGGAGCGCGAGCAGCGTGCGCAGCGCCTTCACGCTGTTGGTCGGGAAGCGCGACGAGAAGCGGAACGGCACCCCCCAGTGCTCGGCCCAGCGCATCAGGTCCTTCAGGTAGTACGCGCGCTTCTGCTCGCTCCAGGTCATGAGCGGCACGTCTGGCGTGCCGATCGCCTTGAAGACCGCGCCGAGGAGCATCGGGCGCAGCACGAGCGTCGCGCCGGTGCGGGCGGCGAGCGCCTCGGCCTGCGTGCTCCCGAGGTACGCGAACGGCGACGAGAAATCGAAATAGAGCTCGAGCGTGTGCGCCATGAGGGGTCCGTTCTCCGATGGGTTCCGCGTGACGACGTAGCGCGTGGCGTTCGACGGCGCCGCCGGTTCAGCCCGCGCGCGGCACCCAGCCCGCGAGCGCGCGCTCCACGAATTCGAGGCGATCCTGCCCCCAGAACAGCAAGGGCGCGCGTGGCTCCGCGGACGCGGCCGGCGTGCGCACGACCCACGCCGGCGCGCCGAAGATGCCGAGCGCGATCGCCTCGTCGGTGCGGGCGCGCAGGTCGTCCTTCAGCGCGGGCTCCTCGAGCCGCGCGAGCACGCGCCCGGCGTCGTGCCCGGCGGCGCTCAGCACCTCGCGCAGCACGGCCGGCTCCGAGGGGGCGCGCCCGTCGATCCAGTACGCGCGAAAGAAGCCGTGCACGACGCGCGGATCGACGCCGACGAGGAGCGTCGCGCGCAGCGCCTCCACCGTGCGGTAGGGGTGCCCCGACGGAAAGCCATTGAACGGCACGTCGAACAGGGCTGCCCAGCGGTGCAGGTCGAGCAAGTTGTGCTTGGCCTTCTGCGGGCTCAGCACGTTGGAGAGGTTCTGCGGCGTGCCGTTGGCGCGAAAGACGCCGCCGAGCAGGAAGGGCTTCCACGCGAGCTCGGCCCCGCCGCGCGCCGCCAGCGCCACCGCCTGCGTGCTCGCGAGGTAGGCGTACGGGCACGAGTAGTCGAACCAGAGCTCGAGGCGCATCGCGTTTGCCATTCCCGAGTCGCATACCCGAGGTGGGCTCCCGCCTGAAGGGCTCGGTTTCGCCACTGCGCGGCTTTAGGCAGGGCACCGGGACTGCTACCCCTTCGGCATGCCCTCCCCCGCGAACAAGCTCAAGGGTCCTCTCGTCCTGCTCATCCTCGACGGCTTCGGCGAGCGCCCCGCGACGCGCGACAACGCCATCACGCTGGCGAAGACGCCGCGCATCTCCGCGCTGCGCGCGAAGTACGCGACGACGACGATCGGCACCAGCGGCCCCGACGTCGGGCTGCCCGCGGGGCAGATGGGCAACAGCGAGGTCGGCCACCTGAACTTCGGCGCCGGCCGCGTCGCGCAGATGGACATCTCTCGCATCGACTGCGCGGTGGCCGACGGCACGCTCGCCACCAACGAGGAGATCGGCAAGGCGATCGCGAGCGCGAAGGCGAAGGGCGGGCGGTTGCACCTGCTCGGCCTCGTGAGCGACGGCGGCGTGCACTCGTCGCTCGAGCACCTGCTCGCGCTGATCGACTCGGCCGCGTCGCACGGCGTGAAGGTCGTCGTGCACGCCTTCCTCGACGGCCGAGACACGCCGCCGCGCAGCGCCGGGGCCTACCTCGCCCGCGTGCAGGAGAAGCTCGCGGGCGGCGGCGGGCGCGGCGTCTTCGGCACCATCGGCGGCCGCTACTGGGGCATGGATCGCGACAAGCGCTGGGACCGCGTCGAGCGCGCGTTCCACGCGATCGTCGCCGGCAAGAGCGACAAGCCCGCGGCCCCGAGCGCCGCCGCCGCGCTCGCGGACGGGTACGCCGCGGACCAGAACGACGAGTTCGTCGATCCGCGCGTGATCGGCGGCTACGAGGGGGCGCGGCCGGGCGACTCGGCGCTCTTCTTCAACTTCCGCCCCGACCGCGCGCGCGAGATCAGCGCGGCCTTCACCCAGGCGAAGTTCGACGGCTTCGATCGCGGCCCGAGCTTCCAGCCGCCGTTCTCGCCGTACGTGTGCATGACGCTCTACGAGGAGAAGCTCGGCCTGCCGGTCGCGTTCGCCAAGCCGACCTTCAGCGACACCTTCGGCGAGCTGGTCTCGCGCGCGGGGCTGAAGCAGCTGCGCTGCGCCGAGACCGAGAAGTACGCGCACGTGACCTACTTCTTCAACGGCGGCGTCGAGCAGCCGTACGAGGGCGAGGATCGCCTCCTGATCCCCTCGCCCAAGAGCGTGAAGACGTACGACGAGAAGCCCGAGATGAGCGCCCCCGGCGTCACCGACGCGGTCGTCAAGGCGCTCGAGGAGAAGGACTACGACGTCGTCGTGGTGAACTACGCGAACTGCGACATGGTCGGCCACACCGGCGTGTTGAAGGCCGCGATCGCCGCCGTCGAGGCGGTCGACGAGGGCGTGGGGCGCATCGTCGACGCCGCGCTCGCCAAGGGGGGCGCCGTGCTCGTGACCGCCGACCACGGCAACGCCGAGCAGATGCTCGACGAGGCCGGCACCGCGCCGTTCACCCAGCACACGACCAACCGCGTGCCGCTCATCTACGTGCACCCGGGGCACGAGCAGGCGAAGCTGCTCGGCGACGGGCGCCTGGCCGACGTGGCGCCGACGATGCTGAAGCTGCTGGGGCTGCCGCAGCCGCCGGCGATGACGGGGCGCGTGCTGATCGACGGCTGACGCGCCGCGAACGAGCCGGCGGGCGCGCGAGGGCGCCCCGCCGCTCGTCCTCCGCAGCAAGGGGATCAAGACCCTCGCGATCGGCGGCTTCCTCACCAACTGCTGCGTGGAGTCGACGATGCGCACCGCCTACGAGCACGGCTTCGACGTCGTGACGCTCACCGACCGCGTCGCGGCCACCTCGGGCGAGGAGCACCGCAACGCGCTCAGGTACGACTTCCCGATGTTCTCGCGGCCGACGCCCTCGACGGACTTCGTGGCGCAGCTCGGCGGCTGAAGCTCGCTCGCTACGCGTACTCCCGCAGCCGCGGCCGCGCCGCGATCCACGCGAGCAGCGCGATCGCGATCGCGAGCCCGGGATCCCAGAGCTCCGCGCTCTTCAGGCCGCGGTCGGCCTCGCCGAGGATCTTCTCGAAGACGTCCTCGTTCAGCAGCTGCACGCGCTCGGCGCTGGCGTCGAAGAGGTCGAAGGCGTTGTTCCCCTCACCGAGGGCGATCAGCCGCGCGGCGGCGAGGTCCTCGACGGAGCCCTTGGCCGCGCGCGCGCGCAGCGTGGTGTCGGCGCGGTGGAAGCCGGCGAAGTCGCGCACCATGTCGAGCGCAGCCTCGCGCTCGCCACGAAACGTCACGTTGGCGAGCTCGTCGGCGAAGAGGCCGGTGAAAGGGAGCGCCTTCGAGCCGTCGGCGGCGGCGGCGGCGCTCTCGGCGGCCGGCGGGAAATCGGGGGCCGAGGAGAGGCTCGCGACCACGCTGCGAAAGTGTCGGTCGAGGTCCGCCGCCTGCGCCCCCCGCCCCTCTTCGAGCAGGAACCGGCGCTGATCGCCCTTCGCGTCGAGCGCGAGCGCGCGCGCGCGGGTGAGCAGGTGGATCGACTCGAACGCGTCTTCCTTGGCGATCTTCAGGTCGGCGCGCGCCGCGCCGAACTTCTGGACGAGATACCCGGTGAAGCCGAGGGCGAGGACGGTGGCGAGGAGCAGCGGCGGGCTCGTGAGGCGACGGAACCGGCGGTAGGTGAACGCCTGCGTCATCACGAGCGCGACGATCAGCGCGCCGCCGAAGCCTACCGCGATCCACTCCGAGCCGGCCGTGGCCCGGCCGCTCTCGGCGTAGACGGTGTTCATCTCGCTCTTGTTGGCGTCGTCGAGCGCCTGCGCCGCGGGGAGCAGGTGCACGTGGAGCAGATCGGTCGCGAGCCGGTACTGCTCGCGCGCGCCACGCGCGTCGCCCCGCGCCGTGCGCCCACGCGCCTCGCCGACGAGCGAGACGTAGCGCTGCAGACCGTCGACGATGGCGACGACCGGGACCTTCTCGGTGTCGCCGTAGGTGATGTTCTGCGAGGCGTCGACGAGCCTGCGCGTCACCGACGCGCGCCGCAGCTCGAACACCTGCGCGGCGGCCTCGAGCTGCTGCGCCGCGGTGCTCGCCGCGTCGGCGTAGTCGGCGAAGGTCGCGCCCGCCTTCGCCGCCTCGGCCCGGCGGGCCTCGACCTCGACGACCTGCGCCGCGCCGAGCAGCGTGGTCGCGGCCGCGGCGTCGAGGTCGGCCAGGTGCATCTGGATCTCCTGGGCGGCCACGATGCTCGGGGCGGCGTCCTTGCCGATCGTGCGCAGGGTCGCGCGCGCCTTGGCGAGCGTCCCCTCGCCGACCAGGAGCAGCAGGAGCGCGAGCGCGATCACGGCCGCGAGGTGCGCCTTGAGCAAGCGCGGCGTCGGCCAGCGCGCGGGGATGCCCGGGGTCGTCGCGGTCGCCATCGGACGTGTCCTCCGCGCGCGAGCCTACCGCGGCGCACGCGCGAGGGATCGCGGTTTCCGCGCCGACGAGGGCCGTGCTCTCATCCGGGTCGCACCATGACCCGCGCGCGTGCCCTCGCGATCCCGCTCCGCCTCGCGATCCCGCTCCGCCTCGCGTCGGTCGCGCCGCTGGCCGCCCTGCTCGCGTGCGCCGGCTGCAGCACGCGCCAGGCGTCCGACTACGGCGTCGCGACCAGCCAGACCCCCGTGCGCGGCGACGGCGCGACGCAGCCCGCGCCGCTCTACGACGCGTGGACGACGCTCTATCGCTCGGTCGAGCCGGCCTCGCCGCTCGCCTACCACGCGAGCAGCTCGGGCGCGGGCTTCGAGGCGCTGAAGCACGATCAGGCCGATTTCGCGGCCAGCGACACGCCGGTCAACGAAGCCGAGCCCCCCTTCGCGATCGAGCAGGTCCCGATGGCGCTGGTGGGCGTCGCCGTGATCTACCGCCTCGACGGCGTGAGCAAGCCGCTCGAGCTCACGCCGCAGATGATCGCAGGGATGCTCCAGGGCGACGTGAAGGACTGGCGCGAGTTCCTCCCCGCGGGCACCGACGCGGCGAAGAGCCCCAAGATCCACGTGGTGCTCCGCGGCGAGGCGAGCGGCACGACCTCGATCTTCACCGACTACCTCTCGAAGGTGCAGCCGGCCTCGGGGTGGCGGCCGGGCAAGACGAACCTGATCGCCCCCGCCATCGGCTCGAGCCCCGAGGTGGTCGCCGGCGAGGCCGTCGTGCAGCGGGTGCAGCAGACCAACGGCGCGATCGCGTTCGTGAGCTACGCGGCCGCGCGCGCCTCGAAGCTGCAGATCGCGGCGATCCGCAACGCGGAGGGGAGCTTCGTGCTGCCGACGCTCGCGGCGATCGGCGAAGCCTCGCTCGGCGTCACCGACCTGCGCGCCTCGCTGCTCGATCGCCCCGGCGCCGACACGTACCCCATCGCGTCGTTCACGTACGCGATCGCGCGCAAGGTCGACGACGATCCTGCGCGGGGCCGCGCCGTCGCGCGCTTCCTCTGGTGGGCTTGCCACGAGGGTCAGCGCCTCGCCCCTGCCCTCGGCTTCGCGACGCTGCCGGCGGAGATCGTCGTGCAGGTCGAGACGAAGCTCCGCGAGCTGCGCGCCGGCGGCGAGCAGGCCGTGCGAGGGATGTAGCGGACGTCGCGCCGGCGCTCAGCGGGCGCCTCGACGCGCCCCCGCCGGCTTCGAGCCCGCAGCGCGCAGCAGGTTCGTGCCCGAGGGCGTCAGCGCCGCGACGACGCACACCGGGACGATCGACCCCGCGGGGAGCGTCGGCAACGCGCGCTCGGGGAAGAGGAACCGATGGACGCGCGCGAACTCCTCGCGAATCTGCGCCTCGTCGAGCACCAGATCGTCGGTCAGCGACAGCGGCGTGCGCCCGGCGGCGGTGAGGAGCAGCCGGAAGTTGGTCGGCGTGATCGACTGGATCGCGAGCGCGTCGACCTCGCCGAGGTCGATCGACCACGCCCCTCCGGTGAACGGGCCGCGACGGTGCGCGACGCTCAGCCGCCGCCGCGCAGGCTCGAGCGTCAGCACGCTCCTACGGATCGAGAGCACCGAGGCGGTCGCGCCGAGGAGCAGGATGAGCGTGACCATCATGCCGAAGACGCCGGCGCCGGCCTGCAGGAGGAACTGCCACGCGACCCAGACGGCGCAGAGCCACACCACCGCGCCCACGACCGCCTCGCGCGTGATGCGCCGCGGATGCACGAGCACGCGCGTCTTGTCGGGGGCGGTCGAGCGGTAGGGGGCTTGGGGCGTCGCCGACGAGGGCATCCGTGGGTGATCGTCCAACGTCCGGGTGCCTTCGTCCACGCGAAGGGAGCGGGAGTCGCGGGCGAGGTCGCGGCCGAGCCGAGCCGGGCCGAGGCTCTCGTCGCGTGCGACGCTACGTCGGGGAAGCCCCCTTACCCGCGCCGGCGCCGACGTGCCCCGCCCACGAGCGCGAGCGCCGCGAGGCCTGCGCCGGCGCCGAGCCACGGCGCGCCGTCGCTCGAGCTCGGAGCCCCTTCGACGCTGCATCCGCCGGAGCTGTTCGGGGTGGGGAGCGCGCCCGCGACGCACAGCCGCTCGCCGACGTCGCACAGGTAGCCGGGGGCACAGTCGTTGGTCTCCGTGCACGCGTCTCGACACGCGCCGAAGACGGGCTCGCAGGCGAAGGGCGCGCAGTCGAAGCGCACGGCCTCGTCGGTCGGGCACGTCGCGCCCGGGCGGGCGCACACGGCCGGGCCGACCCCCGTGGAGGCCGACAGGCAGCGGCTGCGCGCGCAGAGCGTCCCCTCCCCGGCGCCGATGCACGCGCCGCCCGGGCCGCACGTCGAGAGGCACTGCGAGGCCGCGCCGCAGTCGCCGCGGAGATCGACGCCCGCCGGCGCCTCGACGCAGGTGCCGGGAGAGCCGGGGAGGATGCAGGTGTGGCAGCGCGCCTCGCACGCGGTGTCGCAGCACACGCCGTCGACGCAGTGTCCGGTCGCGCACTCGTCGTTGCGCACGCAGGCGAGGAAGGTCCCGGTGACCTTCGGCTTCTCGGTCGGCTGCGCGCTCCCGGTGTCGATTGAGCTCGCGTCGGGGGCGCTCGTGCCGGTGTCGGCGGCGCTGGCGTCGGGGACGCCCGTGCCGGTGTCGCTCGTCGCGTCGCTCGTCGCGCCGTCGCCCGTCCCGGCGTCGGCAGGCGGCATCCCGGCGTCGAGCACGGAGCCGTCGCACGTGCCGCTCACCGGGTTGCACGTGCCCGTCGCGCAGTCGGCCGTCGAGCTGCACCGCGCGAGGCACGAGCTCGCGTTCGCGCACTTCAGCGCGCCCGGGCACGCCGCCGCGGCGCCGCTCGCGCACGTGCCGTCGCTGCCGGAGCAGTGCCCGCCCGGCGAGAGGGTCGCGCCGCTGCACGTGGAGAGCGCGCCGCACGCCGACGTCGCGGGGCGCGGCGAGCACGTCCCCGCGAGCCCCGCGAGGTTGCAGGCGAGGCAGCTCCCGCCGCACGTGACGTTGCAGCAGACGCCGTCGGCGCACGCGCCCGAGGTGCACTCCTTGGCGGCGGCGCAGGTCGCGCCGTTGGCCTTCTTGGGCACGCACGTGCCGCTGCAGTACGCGGTCGCGACGCACTCGGCGTCGCTCGCGCAGGCGGTGACGCACGCGCCGGCCTTGCAGAGCGCGTCGCCGCACGTCGGGTGCCCCGTGTGCGGCGCGCCGGTGAGCGAGGTGCAGCTGCCGGGCGCGCCGGCCACGTCGCACGCCTGACACGCGCCGCCGCAGGCCGCGTTGCAGCAAACGCCGTCGACGCAATACGCGCTGCTGTCTCGGTGGTCGAGACGTTCACGCCGGCCACGCTCGCGCCGCCGGCGACGAGCACGGTGCCGTCGCCCAGGGGCACCGTGCGATGGAGCATGCGCGCGACGAGCATCGGGCTCGCCGTGGAGAAGCTCCGCGTGGCCGGATCGTACAGGTCGGCCGTGCTGGTGATCGCGCCGCTGCTGTTGGCGAGGCCGCCCGTGACGAGCACCTTGCCGCTGGGAAGCCGGGTGACCTCGAAGTTCTGCTTCAGGCTCGGGAAGGCGCCGGTGTCCGTCCACAGGCCGGTGCTCGCGTCGTAGGTCTGCGCCTTCGTCGAGAGCGTCGGCACCAGGAGCACGAGGCCGCTGCCGAGCGCGACGTACGCGCCGATGTTGGCGGTCGAGGTCGCGGTGGTCGCCCAGCTGTTGGTGCCAGGCGTGTAGCGCTCGGCCACGCCGGTGCTCGTCCCCCAGCCGCCGCCGACCAGCGCGTCCCCGCCGGGCAGCAGCGCGCCACCGGGCTGATCGCGCGGCCCCGACCCCGCGTACGGCGGCGTGGCGACGAAGACTCCGGTCGCCGGATCGTAGAGATCCGCCGGCGGCCCCGAGCTGCCGCCGAGCACGAGGACCTTGCCGGTCGAGAGCACGAGCGCCGGGCCGTACGTGTGTCCGTTGACCATCCCCGACGCGGTCGCGGCCCACGCGGGGTCGATCGAGATCGGGAGCGCGAGCCCGCGCGGATCGAGCTCGACGCGGAGAACGTCGTCGGCTTCGAGCGACACCTCGAGCGCGCGCGCCGCGCCGTCGGCCCCGAAGGCGACCATCGGCGCGCTGCCGATGCGCACGACCCCCTCGCCATCGAGCGCCTCGACGCGCCCTTCGCGCAGGCGCAGCGACGCGAGCCCTTCGCCGCGCTCGATCCGGTAGCGCGTGACCAGCGGCCCCGCGGCGCCCGAGAGCGTGCGCACGACCCGCAGCTCCTCGAACCCGCGCGCGTCGACGAGCTGCACCACGTCGTCGGCGCGCGCGGCGCGCGAGGCGCCCGTCGTGTCGGTCGCGTCGACCGCCACCAGCGCGCCGTTCACCAGCTCGTTCTCCACGTGCGCGACGCCCACCGGACGGAGCGTGAGCGCCACCGTGGGCGCCCCTTCGATGGCGAGCCGCGTAGCCCCGTCGGCGTGGAGCGGCAGCGAGACGTCGAGGCGCTCGCCGACGCCGCTCCAGGGTGACGGATGGGCGGCGAGGTCCGCGTGGAACCGCGCGCGCTCGCGGGCCAGCGGCAGCGTGGCGCCCAGGCGATCGGCGATGGGCCGATGCGCGCGGATCGCGGCGAGCACGCCCT
>CAIXWQ010000712.1 GCA_903923175.1 uncultured delta proteobacterium | reverse complement strand
TTGCGCCGCCGAACGGACCGTGCGCGTGACCGCCGCGCGACCCATCGCCGCAGCGCCCAGCCCACGCGCCGAAACCCTCACCATGTGCCGCCTGCGCGCCTGCGCGCGCGCGCTGCCAGAAGCCGATGAAACCGGGGTGCATGTCACTCCTCCTCTCGCCGAGGCGCTCGCGCCCGGCGGGGCTCACGCGCGGGCGATATGCCTCGCACGTGACCATGCGATGCCCCGCGCGCCGACCTGGTCACAGCGACAGCGGACGCAGCCGTTGCAGCTTCGCGACGCTGCCGCGCCTCTCCCGCCGCGCAGCCCGCGAGCGCCTCGGCTGCATGCGCATGGACCGCGGTATGCAGCGAGTTCGACTCATGGCAGCCAATCCCTTCTGCATCCTCGTCGGCGTCAAGCTCGACGAGCCGGACGATCTCGCCTTGCGCGAAGCGCTCGAGCTGGGGGCGCGCACGCCGGGTTCGCACGTCCACGCCGTCACGGTCGTGGAGCCGATCGGCGACGTGATCCCGCGCACCCACGAGGGGCGCGACGCGGCCATCGCGGAGGCCGTGACGAAGCTGCAACGGCAGGTCTCCGAGGCCATCGACGATCTCACCATCCGCCAGAACCAGCCGCCGCCGATCGCCCGCGTCCAGGTGCACGGCGAGTACGGCCACGCCGCGCAGGCCCTCATCCTCCTCGCCGATCTCCTCGAGGCCGACGCGATCGTCGTCGGCATGAGGAAGAACCGCGGCGTGAAGGGGTTCCTCATCGGCACCGTGGCCGAGCACGTCATGCGTCATGCCGGCTGCATGGTGCTCGTCGTGCGGCCGAAGACGACCGACGCGGGGCCGCACGCCGACCCGGTCTGCGCGGATTGTCTCGCGCGTCGCAAGGAGACGGCCGGCACCGAGAACTGGTGCGCTCGCCACTCCGAGCACCACCCGCGCGCGCACGCGTACGGCTACGACGGCGTCAGCGCCGACAGCGCGAACGCGTGGGGGTTCAGCGAGCCGCCGAAGGGCGCCAGCTGAACGAGCTGAGCGGTCGAACCCGCGCGGTCGCGGGCACGGATCCGGTCCGGCCTGTGGCTCGACGCGGGTTGCGCGCAAAGGCTCGAGGACGGATGCTTCCGCTCAGTCATGCCAAGGATCCTCGTCGTCGACGACGACGTCACCATCCGCGCGATGTTCTCGCGCGCCCTCGCGAAGTACGGCGACGTCGAGTCGGCCGCCGGCGGCGAGGAGGCGCTGCAGCTGCTCGGCGAGAAGAAGTTCGACGCGATCACGCTCGATCTCGCCATGCCGCGGGTCGACGGCTTCGGCGTGCTCGCGCGCCTCGGCGACAAGACCGCGAAGAACCACGAGACGCCGGTCGTGGTCGTCACCGCGAACCCGCAGGATCAGGCGATGGCGAAGTCGTTCCACGCCGGCGCGATCCTGTTCGTGACCAAGCCGGTGGCGCTGATCCAGCTCGGGGCGCTGATCTCGATGGCGCTCACGCAGCGCGGCGGCGCGAAGAACAAGTAGCCTTCGGCGGCGTGCGACGGCGTCACTTGTCGTTGGCGTGCGGCGCGCCGCCGGGGGTCGGGCCGTCGTGGCGGGTGCGCGCCTCGTCCTTGAGCCGGCGACAGTGGTCGGTGAGCTGCACGTCGGTCTCGAGCAGCAGCAGGCGCTCGTCGGCGCGGTCCCTCGACTGCTCGAAGCTGCGCACCGAGCCCTCGCACACCTGCTTCTCGTAGTCGATCGCCTGCTTGTCGTTGTCGAGCCGGGTGACGCGCGCGAGGCACGCGTCGAGCTCGGTGCGCGCGCGCTCGGCCTCCTGGCGCACGGCCGCGTTGTGGCTCTCGCGCACGTTCGCGACGAGCAGCGCGACGATGGCGGCGCTGGTGCCCACCAGCAGCGTGCCGCCGACGAGGTACACGCGCCGCTGCGCGCGTCGCTCGGTGCGGCTCGCGGTCTCCACGAACTCCGTAGCCAGGTCCGACAGGCGCACGACGCCGCGGCGGTGCAGCTCGGCGGCGACCGCGAGCCGCCCCTTGCGCCACAAGAGCTCGCCCGAGCGCGCGCGCGCCCAGGTCGCGGCGTCGCGCTCGATCTCCTCGGCGAGGACGCGATCGTCGCGCGCCTCGGCGACCCACGTGCGCAGCCGCTCCCACTGGGTGAGCAGCGCCTCGTGCGCGAGCGTGCATCCCTCGGGTTCGCGCGTGATCAGGCGCGCCTCTTCGAAGAGCGCCACCAGCTCGGCCGCGCGCGGGCCCGCGGCGCGCGCGAGCTCCACGGGCGAGCGCGTGACGCGCGTCCCCTGCGCGGTGGTGAGCGAGAGGAGCACGTCGCGCGCGACGGCGTGGGCGAACGCGAGCTTCGTCTCCGCGCGCGCGAGCGTCGCCTCGGCGTGGCGATCGAGCGCGCCGCGGATGCCGCCGATGGCCTCGTGCCCCGCACGCGTGAGGCGGTGCCCCTCGCGGTCGCGCTGCTCCCAGAGCTGCGTCAGCGCGAACTGCACGAGCGGCATCGCCGAGATCGTCTGGCGCAGCTCGGCGATCAGCGCGGCGCGGAAGGCCTCGGACTCGAACGCGTAGCCGTAGGCCGACAGCGCCTGATCGAGCGCGTCGCTCCACTGCGCGTCGGTCATGGGGCTCACGAGCATCGAGCCGCGCGTGAGCAGCCGGCCGAGATCGTCGCCGAGCGCCAGCAGCGGATCGAGCAGATCGCGGCGCGCCGCCACGACCGCGCGCACGCCCGCCAGCGGCTGCTCGCCGAGGCGCACGAGCAGCTCCACCAGGCGCCCGCGCGCGGCCGGCGGGGTGACCGTGGCGAGCTCCTCCAGCTGATCGATCATCATCGCGACGCCGCGGCCGCTCGCCTGCGCGCGCTCGACCACCAGGCCGAGGAGGCTCGCCGCGTCGTGCGCGGCCACCGCCTCGGGCGACAGCTCGAGCAACGGCGCGAGCGCGGCGCCGAGCGCGGCCATCGGATCAGCGCCCGGCGAGATCACCACGCAGTCCCACGCCTTGGGCCAGGCGCCGAGCGCGCCGTCGGCGATCGCGGGGAGCAGGCCGGCGCGGCCGAGGCTGCTCTTGCCGCTGCCGGAGGGGCCGATGAGCGCCACGACGCCGCGCCCGCGCAGCAGCTCGATCGCCGCGGCGATCTCGGCCGAGCGGCCGAAGTAGACGTCGCGGTCGCTCTCTTCGAAGCGGCCGAGCCCGCGGAACGGGCCGATCTCCTCCGAGGGGAGGGCGCGCGCGCGCCCCTTGATCAGCTGACGCACGCGCTCGAGCTCGCGCGCGACCTGCTCGGCGGAGCGCGGGCGGGCGCGCGGATCCGGCGCGAGCAGGCGATCGACCAGCGCGACCAGCGGCTCGGGCGTGTCGGGCGAGAGCGCGCGCAGCGAGGGGGCCGGCTCCTCGCCGGTGAGCACGGGCGCCGAGAGCACCCCCGGCTCGCGCGCCGCCGCGGGGAGCAGCCCGCAGACGCACTCGAAGAGCAGCGCGCCGAGCCCGTACAGATCGCTCGCAGCGGTGGCCGGCTCCGCGCGCGGCGGCATGCACTCGGGGGCGATGTAGCCGAGCGTGCCGCTCGCGAAGACCGGGCCGCTCGCCTGGTGGCCGAGCTCCTCGAGCGCCGAGTCGCTCGCCCCTTCGATCGGGATGTCGCCGAGGACGATCGGCGCGCGCTCCTCGCGCTGCGCCGGCGCGCGCGGCCGGCGGGCCTGCTCGGCGGAGGCGATGCCGAAGTCGATCAGCTTGTAGACGCCGCCCGCGTCGATGACGTTCGCCGGCTTGACGTCGCGGTGCACGAGCCCCGACTGGTGCACCGCCGCGAGCGCGGACGCGACCGCGATGCCGATCGCGAGCACGTCGCGCGTGGGGAGCTGGGCGCGCGCGCGCACGTTGGGCTCGCCGGGCTCGCCTTGCCCGGCGCGCGGGCTCGGCGCGGCGTGCGCGAGCCGCTCGTCGAGCGACGTCCCCGCGACGTACTCCATGGCGAGGCCGACCACGCCGCGAGCCTCGTCGGTGGGGAGCGCGTAGAAGCGCACGATGTTCGGGTGCTCGACGCGGCAGAGCGCGCGGGCCTCCTCGAGGATGTTGTCGCGCGAGGCGGTGGCGCCGAGCTGGGTGCCGAGCGCGTCGAGGCCCGAGCGCACGCCCGAAGTCGCCGCGCGATCGTAGTGGAAGAGCTTGATGGCGGCCGTGCGGAGCTTGGTCTCGCCGTAGGTCTCCTCGGCGAGCCACACCGGCGCGAAGCCCCCCTTTCCGAGCGGGCGCACGAGCACGAACGGCCCGAGCCGCCGCTGCGCCGCGGGCAGGTCGAGGAACGTCTGCAGCTCCGCGGCGAGGCGCGCCATCGCGCGAGCCTATCGCGTTCGGCTGCGCAAGCGGCGCCCGTCGCGCGGCGCGGAACCCGACGCGGGGGTCCGCGCATCGGAGGTGGCTACCGCCCCGACAGGAGAGACGCCCATGGCCGACGCGAGCTCGATCTACGCCCTCACCGCGAACCGCCTCGACGGCACGACGGAAGCGCTCTCGAAGTACGAAGGCAAGGTCGCGCTGCTGGTGAACACCGCCTCGGCGTGCGGCTTCACGCCGCAGTACGCGGGGCTCGAGAAGCTCTACGAGGAGCTCGCCCCCAAGGGGGTCGTGGTGCTCGGCTTCCCGTCGAACGACTTCGGCAAGCAGGAGCCGGGGAGCGCGGGCGAGATCGCCGACTTCTGCCAGAAGAACTACGGCGTGAGCTTCCCGATGTTCGAGAAGGTGAAGACCACGGGCGACGACGCCTCGCCGGTCTTCAAGCTCGCCGCCGCGAAGCACGGGGCGCCCAAGTGGAACTTCCACAAGTACCTGGTCGATCGGCACGGCGCGGTCGTCGCGGCGTTCCCGAGCAACGTGAAGCCGGACGCGAAGGAGCTGCGGGCGGCGATCGAGGCGGCGCTGGCGGGGTAGGCCCGCCGCTTCACCGCGCCCCGACCCGCGGCGCCTCGTCGCGCAGCTGGTGCCCGAGGCGCACGTCGATGCGCGGGTGCCTTTCGACGAACGCGCGGAGCCGCGCGAGGCTCTCGGCGCTCGCCGGTCGGTCGTCCGAGAACGAGCCCGGCTCGACGCCGTTGTCCCAGCCGAAGCGCGTGTGGCAGGCGTCGCCGGTCATGAGCACCGGGCCGCGCGTCGTGCGCGCGAGGTACGCGGTGCTCCCCTTGGTGTGCCCGGGGACGTGAAGGGCGAAGAACGAGCCGTCGCCGAAGACGTCGAGCACGCCGGCGAACGCGCCGTCGCGATCGGGCGCGAAGCGCAGCTCGTTCAGCGCCCCCTTGCCCTCGAGCGCCTGATCGGTGACCCCGCGCAGCAGCCGCGGCACGAGGCCGACCTCGGCCGACTCGCCGGGCCCGGTGAAGAGCTCGGCGTCGTTCGGGACGTCGCGCATGCCGGTCAGGTGGTCGAGGTGCAGGTGCGTGAGGAACACGCCGCGCACCGGCCGCCCCGCGAGCCAGCTCGCCGTGTCCTGCCGCACCAACAGCCGATCGGCGTGGAGGAACCTGCCGGCGAGCCCGCCGAACGCGGTGTGCTCGCGATCGTCGCGCAGCGCGCGATCGACGCCGGTGTCGACCAGGAAGAGCCCGCGCGTCGGGTGCTGCACGGCGTGGAACACGATGACGATGGGCGCGAGCTCGTCGCGCAGGCCGGCGGCCTTGGCCTTCGGGTGATCGAGGTTGAGCAGCCCCGAGGTGGCGACCGCCCAGTCGGCGCCGACGACCGTCTCGACCGTGAGCGGTCCCTGGACGTCGACCAGCGCGTCGAGCTCGGAGGTGGCGCGCGCGACGCCGAGCGACGCGGGCCGGGCCTCGTGGGTGGTGACGCGTGAGCGAAGGGCGAGGGCGGCGGTCGCGCCGCTCACGCAGAGCAGAGCGGCGGCGAGCAGGAGCGTGCGGGTGCGGCGCTTCATGGTGACCCGCAAGATGGGGTATGCATGAACGTCGTGAAAGCCACGAAGTCGGCATGGAAGCATGCGGAAATGCATATCCAGTGGGACGACCTCCGCACCTTCCTCGCGGTGGCCGAGGCGGGGAGCCTGAGCGCGGCCGCCAAGCGTCTGCGCGTCACCCAGCCCACCGTCAGCCGCCGCCTCGCCGCGCTCGAGGCGGAGCTCGGCGAGCCGCTGTTCGTGCGCACGATCGAGGGGGTCTCGATCACCAGCTACGCCGAGCGGCTGCTCGAGCCCGCGCGGCGCATGGCGGAGTGGGCGGCCGAGGTCGATCGCGCGGCCGAGCGCCGCGACGCCGCGCCGAGCGGCCTGGTGCGCGTCACCGCCGCGCCGGGGGTCGCGTGGGATCTGCTCGCCCCCTTCGCGGCCTCCCTCAAGGCGCGCCTCCCCGCGGTGCGGCTCGAGCTGCTCTCGACCGTCGAGTCGCTCGACCTCTCGCGCCGCGAGGCCGACCTCGCGCTGCGGTTCGGGCCGCCGACGCAGCGCGACGTCGTGAGCGTGATCGCGGTCGAGATCGAGCTCGCCGCCTTCGCGACCGCCGCGTATGCGAAGACGCTGCCGCGGCGCTACGGCTTCGCGGACGTCGCGTGGGTCGGCTTCGCGCCGCCGCTCGAGCACCTCTCGCCCAACGCGGAGCTGTCGCGCCTCGTCCCGGGGTGGACGCCCTCGTTCGCCACCGACGACTACCTCGTGATGCTGCGCGCCGCCGAGCTCGGGCTCGGCGCCATCTTCCTCGGGCGCTACCGGCATCGCTTCACCAAGGGCTCGCCGCTCGTCGAGCTCGATCTCGATCTGCGCGGGGCGACGCGCACGCTCCACCTGCTGTGCGCGAAGAGCGCGCTGGCGATTCCCCGCGTGCGGGCGGTGGTCGACGCGCTCGCGGTCGAGCTCGCGAAGGTCGAGCGCCCCGCGCGGCGTGGCGCGAGGTGAGGCGGGGCGCGGCCGGCGGAGCGACGCGCGCCGCTCGCGGCCGAGTTGGCCTACCATCCGAGGCGCCGCGATGACCGACCACGACCCCTACGCGCCGCCCGCCGAGAGCGACGAGCCCCCGCCGGCCCTCGAGCGGCTCTACGCGCCGTGGGTCGTGATGCTGTGCGGGATCCTCTTCGGCCCGCTGGTCGGCTGCGGCGTGGCCGCGACGAACTACGCGCGGATGGGGGAGCGCACGAAGGCGCAGCAGATGTGGGCCGTAGGGATCGGCTGCTGCCTCGTGCTCGCGGCGATCGTCGTGTTCCTGAGCGACTCGCCCACGCTGCTGCGCGGCGCCGGCATCGGCGGCACCGCGGGGCTCGCCTCGAGCCTGCGCCTCGATCAGAAGCGGCTCGTCGAGGCGCACGTCGCGGCCGGGGGCGAGCTCGACTCGCCGGTGGTGCCGCTGGTGGCGGGGGTCGCGTTCGTCGCGGCGGTGGTCGGGGCGATCTTCGTGGTGGGGTGAGGCCACCGCTCGCGCGCGGCGAGCCCCGCCCGGGCTCGCGAGCTCAGAGCCGCGCCGCGAGCTCCGTCCCCTGCTTGATCGCGCGCTTGGCGTCGAGCTCCGCGGCCACGTCGGCGCCGCCGATCACGTGGTAGCGCGGATCGGCGATCTCACCCTTCGCGTTCAGCGGCAGCAGCTCGCGCACCGAGTCCTGGCCGGCGCACACGATGACGTGATCGACCGCGAGGACCTTGGTCGCGCCCTCGTGGCGCACGTGCAGCCCCTGATCGTCGACCTTCAGGTACTCGACGCCGCCGAGCATGTGCACGCCGGCGCGATCGAGCACCAGCTTGTGCGCCCAGCCGCTCGTGCGGCCGGGGCCCGCCCCCATGCGCTTGCCCGCGGGCTTGCGCTGCAGGAGCCAGACCTCGCGTCGCGGCGGCTCGCGCTCGGCGGGCGTGAGGCCGCCCGCCTGCTTCACCTCGGGATCGATCCCCCAGGTCTTCTCGTACTGCGCGGTCGTCTGCCCGGCGTCGTGGAGCAGGAACTCCGAGACGTCGACGCCGATGCCGCCCGCGCCGATCACCGCGACCTTCGCGCCGACCGGCCTCTTGTCGCGCAGCACGTCGACGTACGAGAGGACCTTCGGGTGGTCGAGCCCCTCGAGCCGAGGGCGCCGCGGCACGACGCCGGTCGCGATCACGATCTCGTCGAACCCCGCCTCGAGGTCGCTCTTCGCGGCCTTGGTGCCGAGCTTCACCTTCACGGAGGTGCGCGCGAGCCGCCGCTCGAAGTAGCGGATGGTCTCGCGGAACTCCTCTTTTCCGGGCACGACGGCCGCCATCCGGAACTGGCCGCCGATGGCGTCCGCGGCCTCGAAGAGGGTGACGTCGTGCCCGCGCTCGGCCGCCGTGGTCGCCGCCGCGAGCCCCGCCATGCCGCCGCCCACGACGGCGATCTTCTTCGCGCGCTTGGCCTTCAGGATGACCAGCTCGGTCTCGTGGCAGGCGCGCGGGTTCACGAGGCAGCTCGCGCGCTTCATCGAGAAGGTGTGGTCGAGGCAGGCCTGGTTGCAGGCGATGCACGTGTTGATCTCGTCGCCGCGGCCGGCGGCGGCCTTGTTGACGAACTCGGCGTCGGCGAGCAGCGGCCGCGCCATCGACACCATGTCGGCGTCGCCCGCGGCGATCAGATCCTCGGCGACCTCGGGGGTGTTGATGCGGTTGGAGGCGCAGACCGGGATGCCGAGCTCCTTGCGGATGCGCGCGGTGAAGGCGCGGAAGGCGGCGCGCGGCACCGAGGTCACGATGGTGGGGATCCGCGCCTCGTGCCAGCCGATGCCGGTGTTGAGGAGGTTCACCCCCGCCTTCTCGAGCGCCTTGGCCGTGAGCACGATCTCGTCCCAGGTGTTGCCGTCCTCGACGAGGTCGATGAGCGAGTGGCGGAACACGATCAGGAAGTCGGGCCCCGTCGCCGCGCGCACGGCCTTCACGACCTCGACCGCGAGGCGCATGCGGTTCTCGATCGGCCCGCCCCACTGGTCCTTGCGGCGGTTCACGCGGCGGCAGAGGAACTGGTTGAGCAGGTACCCCTCGCTCCCCATGATCTCGACGCCGTCGTAGCCGGCCTCGCGCGCGAGCTTCGCGCAGCGGGCGTAGTCGGCGATCGTCTTCAGGATGCGCCGCTCGCTCATCGCCCGCGGCTTGAACGGGTTGATCGGCGCCTTGACGCGCGACGCGGACATCTGGAACGGGTGGTAGCCGTAGCGGCCGGAGTGGAGGATCTGCATGGCGATCTTCCCCCCCTCCGCGTGCACCGCGTTCGTCACGCGGCGGTGGTTGAGCACGTCGAGCTTCGAGTTGAGCGTGCCGCCCGCCGGCAGCAGCCAGCCCGTGCGGTTGGGCGAGATGCCGCCGGTGACGATCAGCCCCACGCCGCCGCGCGCGCGCTCGGCGAAATACGCCGCGAGCTTGCCGTAGTGGAAGAAGCGGTCCTCGAGCCCGGTGTGCATCGAGCCCATGAGCACGCGGTTCTTCAGCGTGACGGCGCCGAGCGTGATCGGCGCGAGCAGGTGCGGGTAGGGGCTCGAGGCGGCGGCGTCGGCGGCGTCGGCGGTGACCGGGGCGATCATGGGCGCGAGTTGGGGCCCTCGTGACGCAGGGAGTCAAGGCGCGGGGCGAGCGGTGGCGCGAAGGCCGTCCGGGGGGCACGACGAGCGCCGCGCGAGGGGCGCGTCGCGTACGCTCGCTCGCCTCCGTCCGCGCTCGGGAGGCGCGCTCGCATGTGGCCTTTCGGCGCCCCCCCGTCGTCCCTCGCGGGGCTCTCCTCACCGAAGCGCGTGCGCGTGCGCGGGACGATCACGACCGGCAGCCCGATCGTGAGCCCCCTCACAGGCCGCGTGGCCGCGGTGTTCCGCTGGACCTTCTTCGCGCACACCTCGTTCGGCGACCTGCTCGGAGCCGGCGGCGGCGAGCCCTCGTTCGACGGGCTCCCTGCGCGCAGCGGCGACGTCTACACGCCGCTCGGGAGCTTCATCCACGCCTACGAGATCGCGCTCCTGACGCCCGAGGGGCGCGTCGATCTCCCCAACGTCGGGCTCGCGCTCGTGCTCGCCGCGCCCCGCCCGGACCACCTGGTCACGACCGCGCTGCCGGACGCCTGGTTCGCGCCGGTCGGCGAGTACGCCGCGAAGAACCCCTACGAGATCTGGTACAGCGAGCAGGCGCTCCTCGAGGGGGACGCGGCGGTGCTCGAGGCGGTCGTCGAGAGGCGGGCCGCCGTCACCGCCGACGCGCTCGACTACCGACGACTCGTCGACGCCTTCGCGGTGCGGCCCGACCTCGGCCGCGTCGTGATCGAGGACCACTCGCTCGACGACGTGTCGCTCTGAGCCGCGTTCACGAGCCCGAACGAGCGCCTCCACCCGCCGGAGGCGCGGCCGGGCGAAATTGCGATCGGTCGGCGAGCGTGAAAGCCTCGGGCACGCGCGAAACCACGACCCGACGTCGCGACTTCGCCGACCCCACCGCCCGAGAGGCCCACTGCCCATGAACGAGCTCGCCTGTCCGCACTGTGGCTCGGTCCGCGCCGTCGGACACGTGACGTGTTCCTTCTGCCGGAACCCCTACTCCGCGGAGGCCGCGCGCGGCGCCATCGCGTGCCCGCACTGCCGCACGCTGTCGACCTCGGATCAGGCCAAGTGCGTCGGCTGCGGCGCGTGGATCGTCGTGCAGTGCGTCTTCTGTGGCGGGCTGTCGCCGTACACGATGGCGGGGTGCGTGAAGTGCGGCGAGGCGTTCGCAGGCGCGGCCGAGCGCAAGGCGCAGCAGGCCGCGGCCGGAGCGGACGCAGAGGACGACGAGCTCGAGGACGGCTGGGAGTCGGGGTGGGCCTGGTGCTCCAAGTGCCAGGCGCTCGTCTACGACGACGAGAACCCGGGGCCGTGCGCGCGCGGCGGCGGCCACGAGACCGACGACTCGGAGTCGTACTGGCTCGCCGTCGACGTCGAGGACTACGAGGGGCACGGCGGGTTCCGCTGGTGCGAGAAGTGCCAGTGCCTCTATCGCGGCGGCCCGCACGCGGGCGTCTGCGCGGCGACCAAGGGGCCGCACGACGGCGCCGAGAGCGACGAGTACACCGTCGCGCACGACGGCAGCGACGACGACGACTACGAGGGGTGGTTCGTCTGCAACCGCTGCAGCGCGCTGTTCTGGGGCGAGGAGAAGGGGGCCTGCGCCGCCGGCGGCGCGCACGATCGCAAGGGGTCGGCGAACTACGAGGTCTGGCACGAGGACGAGGAGTAGATCGTCACCGCGACCACAGATCCAGCGCGACCCCGAGCGTCACCCGCACGTCCTGCGCGCGCTCGGTCTCGCTCGTCGCGGGGCGCAGCCGCCAGCCGCCGTCGAGCACGAGCGTGAGCGGCTGATCGTCGATCGCGAGCACGATGCGCTCGATGCGCAGCGAGCCGAGCGCCGCGACGCGCCACACCCCCTCGCTCGTCCAGTGGGGCACGACGTCGCCGCGCGCGTCGAACGAGAACAGGCCGTCGTCGGTCCGGTAGCGCCAGCGCAGCGACGCGGCGGTCATCGGGGCCACGCGGTGCACGAGGCGCGCGTGCGCGAGCGTGGGGGCGCCGAAGACGTCGAGGTCGTAGCGGGCGCCGAGGCCGATCTCCACGCTGCGACCGGCGTCGCCGCTGCGCCAGGGATCGAACAGCAGCGCGCCGCGCAACACGCCGATCTGCAGCTCGGGCACCTGCGCCCCGGAGACCCGGTCGAGCGGGAACCGATCGCTCGCGCGCACGCGGCCGACCTCCGTCTCGAAGCCGATGTCGAACGGGAACGGGATCCCGACCGGCGGCGACGACGGCAGCACGATGCTCGGCGACTCGTCGTGCCGCAGCACCGTGACGCCGTAGAGCGTCGCGTCGAACGCCGGGATCGCGCGGGGGCCCTGTCCGAGCGGGTGAAGCCAGCCCGAGACGACGCGGTGATCGGTCTGCCAGACCACGCGATCGCGCCCCGCGCCGCGCGCGCGCAGCGTCTCGATCTCGACGCCCGCCGTCAGCTCGGGCGCGAGGCCGAGCGCCGCCTCGCCGCTCGGGCTGCCGACGCTCATCGCCTCGCCGACGCCGAGCCGCACGCGCGTGGCCGGGTCGAAGCGGACGCGGAAGCGGTGCCCGTCCTCGCCGGTCGCGTACTCGGGGCTCGGCCCTTCGCCCGCTCCGACGCTGGCGTCGCTCGCAGCGGCGCGCGCGGTCGCCGAGGCGGAAAGCGCGCACGCGAGCGTCGCGGCGATCACGCGCGAGATCCCGCGTGAGATCCCGCGCGAGATCCTGCGCGGGAGCGCCCGCGCGCGCGTCACGGGTCCTCGAGCTCGCGCATCGGCTCGAACACGCGCGGCGGCGCCCAGAACGAGAAGCGCAGGCCGACGTCGACCCCGAGCTCCGTGCTGCGCGTGTCGGTCCGGGGGTCGTCGCGCATGCTGGCCCGCGCGCCGACGCGGAACGAGAACGGCTGATCGTTGATGGCGAAGAGCACCCCTTCGTACGACGCCACCGCCTTGAGCCGATTGGCGGTCTTGCCGCCGAGCTCGCCGCGGAGCACCACCGGTCGCTGGTAGGACGCGTCGAAGCGGAGCGAGTGGAGGCCCCCCTCGCCGAGGCTGACCCGGGTGTGCATCGCGCTCGTGAAGCCGACGTAGGCCGCGCCCGAGGAGAGCCCTTTGGCGATCTCGGTGCGATTCTCCCACAGCTGCCCGACGTCGCCGCCGACCTCGAAGCGGACATGGCTGTAGAGATCGCTCGACTGCCAGGGGTTCCACGCGGCGTGCAGCTCGAGGTACTCGATGTCGAGCGTGTCGCGGTACGCCGGCGGTCGGTCGGCGACGTTGACCACCCGCACGCCCCAACCCAACTTCGAGGTGACCGGGTAGAGCTTCGGCTCGCCGATGAACGACGTCAGGAAGAACGCCGGCCGTCGGTGCAGATGCTGGTAGTCGTAGGCGAAGAGCACGCCGGTGAGCTCGAAGTCCTTGAACGTCGCGCTCGCATCCAGGATCCGGAAATCGTGCCGCGAGCGCCCGTTCGGCGCCGGCACGCTGACCTCGATCCCCATCTCCACGCGGCCGCGGCCGAAGCCGAACGGAGACGTGGAGTCGCCGCTCGCGACCCCCGCGAGCTGTGAGGTCGGCGACCAGCTGCCGCCCACGTAGAAGCGATTCAGCAGATCGAACTTGACCTGATAGGCGTGCCCACGATTCGAGCGCGCGTAGCCTGGTGGCGATTCGGCGATGGCGGGCGAGAAGGTCCCGCCCCTGGGCGCGAGCTTCGCGTACGTCAGGCCGTCCGGCGCCGCGCAGGGGCCGACGTGCTCGAGCTCTCCGCCGCCCTCGAGCTCGTTGGGCGCGACGAGGCAATCCAGGCTCCCGTTCGGCAGCGCGGTGCACTGTACGCGCACGGGATTGCCGCTCGGATCGTTCATGCACGTCACGGGCTTCCCCCACTCGAGGCGTGGGAGCTCGTCCGCGGCGGCGCGCCCGGTCCACGTGAGGCACGCGAGGCAGGTGAGGCTGGCGAGGCCCGTCGCGGCGGCGACGCAGCCGACGCGCGTGGCGCCGAGCGACGGGCGGGCCTTCGGTGGCCGCCTCGAATTTCGATGACTGCGTGGCAAGGGGCTCTCCTCGGTTCGTGGTCTCGAGACCGCGCGAGCGCGCTCGCCAGCCGCAAGTCCCGTTCCCGCGTTCCCGCGCGGGCGCGCGCGCCGCGACGCGCGTCCTCTGCGGCCGATTTCGCCCGGATCGCACGAGGCTCGGGTGCGCGCCTCGGGCCTCGGCGCGACCCCGGGTTCACACCCACCGCGAAGCGAACGGTGGGAGATCGTTCGGGCGGGGCCTCTTCGCGCCTCCGTCCGCCGCGCACGGCTGAGGAGCCACGCGGAGGACGGGCCGCGATCGGCCGCAATCGGCCGCGCTCAGCCGCGCTCGGCGCGTCGTGCCCGCGCGAGGTGCAGCCAGCTCGGTCCTCTCAGCGCGCGCCGAAGTACGAGGCGCGTCACCTTCGGGCCGAAGCGCACGCCGAGCTCGGGGACGATCCAGCCTGGGTGGCGCGGCGCCTCGCGCGCGAGCAGCGCCCGCAGTGCCGCGCGGTGCTCGACGTCGCGCGCGGCTACCAGGGCCTCGCGATCCTCCGCGAAGATCAGGAACACCGCGAGGTCGGGGTCGAGCGACTCGACGAACGAAAGCGTGGCGGCCGCCTCGTCGGCGGTCTCGCCCTCGGCGCCGAGGACGAACGAGTGGCAGTCGAGCAGGCCGTGCGCGCGGAACGACGCGCGCACGCGGCGCACCTGCGCGAGATCGAACGGCTTGCGGAGCCGGCGCAGGCCGGCGTCGGTCCCCGCGTCGGTGCCGATCTCCGCCCCGACGCACCCGGCGCGCGCCATCTGCGCGACGAGCTCGTCGTCGAGGCCGGCCGGCGACGCGTAGCAGACCCACGGCAGCGGCGCGCCGCACGCGATCAGCGCCTCGCACACCGCGCGGGCGTGGGTGCGCGGCGCGTTGAACACGCTGTCGACGAAGAACAGGTGCGAGACCCCTGCCGTGCGCGCGAGCGCGGCGACCTCGTCGGCGACCAGCGCGGGCGCTCGCACGCGCACCGTGCGCCCCTCGAGGTCGGGGTAGTCGCAGTAGGTGCAAGAGAACGCGCAGCCTCGCTTGGTCTGCACCGTCGCCGTGCCTTCACGCTCGAAGTAGCGCCGATCGACGAGGTCCCAGGCGGCGCGCGGCAGCTCGTCGAGCGGCGCGGGGGTCGCGCGGATCAGCGTGTCCGGGCGCTCGCCGCGGGCGAGGGCGTCGAGCAGCGCGGGGAAGGCGCGCTCGCCTTCGCCGACGACGGCGTGCGAGGCGCCGGTGCGCGCGAGCATCGCGGCTGGCTGCAGCGTGACCGCGGCGCCGCCGAGGACGAGCCGCGCGCCGGTCCCCTTCGTCGTCTCGAGCGTCTCGAGCGCCTCGCGCGCGCAGCCCCCGAGGGCTGCGTGGTACTCGGCGAGCGCGCCGCCGTCGCGGTAGGCGTTGTCGCGGAGGTTGCGCACGCCGAGGGCGACGACGTCCGGCCGCGCGCGCGCGATCGCGGCGCGCAGCGTGTCGAGCGCGTGCGGCACGTCGCGCGTGAAGCAGAGATCCTCGACCGTGACCTCGTGCTGCGCGCGCGTCGCGGCGGCGACGGCGAGCATCCCGAGCGGCGCCACCGGCGAGGGGAGCAGCTCGCGGTTGGTGGAGACGAAGAGCACGCGCATGGGGCGTCGGAGCTCGTGACTAGCGACGCGGCGCCGAGGCGTCGAGCGCGCCGGTGCGAGACCGCGGCGCCTTGGGAGCGCGCGTTCAGGTCGTCGAGGCTGGCCGCGGGGCGTGCGCCAGCGTCGCGCGCACGCG
>CAIXWQ010000711.1 GCA_903923175.1 uncultured delta proteobacterium | reverse complement strand
GGTGGGCTCCGACGGCGTGAATGCCAGTTGCAGTTCTTGCTCGCATTCGAGACGCTGGTGGCGGCGGAGGCTTGCCGCGACGCCGATTCCAGGACCGGATGCGTACGGAGGGTGAGAATGAAGCTCAACAAGCTCGGGCGGCAGATGCTCGGAATCGGCGAGAACGAGGGAAAGTACGTCTGCAACGGCTGCGGCAGCGGGTGTGGCGGATTCACGGGCGCGCGGCAGTCCTATCGTTGCCTGAACCCCCGGTGCGAGGCGAACGTCCTCTGCGAGCAGTGCGTGACGGGGTGGTTCTCCAAGAGCTGCCGGTACTGCGGCGGCGATGCGGAGACGTTCTCGTGAACCTACAGGTGCTCGGTTGAGCTTCTTCGAGGCGGATCGACACGGCTCGACCGAGACGCATGAGCAGTGCCCCCGTTGCGACACCTGGGGAATCTCCGGGCAGCCGTGCCCGCATCCCCTGTGCGACTACGTGCACTCCGTCAACGTCGCGCAGGTCGCAGTCGACCCCCTGCTCGACGCCGCCGGAGTCGCCAGGCGAGAGGCGAAGAACGTCGGCCGGTCGGGCGGTCAGCTGCTCGGCGCGTTCGGACGATACGGGCGTTCGTTCCTCCCCGACGCGTCGTCGCTCCAGCGCGAGGACGGCGACGGAGGCGACGGGGGCCTGCCGGGCTTTGATGACGCCCCGCTCACGGCGTTCGTTGCCTTTCTCGTCGGATTCGTTTCGGGGCCACTGTTTGCGACGCTGTTCTGCGAGACCATCCTGACCACTGGGTTGTGGGGAATGGCCGTCTCGCTGGCGCTGATGTTCGCGGGCTCGTTCATCGGCGGGAAGCTCGCCGGCTTCACGCGCAGACGCGGCTGGACGCAGCTGCCGGTGCTCGTCGTCTTCCTGGGCCTCGGGTATCTGTCGATTCGACTGTGGGGCGGCTTCGGGGAGTGGTGGCGGGCGACGCCATTTCTCTCCAAGTGAGCGTGACCGGACGCCTGCCTGCCCGAGATCCTCCCTACGGGTAGCCGGATGCCCGCGTCCTTCTCGCCGAGGCGTCAGACCCGGCGCCCTGCGGCGTCTGTAGGCGATGACCCTCCTGCCGCCGAGATCCCGCGCCGCGCGCCCGAAGTCCCCCGCGATTGCGGACGCTGCCCGGCCCATCGAGTCGTTCGAGCCGCTGCTCCGCTTCCGGCCGATCTTCGCGTCGAAGGAGCCGCTCTACCGTCCGGTGAGGCAGCGCGCGGGAGAGCTCCGCGATCCGTACGCGTACTCGCCCAAGCTCGAGCGGTTCGTGCGGGCGCTCTACGACACGGATTTCGTCGTCGCGCGCTTCGACTGGTCGGCGTGGGCGTCGGGAGCCGGCGCTCGCTACGTCCGCAGAGCGGGTCCCCTCGACCGCGCAGGCCTGCTGACGCTTCGCCGCATCGCGACCGCGCATGTTCGTTCGGACAGGTTCTGCGGCGGGCACCTCGCAACCGTCGTCGACAGAGGCGACTTCGCGAGGCTGCTCGATCGCCTCGCCGAGCTGATGGGGCGAAGCGGCCCGTCCGCCGGCGCGCCGTCGGTGAGTCCG
>CAIXWQ010000710.1 GCA_903923175.1 uncultured delta proteobacterium | reverse complement strand
GCCCCTGCATGTTCACGTTCTCCCGCGCTTACGCGGCGACATGGACGATCCGACGGGCGGCGTGCGCCACGTGATCCCGAGCAAGGGGAACTACCGGCACGCCGCACGGGTGGGCAACTGATACATTCTCCGCGCACATCCTCCAGCTCCTCGAGACGGTCGAGGAGAGCGGGTCGTCGCCGCACTCGTCCAGTAGGGCGGAGTTCTTCAATTCCCGTCTGCCCTTCGCGCAGCCGCCGAGCGCGGTGCGCCTATCCCAGCCTGTTCACGGACGGCCAGAATTGCTGAGGGTGGACGCTGAACTCGACGGCGCTGAGATTGCCGGGGCAGCATCGGAGGGTGCGGGGTCGAGAAAGAGTTCGATGTACTCGATGGGTACGGGAGCATCCTTGAAGGTGATTCTCTCCCCAGCGCAGAGGGAGGCGTTGATGAGCTTGAGCGGAAGCGCGACTGGTTCTTCCTTGAGTGTCCCTCGGGTCGAGTGCTCGAGTGTCGCCCAGAGGCCCTTCGTTAGCCCCTCGGTCTTAACCTTCAGAGGAGCGGCACCGGCGACGTCGCGTAGCTTGATTCCCCTTCCCCACGGTTCGCCCTTGAGGTGCAGTCGCACGACCGTATCCCAAAGATCCCCTTCCGCTTGCGTAGGCCGTCCAGGACGCCAGTGCACCGCGCCGAGACGGAGGCTCCAGCTCCGGTCAGGTAGTGAGATCCGGCACGCGCCCGCAACGCAGCGCGCCCCGGAGGCGCATGCGGTGCACGCGTGACGGCTGCAATTTGGCGGCAGATCGACGTTGTCGTCTGGGACGCAGGCTTCGCCGCCGCAGCAAGGGGACGTGCACGTATGTGCCGAAGACGAGGGTGAAGCCTCCGGGGAGCGCGAAGTGCTGAGCGAGGGGGATGGCGAGGGTGCGAGACGTGAAGGAACTGAAGAGGCAGTGTCGGCCCATCCTGTTTGGCCGGATTTCGAGACTTCGGTTGCGTTGATAATGTCGTGCCTGAAAGTAGAGATAGAGGCGAGCAAGGCGACCACGACCGTCCCTCCGGCGAGCCAGGCTGCGCGGACCGAGCGGCTCAGTCGCGCCTCAGCGCGGTTCTTCTTCGCCCATCGGTGGGCGTCCTCAAGCGCGCTCAACATCCGCTGGGCACGCCGACCGTCAGTCGAGCCGGGCGCGCGATCGTGCGACATCGCGTTGCCGTACTCGCGCACGAGATCTAGGTCGGTAAGTACCTCCTCGGGCACATGCCGCGCCGGTTGCTCCTTACTCAACGATCGGATGAGGTCGAGCATCCACGCGAGGTCCCGCTTCTGCTCCTGAGCGGTCAGCTCGCGGCCAAAGCGATCGAGCAGGAAGTGCTTCGCGAGCGCCTCTGCCGACTTTCGTGCAGGATTTCCAGCATCCTCTGGCGCCGTACGCAAGGCGGCGCGCGTCTTCTTAAGATTACGAAACGCTCTCTCGTAGAGTTCCTGCTTCGAGGTCACCACGATTGCTGAGCGTAGACGCCGTCGCGAACGCTCGCCATCGGCGAGTGAAGCTGTTCCTGCGGACCGGGGAATGTTGGAAGGACGTTTCAGTAGCGGTGGTCAGGAATGATCGAGGACGCACGAACCTCGGCTCGCATCCGACTTCACGTCATCGTGCCGCTCGAGGTGGACTGCGCGATAGACGGAGGCCGGCCGGCCCGAGCGGGCCGGCCCCCGTTCACCACGCGCCCCACTCGTCCGCCCTACTCGTCGCCCCGGAACCCCACCGGCCGCCGCGCGACCTCGGGCTTCGCCTTCCACTCGTCCTCCAGTGCGCCCAGGAGCGTCGCCCCATCGATCGCCTGATCCAGCACCCCCGCGCGCCGCACGGCAGTGGCGAAGTCGCCCGGCGTGAGCCCCGCGAAGCGACCCAGCGCAGCGCGCGTCCGCTCGTCCCCTTCGACGGCGCGCGCGGCGTCCGGGCCGAGCGTCGCGAGGAACAGCCGCCAGACCTGATCGGCGGTCGGCGCGTCGAACCGGACCTTCAGGTCGAACCGCCTCAGCGACGCCTCGTCGAGTGTGTCCTTCAGGTTCGTCGTGCACACGAAGATGCCCTCGTGCGCTTCCATCTGCACGAGGAGCTCGTTGACCTGTGACACTTCCCACGGGCGTGTCGCGCCGCTGCGATCGCGCAGGAAGCTGTCGGCCTCGTCGAGCAGCAG
>CAIXWQ010000709.1 GCA_903923175.1 uncultured delta proteobacterium | reverse complement strand
AGCGCCTCGAGCGTCTCGGGGTCGAGCCCCTCGCGGGCGACACGGCGGGGGCGGCCGCGGCGGCCACCAGCGCGCTCGGGCGGGATCCCGACGACGCGCTCGCGAAGCACGTGCTCGCGACGTGTCGGTGAGCGCCGGCGGCGCGGTCCGCGGCGAGCTCGGAGCGTGGCTCAGGCGAACGCGCGCGTGACCTCGCCGTCGCCGAACACGCGCAGGTAGGGGCGACCGAGGTCGCCCGGCGTGAACGCGAACGACGCGGTGTTGCGGTAGCGCGGCCCTTCGCTCGCGACGTGGACGTGGCCGAGGACGACGGTGCGTGCGCCCGTGATGTCCGCGATCGCGTCGGCGCCGGCGTGGAGCGCGCGATCCGCGCGCCCTTGGTAGCGGTTCGACTTCGCGACGATCGACGCCGCGAGGGCGAGCGCGCCCGCCGTTGCGAGCGGCACGCCGCACACGATCGCCGGCACGCCGACCGGCGTCGCCAGCCCGACCATGCCTGCCGTCGCCAGCCCCGTGCCGGCGCAGAGCGCGATCGTGGCGAACACGCGGTCGAGGTACAGGCGGAGGAAGGCCTCGGTGCTGCTCGCCATCGTCGGCGTCGCGTGCGCCGCGTGGAGCGCCTCGAGCGTCTCGGGGTCGAGCCCCTCGCGGGCGCCGAACTCCGCCAGGCGGCTGCGGGCGAGCTCGCGGTCCTCGGCGATGGGGAAGTTCTTGCCGGCGCGGCGGACCGTCCCCATGGCCGTGCCGATGTAGTGCGCGATGATCTGCGGCGTGCGCGGGCCGTACTTGACGAGCACGCGGGTCAGCAGTCGCAGCGGCGTCTCGGCGTTCACGTGGACGAGCTCGTGCGCGCCGACCGGGACGATGAAGCCCTTGAGGATGGAGATGCCCACGTCGTCGCGTGGCGTCGGGGCGAGCGGGTGCGTGGGGGCGCCGTCGGGGTCGAACACGTGGCCGTGCTCGACGTGCACGAGCCCGCCCGCGAGGCGCAGGAACCAGGGCGTCGCGTCGATGCACGCACGATCGGCCCCGGTGACGCCGATGGCGCCGCGCAGCGCCTCGAGCCCGTCGGGCGTGGCGACGGCGGCGTCGTGGTTGCCGGCGACGAAGGTGGTGCGCACGCCGCGCGCAGCGCGCGATGCGAGCGCGGCCCCGACTTCCGGGAAGCGGCCGAGGATCCGCGCGATCGCCTCGGCCGGCGAGCAGGGCTCGGCGGCGACGTCGAGCGAGTCACCGGAGAGGACGAGGTGCGCGTCGGGCTCGCAGCGCAGCAACTCGAGGAACGACGCCACCACCGACGGGCTCGCGAACGTGCGCAGGTGCAGGTCGCCGATGACGAGCGAGGTTTCCATCGATTCGGGCCTGTTCCCTCTTACCCGATCCCGCGTCGGTGCGCCGCTGCGTAGGGCTCTACGCGCACGGGCCCGCGCGTTGCTCTTGCCGTCGGCCATGCAACCGAAGCTCATTTCCCCGCGTGGTCGGCGGGCACACCGCCACGCTGGCGCGCCCAATGTCGAGCGCCGTGTCTCCGGCTCCGCGCAGGCTCCGCGCGACGCCGCGACCGCGGCCGTGCTCGCTCGCGAGACCCACACCAGCTGGTTCGAGCAGGCGCGCCCTTCGACCCACGAGGCCTCGCGAGGCTCGCGCTGGACGCCCTTCTCCGATCTCTTCTCCGAACCGCGCGTCGTCGTGCAGGCCGCGGGCGAGCAGCCTCCCGCGGTCGCGGGCGCGCTCGCGGGCGGGCTCGGTGCGCTGCTGGGGTTCGTGGCCTTCGTCCTCGCCGCGCCCTCGGCGAGCGTGGCGCTGGCGATCTCGAGTCGGCTCGGCCGCGCGCTGTCGCTCGGGATGGTCGGTGCGCCGCTCGACGCGGGGCTCGGCGCGTTGAGCGGCTTCGGCGCGTGCGTCGGCGTCGGGCTCGCGTTCGCCGTCCTCGCGCGGCGGTTGCGCCGTCCGTTGCCGCTGCTCGCACTCGCCGGCGTGGGTGGGTTCGCCGCCGCGCTCACCGTCCGCTGCGTGCTGCTCGCTCGGTACGCGCCGGAGCTCGCCGCGGTGCTGCCGATCGGCCCGACGCTGTTCGCGGCGTGGGTGTTCGCCTGCACGCTCGTGCTCGAGCTGCCGATCCGGCAGCTCGGCGCGCTCGCGCGCGAGCGTTGAGGCGGCCCGCCCTCGACGGGCTCGCTCAGCCCGGCAACGAGGCCGCGTCGAATCCCGGGATGCCTCCGTCGAGCCCCGGAATCCCACCGCCGAGTCCGGGGATGCCTCCGTCGAGCCGTCGCGCACCGGCTCGAGTTTCCGCCTGCACGCGCGCGCAAGCGCCCGCAAGAGAACGGCAGTGTCCGTTCACTTGGAACCGCCGTGTCAGGGGTTCTGGGCGCGGGCTTCGTGGCGCCCCGCGCCGGAGAGCGCACTCGGAGGTGCGTTTGGAGACGCGAACGCGGGGCGACGCGTCATGGAAAGTTCCCGCACGCACGGACCATGTGCTTCGGGGCGCGCCGCACCGCGCTCTCGACCCGTCGAGCGGCCGCGAGTACCTCGCTCCGTCACGAGGGGCTGGGCCGGAGATTCGATGTCGGACGCCACGGAACCGCAGAAGGGGCGCAAGGAGGAGATCCTCGAGCTGGCGACGGCGCTCTTCGCCGAGCGCGGCTACGAGGGGGTCAGCATGAACGACGTCGCGGAGAGCGTCGGCATGCGGAAGGCGTCGCTCTTCTACCACTTCGCGTCGAAGGACTCGCTCTACGAGGCGGTGCTCGATCGGCTGATCGCGAGCCTGCAGGCGCCGCTCGAGGCCATCTACGCCAGCGGGGGCAAGTACACCGACCGGCTCGAGGCGCTGACTTCGACGATCGTGGTGGCGCTCGGCGAGCGGCCCCACGCGGCGCGCCTGCTCGTGCGCGAGGCGATGGACTGGGGGCCGGTCATCCGCGGCAAGCTCCACGAGCGGATCCTGCTCGTGCTCGAGGCGGGCGCCGCGTGGCTGCGCGCGGGGCAGGACGACGGTGTCTTCGTGGAGGGCGATCCGAAGCACGTGGTGCTCTCGGCGATCGGCTTCCACTTCATGCCGTTCATCCTCGGCGAGCTCGTCGAGCGCTACACCGGGACCGCCCCGTTCGACCCGGCGTTCGTCGAGAAGCGGCGCGTCGAGCTCGTGCGCCAAGCGCGCAACCTGCACCTGCGCAGGCGCAAGAGCGGCTGAACGGCGCGCGCACGTCCCGCGCCGCTACACGTCGCCGCGCGGGCCGATCGCCTGGGTCGCGGCGAGGATCGCGGAGTGGCGCGCGGCGACCTGCGCGAGATCGATCTCGCGCAGGAACGAGGTGAAGGCGAAGTACGGGAGGAGGCCGTCCCACGCGGCGACCCAGCGCGGCCGGAACTTCGGCGGCGTGAGGATCCCCTTGCGCTTGAGCGCGAGGAGCGGCGCGAGGTCGTCGAAGGAGATCCGGCCGCACGCCAGCAGCTCGATCGCCTCGTGCGCGCCGCCGCGCGCCGCCACCTGCAGGAAGTTGAAGACCTCCATGAGCCCGGCGAGGTAGCAGGCGTCCTTGGTGAACGGCGCGCCGCCCTCGACGAGCCCGCCGCGGCAGATGCGCTGGGCGTCGAAGTACGCGTCGCGCTCGCTCGCCCCGAGCTCGAGGAGCTTGCGGTAGAGATCGAGGAACGTCGCGCCGTCCTCGGACATCGCCACCAGCCGGACGCGCGTGACGATGCGGCGCATGCGCGCCACGGTGAGCGCGTGCGCGTGCAGCTCGGCGAAGACCGCGAGCCCCTCCTGGGTGCGCGTGGTGCGCGGCCCGCCGGAGCGCAGGAATGACAGCTCCGGCTGCGCGCCGCCGTTCTGGGCCGTGAGCGCGTGCGTCTCGACCTCGTGGACGAAGAGCCCTTCGACCTCGCTCGGGTGGAACGTCGCGCCGGCGCGGATGCGGATGCGGTTGGTCCCCGCGAGGACCTTGGCGCACAGGCCGCCGTCGACCACCGCGTCGAGCGGGAGCCCGATGGCGCCCGCGCGCTTCACCAGCGCCTGGCCGAACGCCTCGGCGTCGAGCATCGCCGCGGCCTCGCGTCGCGAGGGGACGCGCGCGAGCTCGCCGGCGAGGCGCGCGTCGAGGTGCTCGGCGAGATCAAGGTTGCTGGTGTCGTCGTCGAACCAGGTGCGCGGGCCGCCGAAGGTGTCGACCGAGAGCTCGTGGAAGCGCTTGGTGCCCACCGCGAGCAGCAGCCGGTTGCCATCGGCGTAGGAGCGGGCGACCCGGGCGAGCCAGTGCTGGATGGGATCGGAGACGTCGAGCGTCATCGCGAGCTGATCGAGCTCGATGACGTGCTTGCGCGCGCGGTCGCGGTCGATCGCGTACTCGATCTTCGGGAGCTCGCGGCCGCCGTCGGCGAAGAACTGGCGCTCGACCTCTTCGGGCCACTGGATGGCGTCGAGCAGGCGCGTCTTGGCCGCGACGGACTCGTAGAGCGGGGTCGCCCGGCGAAGGGCGTCGAGGGTGCGGTCGTCGGCTCGGGACACGCCGCGCACTGTAGCCCGGGATCGACGCGATCGGCCCCCCCGTGCGCGCGGGCTGGCGGAGGCTCGTTCGCCGGCGGTGGCCGTCGCTCGCGCGGCGGACGCTTCTTCGCGGGCCCGCGTTGCCGATCGCCCCTCCGGAGCACCTAATGGCGACGATGCTCCTACGGCTCCTCTTCGCGCCGATCGTGCTCCTCGTCCGGCT
>CAIXWQ010000708.1 GCA_903923175.1 uncultured delta proteobacterium | reverse complement strand
CGGCGCCAAGGGGAAGGCCGCCGCCCCGCCGCGCCCGGCCTCCGACGCCGAATGCACCAAGGACGCCGACTGCAAGGACACCAAGCAGGGCAAGAACGGCCGCTGCGCGATGACCGGCGGCGGTCGCATGCAGCCGCACCCGGCTTGCGTCTACGACAAGTGCTTCGCCGACGCCGACTGCGGCGCCAAGTCGGAGTGCGTGTGCGGCAGCACCGGGGTCGGCAACTACTGCCGCGCGGGGAGCTGCGCGACGGACACCGACTGCGGCGGCGGGTACTGCTCGCCCTCGTACGGCCTGTCGTGCGGCCCCTACGGCGGCATCCACGGCAACTACTGCCACACGAGCGACGACGAGTGCACCAACGACGACGACTGCGCGAAGAAGGGGGCGGAGCCCGGCTACTGCGCCTGGTTCCCGGAGGCCGGGCGTTGGAAGTGCGGCTACAGCCACTGCGTGGGCTGAGGCGCGCGGGCGCGCTCGCGGGTTTCGCGCTCACGCTCGCGAGCGCGGGGTGCCATCGCCACATCGCCGGCGCGTCGCGCGACCCGCACGCGAGCTTCCTGCACGAGCGCGCCGCGCGCCGCGCCGCGCTCGAAGCCTCGCTGACGAGGCCATTCGGCACCTACGCGGAGGAGCGCCTCGCGCACTACGCCACCGAGGGCGTCGGCAGCTGGGAGCGGCTCGCGGCCTGGAACCCCGAGGTGGCGCCGCTGATCGAGCACGAAGGCGCGATCGTCGAGCAGGGCTCGTTCGCGCGGCTCGCGATCTCGCCCGCAGCGGCGCGCGGCGAGACCGCGGCGCTGCGCGCGCTCGGCGAGCGGGCGTTCTCGCGCTACCCCGCGCAGGCGGCGCCGTTCGATCCCGCCGGGCTCGGCGAGGCCGAGCGGCGCGCGAGAGGCTTGTGGCTCGGGCCCGCGCGTGAGCTCGGCGGGCTCGTGCGCGTGCGCTACGCCGACGCGACGACCGACGTCGCGCTGACCTGCGCGAGCTGCCACGCGCGCCCTGTCGGCGGCGGTGCCGGCGAGCAGGCCTGCCTCGCCGTCGGCGCTTCGAACGACGCGCTCGACTTCGGCCGCCTGCTCGTCGAGGCGCCCCGCGTCGAGCCGCTCGCGCGCGACCCCGAGCGCGAATCGCGCTTCCTCGCGTGGGGGCCGGGCCGCGTCGACGTCACCACCGCGGACGGCAGCGAGCCGCTGCACGTCCCCGATCTGCGCGCGGTGCGCTTCGAGCGCCACCTGCAGCAGTCGGGCGCGGTCCTCCAGCGCGACGTCACGAGCCTCGCGGTGCGCCTCGAGACGCTCATCGTCACCTCGCACGGCGGCGCCATCCGCCCGCCGCGCGAGGTCGCGATCGGGCTCGCGCTCTACCTGTGGTCGCTCGCCGACGCGCTCCCCGCCGCGCCGGAGCGCACGTCCCGCGGGGCCGTCGTCTTCGAGCGCGCGTGCGGCAAGTGTCACGAAGAGGCCGCGCTCGCCGGCGGGCTCGTCCCCGCCACCAAGGTCGGCACCGACCCCGCCGCGGCGCGCTCCCCCGATCGCGGCACCGGCGCGTATCGCATCACGTCGCTACGCGGCCTCGGCACGCGCCGGCTCCTGCTGCACGACGCGTCGGTGCGCGGCGTCGACGATCTGCTCGACCCGGCGCGGCTGCGCGAAAGCCCGCCGCGCGCAGGGCACCGCTACGGCCTCGATCTCCCACCCGACGAGCGCGCGGCGCTGACGGCGTGGCTCCTTCGGCTCTGACGACGCGCGCCGCTCAGCGCCTTCGCCAGGCCTCCGCGTGCCGCACCAGCATGCGGACGAGCTCCGCCGCGTCGGCGCGCGGCTCGGGCCGCGTGAACGTCACGTAGCGCACCGTGGGCAGCTCGCGGATCGGCCGCGCGACGAGCCCGCGCGGCAGCGTGCAGCAGCCGTTGACGATCGCGAGCCCGGCCCCGAGCTCGACGAGCTTGATCGAGAGCTCCCAGCCTCGCGCGATCGCGCCGACCACGGGGCTCACGCGCCGGGCCCGCAGCACCGCCTCGATCGCCAAGCGCTGCGGCCGCCCCTCCTTCGGCAGCACGAGCCGCTCGGCCGCGAAGTCGTCCGCCGACACCCGACGCTTCTTCGCGAGCCGGTGCGCGCGCGGCATCACCAGCACCTGCTCGACGTCGGTGAGCCGGTGCACCGCGAGCGCGGAGGGGCTCGCGTCGAGCACGCCCACGCCGACGTGCGCGGCCCCCGTGCGCACGGCCTCGACCGCCGCGTCGGCGTCGGCCCCGACGATCTCGACGGGCGCGCGGCGCGCCTTGGCGAACGCCCGTAGCCCCTCGTCGATCACGTACAGGATGGCCCCCGGCCCCGCCGCGAGGGCGAGCCGCTGCTCGGCCTCGAGCCCGCGCACGCGCGCGAGGAGGCCCGCGGACTGCTCGGCGAACGACCGCGCGAACGCGGCCACCTCGACCCCCGCGTCCGTGACGAGCAAGCCGCGCCCCTGACGCCGATAGAGCGGCGCGCCGACCGCCTCCGCGAGCCTGCGGAGCTGCGCGTGCACGGCCGGCTGCGTGAGGTGCATCCGACGCGCCGCCCGCGAGAGGTTGGCGTCCTCGGCGAAGCTCGCGAACGTGCGGAGGAGGCTCGATTCGATCATCACCTTGGATGATAGCCGCTCACCAATGACAAATTGCCGGTGATGTTCACCGACGCATGCTGTCGGCCATGAAGAAACCTCATCCACTCCGAAGCTCTCCCGGTCTCCCCGCCGACGCGCGCGAGCCGCGCCTCGGCATCGACATCGGTCGCGTCCTCATCGCCGGCGACGGCCCCGACACGTCCTTCATCGGCGGCACCGACGACGACGCGCTGCGCGCCCCGGCGATGGACGGCGCGTTTGTGGTGGTCGCGCGACTCGTCGTCCGCTACGAGGGGCGCGTCTGGCTCGTCTCGAAGTGCGGCCCTCGCATCCAGGCGCGCTCGCGCCGCTGGCTCGCGCGGCACGCCTTCTTCGAGACCACCGGCGTCCGCCCCGATCGGCTGCGGTTCTGCCGCGAGCGGCGCGAGAAGGCGCCGATCTGCCTCGAGCTCGGCATCACGTGCTTCATCGACGACCGCGAGGACGTCCTCGCCGCCATGGCGGGGATCGTCCCGACGCGCATCTTGTTCGGCGCGAACGCCTCGCGCGACGAGGACGTCGTCCCTGCCGTCGGCTGGGAGGTCGCCGTCGTCGAGCGCGAAGCGTCGCTTGTCGCTCGTCACGACGATCTCGAGGAGCTCGTCGCGCGTGACCACCTCGCCGCGCGCAGCGAACCCCGCGAGCACCGCCTCGACGGCCGCGAAGCCCCCCTCGTCGAGCGCGAGCTCGAGCGCGGCCGGCTCGTGGCGGAGCGCGAGAGCGAGCCACTTGCTCAAGGTCGTGCGTCGGCCGCGATCCATCGCTCGGTGAGAGTAGGCCCGGACCTCGATCGCCGCGCGTTCCGTTCCGACTGCGCAATGGCCGAGCTAGGGAGTCTCACGCGCGTGACGCCCGTCGCGGGCGCGACCCGCATCGCGAGCGGAAATGGAGCGCTTCTCCGCGCATGTGCGCTTGGCCCGGAGAGTGCTCTCTTCTGCGCTACAGACTATGTTGGACCTGATGCCCAAGGGACGCCGCTCGCTGCTCCGGGATCGCCGCGGAGCCAACCTCGTCGAGTACATCATCTTGGTCGGCGTGATCGCGCTCATCGCGATCGCCGGCTTCAAGGTCTTCGGCGGCAAGGTCTGGGACAAGGCCACCAAGCAGGGCGAGTCGGTCGGCAACATCAACGGAGCCGCCAAATGATCGCCCGCTCGCTTCGTCGCGTCGCCGCCCTCGCGCTCGCTGCGTCCCTCGCCTCGCTCGGCGCCTGCGCGGCGACCACGACCGAAGACGAGGGGATGGGCACCTGGGAGGACGCGCTCGGCTTCGACAAGGACTCGGTCCTCACGGACGCCGAGTTCACCGACGCGACCGCGCTCACCTCCGGGCAGATCCAGGCCTTCCTCGAGCACACGCACTGCGGCTACCGCTCGAGCCTCGCCGACTACGTCGATCCCAAGAGCGGCTTCAGCGCGGCGCAGATGCTCGCCAACGCCTCGGCCAAGTACGCCATCAACCCGATCGAGTTCCTGGTCCGACTGCAGGTAGAGCGGAGCATGCTCTGCAAGGCCGTCGACACCTACGCCATCGAGCACGCGCTCTCGTGCGGCTGCCCCGACGGCGCCCCGTGCTCCGCGGCCTACGCGGGGTTCGATCGCCAGGTGCAGTGCGCCGCGAGCCACTTCCGCAAGTACCTCGACGACATCGACACGAGCGGCCACACGACCTCGGGCTGGGCGCCGCACAAGACCAAGAACTCGAGCGACCCCATCGCGGTCACGCCCGCCAACGCGGCGACCGCGGCGCTCTACACCTACACGCCGTGGGTCTACAACGGCGGCAATCAGCTGCACTACCAGGTCTGGAACGCCATCACGAAGTCGCTCAGCTACAAGCCGAGCGGCACGGTCCCCGAGACGAAGAAGCCGACCACCGCGTACTCCCCGTCGGCCGCCGCGGGCGCCGCCACGGTGCCGCGCGGGTGCACCGACGACGCCGAGTGCAACCACGGCGTGCAGCACACCGGCTCCGTCTGCGCCAACTCCGGCCCCGAGCGGGGCTCGTGCATCGACGCTTGCCACACCGACAGCGACTGCCCCACCGGCGGCACGTGCGACGCGACCGTGCTCCCGCACTCGCAGTGCACCAACGCGCCGCCCGCGACGGGCACGCGCTGCGCCGCCGACGCCGACTGCACCGGCGGCAGCGCGGGCGCCTCGCGCGTCTGCAGCACCGACTCGCACACCTGCATCGTGGGCTGTCACAGCGACGACGACTGCGGCGCGAACGGCGGCGGCAAGAAGGGGATCTGCGATCGCGGCCTGCGCACCTGGCAGTGCGTCTACCGAGCCGAGCTCGGCGACGCCTGCACCGCGGACAAGGACTGCAACGGCGGCGTGGGCGGCACCGCGCGCGTCTGCGACGACACCAAGCACCTCTGCATCGACGGCTGCCGCGTCGACGCCGACTGCGACTCGTCCTCGGCGTGCGAGTGGCCCGGCGGCGAGGCCATGGGCATCTGCCTGTTCGACCCCACGCGCGAGAACACCGCCCCGCTGCGCGCGCCGAGCGGGTGCCCGGCCCTGGCGTTCCCTTCCGGCGTGAAGATCCAGACGGTCCGCGACGCCGTCCTCGAGGCCGCGTACGCGAACCACCTCGAGGCCGGCAAGACGGCGCCCAAGTGCTTCATCGACGTCGACAACCTCGTCGACCCCGACACCGGCGCCAAGCTCGAGTACGCGACGGTCAGGCTCTCCGACCACTTCACGCTGCACGAGCTCGTCGGCACCGAGGTCGCCCAAGGCTACGGCCGACGCGTGCTCCTCGAGCCGTCCGCCGTCGAGTCGCTCGAGAACTTCCGGCGCTCGGAGCCCGGCGCGTTCTCGCCGACCAGCGGCTATCGCTCGCCGCTGCACCAGGAGGCGACGTGCAAGTCGCTGTGCGGTCAGCCCTGGTGCGCCGGCACCTGCGCCCGCTACTCGCGCCACATGTGGGGCGACGCCTTCGATCTTCCGGTGACGTTCTACTCGTACAAATACGCTCAGCTGGCGTGCGACGCGGGGTTCATGTTCGCCTACAACGAGGCGCACAATCACCTCCACGTCGACATGAACCCGAGGTCCGCGTCGTGCGTGATCCAGTTCGATTGAGGCCTCTCCGTCGCGCGCTCTCCCTGCTGCCGTTCGTCGGTCTCGCGTGGGTGCAGGTGCTCACGCCTGCCTGCGGCGTGAAGCCGCCGGATCAGGCCGTCGCCGGGGACGTCCCGAGTGGCTGCCACGTCGTCACCGTGAAGAGCCTCGCGCACGGCAGCGTCGCCGGTTGGATCGACGGCAAGGCGACCGCCGCCGACGGCAGCGCTCCCGACCAGGGCTACTCGTTCCGCATCGAGCTCGACGAGGTCAAGGGCCACAAGCTCGCGACCGGCACGTTCGATCTCTCCAAGGAGGCGAGCTACGGCGACGCGTCTCACGCCGTGCTCGTCTGGGACGGCGGCGACGATCCGACCACCGCCTCGACGGTCTACTTCCAGGCGAACGGCACCATGCAGCTCGACGCCGTGAGCAGCCCGGCGAGCGCCGAGAGCAAGGGCTCGCTCTCGGGCGTGAAGCTCGTCGAGTCGAAGATCGATCCGACGACCTACGCCTCGACGCCGGTCACCGACGGCCGCTGTCTCTTCGTCGCCTCGGCCGCCTGGGACACGACCGTCGCGGCAGGAACGACCTGCGCGCTCGCCGACGACTGCGGCGACACGAGCAAGAACGTCTGTGATCCGTCGACCAAGACCTGCGCCGCCTCGCAGTGCACCTCCGACACCGCCTGCGGCACCGGCAAGAGCTGCATCGTGCAGGCGGCCGACAGCCTCGCGGGCGCCTGCTACTCGACGTGCACGCCGCTCGCGAGCGGCGCAGGCTGCAGCGGCGACGCCGAGTGCGTCGTCGTCCGCTACGACCAGACGCTCGGCGTCTGCAAGGCGCACGGCAAGAACGTTCAGGGCGACGCCTGCGCCATCCAGGACGTCTCGACCGACTGCGCCGCGGGCATGGTCTGCTCCCCCGAGCACGCCGGCAACCTCTGCCGCAAGCAGTGCGACTACTTCGCGCAGGCCGACGGCGCGTGCCCCACGAGCCAGCACTGCACGCTCGGCAGCGTGTGCTCCGACGAGCCGATCGATCCTGCCAAGGTCGACACGGCATGTGACGGCTCGAGCGCCGAGGGCACACCCTGCAACCTGCTCACCGGCAAGATCAACGGCGTCTGCGTCGCCGAGACGGCCGCCTCCGGCCAGGTCATCATGTGCCGCAAGGTCTGCCGCAAGAGCACGACGAGCGACTGTCCGACCGGCAAGAGCTGCGCGGACTACTACGACTCGACCGGCGTCTGCCGATAGCGGCGTCGTGCCGCCGCCGACCGCTCGGGCTCACGCCGCGCACGCGGCGAGGGGCCCGCGGTGAGGCAAAAACGAACCGAGCCCCAGCGCAGCGCGCCGGGGCTCGATCACCTGCGTAGTCCGGAGAGGACTACTTCTTACCCTTGACCTTGGCCTTCTTGTCGCCCGAGTGACCGTGGAAGGTGCGCGTCGGCGCGAACTCGCCGAGCTTGTGACCGACCATGTTCTCCGTGACGAAGACCGGCACGAACTTGCGGCCGTTGTGGACCGCGAACGTGAGGTTGACCGCCTCGGGGACGATCGTCGAGCGGCGCGACCAGGTCTTGATGACCTTCTTCGACTTCGTGCGATTCGCCTCTTCGATCTTCTCGAGGAGGTGGCCGTCGATGAACGGGCCTTTCTTTACTGAACGGGGCATTCGGACTCCAGCGCCGCCGTGGCGGCCAATCGAGACTTTGCAGGTTCGCGTCTGTCGCTGCGGGCGGTAGCCGGGCGTCCTCGGAGGGAGCGCCCGGCGAAGGGCGAATGCCCCTCATTAACCGCCCGCAGGGGCTTACTTGCGGCGCTTGATGATCATCGAGTCCGTGCGCTTGTTGTTGCGCGTCTTCAGACCCTTGCTCAGCTGGCCCCAGGGAGAGCAGGGGTGGCGACCACCCGAGCTGCGGCCCTCGCCTCCACCCATCGGGTGATCGACGGGGTTCATCGTCACGCCGCGGTTGTGCGGGCGACGACCGAGCCACCGCGCGCGCCCGGCCTTGCCGAGCTGGACGTGCATGTGGTCGGGGTTCGAGACCTGGCCGATCGTCGCGCGGCAATCGAGGTGGATCTTGCGGATCTCCCCCGACGGCAGGCGGATCTGCGCGTACTCGGCGTCCTTCGCCATCAGCTGCGCGGCGACGCCGGCGGAGCGCGCGAGCTGCGCGCCCTTGCCGATCTTCATCTCGATGCCGTGGATCGCCGTCCCGAGCGGGATGTAGCGAAGCGTCAGCGAGTTGCCCGGCTTGATGTCGGCGTTGCGCGACGAGATGATCTTGTCGCCGACCTTGAGCCCGTCCGGCGCGAGGATGTAGCGCTTCTCGCCGTCTGCGTAGTGCAGCAGCGCGATGCGCCCCGTGCGGTTGGGATCGTACTCGAGCGCAGCCACCGTGGCGGGCACGCCGATTTTGTCCCGACGGAAGTCGAGCAGGCGGTACCGGCGCTTGTGACCACCGCCACGGAAACGCATCGTGATGCGTCCGTAGTGGTTGCGGCCGCCCGTCGAGGTCAGCTTCTCGACGAGGTTGCGCTCGGGCTTCTTCTTGGAGATCTGCGAGAAGTCGTAGTCGTTGTAGTAACGACGCGACGGCGACGTGGGCTTGTAGGCCTTGAGCGGCATGGTTCCCTCAGCCTTCCGACTCGGCGGCCTGGAAGAACTGGATCTTGTCACCCGCCTTGAGGGTGACGATCGCCTTCTTCCAGTTCTGGGTCTTGGCGTAGCCGCGGCCCATGCGACGCATGCGGCCCCGGACGACGAGCGTGTTCACGTCGGTGACGGTCACCTTGAAGAGGTGCTCCACCGCGTGGCGGATCTGGATCTTGTTCGCGTCGCGAGCGACTTCGAACTGGACCTGGTTCTCGTCCTCGGAGAGGACGCGCGCCTTCTCCGTCAGGATGATCGGGCGCTTGATGATCTGCTCGGGCGTCATTGCTGGCTCCTTCCGAGGATCAGGCGCGAAGGCAGCGGGCCTCGAGGGCCTTCGCTGCGTCCTGGGAGAGGACGAGATGGTCGTGCCGGAGCACGTCGTAAACGTTCACGCCCTCGGGGGGCATCACGGTGTGCTTCGGCAGGTTCGCCGCCGACATCCGCAGGTTCTGGTTGTCGGTCGCGTCGACGATCAGCGCGCTCGACGAAACCTGGAGCGACGCGAGGTTCGCGATGAGCCCCTTGGTCCGGATCTCGTCGAGCTTGAGCGCGTCGACGATCACCAGACGCCCCTCCTTCTGGAGGAGCGAGAGCGCGCTCTTGAGCGCGCCGATGCGCACCTGGCGCGGCGGACGGTACGACCAGTCCTGGACCTGCGGCGGGTGGGCGCGACCGCCACCGACGTAGATCGGGGCGCGGATCGAGCCGTGGCGCGCGTTGCCGGTGCCCTTCTGCTTGTAGAGCTTCTTCGTCGAGCCGGAGACCTCGCTACGCGTCTTGGCCTTGTGCGTTCCCGCACGGCGGCTCGCGAGCTGCGCCTTCACGACCTCGTAGAACAGCTGCTCTTTTACTTCCGTCGCGAAGACAGAGTCGGAGAGCTCGAGCTCACCGGTCTTCTCGCGCTTCCAGTTGAAGACGTCGACCTTCATGTTCCCACCTACGATCTCAGGGATGGTCCCGGCGACGCGACATGCTTTCGCATGCGGTCTCGCCGGTCAGGCGATCAGGACTTGATTTCCACGTCGACGCCGGCCGACAGGTCGAGCTTCATCAGCGCATCGAGCGTCTGCTGAGTGGGCTCGAGGATGTCGAGGAGGCGCTTGTGCGTCCGGATCTCGAACTGCTCACGCGACTTCTTGTCGACGTGCGGTCCGCGGAGGACCGTGTAGCGCGAGATGTGCGTCGGCAGCGGGATCGGCCCCGCCACCTTCGCGCCCGTGCGCTTGGCCGTCTCGACGATGTCGCTGGTCGACTTGTCGAGGAGCTGGTGATCGAACGCCTTGAGGCGGATACGAATCTTCGAGGTCACGGACATGGGCTCAGGCCCCCTTCACCTTGGCAACGATCTCTTCCTGCGTTTGGGCAGGCACCTGCGCGTAATGCGAAAATTGCATTGAGTACGTCGCGCGGCCCTGCGTCTTGCTTCGCAGGTCCGTCGAGTAACCGAACATCATGGCGAGCGGGACCTCCGCGTCGATGACCTGCGTGTTCGCACGCTGGACCATGCCGTGGATCTTCCCGCGTCGTGAATTGAGGTCTCCGATGACGTCACCCATGTACGTCTCGGGGACGACGACTTCGACCTTCATCATCGGCTCGAGGAGCACGAGACCGGCCTTCTTCGCGCCCTCCTGGAAGGCCATCGAACCGGCGATCTCGAACGCCGCCGCCGACGAGTCGACGTCGTGATACGTGCCGTCGTAGAGGGTGACCTTGCAGTCGATGCAGGGGTAGCCCGCGAGGACTCCGCGCTCCATCGCCTCTCGGGCGCCCTTCTCCACGGCCGGGATGAACTCCTTCGGGATGACGCCACCGACGACGTCGTTCTCGAAGACGAAGCCGGCGCCGCGCTCGGCCGGCTCGAGGTGGATGCGCACGTGGCCGTACTGGCCGCGCCCGCCCGACTGCTTCGCGTACTTCATGTCGATGTTCTCGACACGGCGCGTGATCGACTCGCGGTACGCGACCTCCGGGCGGCCGACGTTGCACTCGACCTTGAACTCACGGCGGAGGCGGTCGACGATGATCTCGAGGTGCAGCTCGCCCATGCCGGCGATGATCGTCTGCCCCGTCTCTTCGTCGGTCGACGCGCGGAACGAGGGATCCTCGTAGGCGAGCTTCTGCAGCGCGGTGCCGAGCTTCTCGAGATCGACCTTCGTCTTCGGCTCGATCGCGACGTCGATGACCGGCTGCGGGAAGGTCATCTTCTCGAGGATGACGGGCTTCTCCTCGGAGCAGAGCGTGTCGCCGGTGCGCGTGTCGCGCAGGCCGACCGCCGCGTAGATGTTGCCGGCGTAGGCCTCTTTGAGCTCCTCGCGCTTGTTGGCGTGCATCTGGAGGATGCGGCCGATGCGCTCGCGCTTCCCGCGCGTGGAGTTGAGGACCATCGTGCCGCTGTCGATCTTCCCCGAGTAGACGCGGAAGAACGTCAGGTTGCCGTGCGGGTCGTTGATGATCTTGAACGCGAGCGCCGAGAACGGGGCGCCGTCGTCGGCCTTGCGCTCGACGAGGTCGGCCTTGGGCTTGTCGGCGTCGATGACCATCAGCGGGGGGACGTCGAGCGGCGAGGGCAGGAAGTCGACGACGGCGTCGAGCAGCATCTGCACGCCCTTGTTCTTGAACGCCGAGCCGCAGAGCACCGGGATGATCGAGAACGAGAGCGCGCCGCGGCGGAGGGCCTCGCGGATCTGCGCCTCGGAGATCCCCGCGAGGTCACCCGCGAGGAACTTCTCCATCACCGCGTCGTCCATGTCCGCGCAGGCCTCGATCATCACTTCGCGCTTCTTCGCGCAGAGCTCGACGAGGTCCTCGGGGATCTCCTGCCACTCGTACTTCTGCCCCTTCGACTCGTCGTCGAAGATCGCGGCCTTCATCGTGATCAGGTCGACGATGCCGCGGTGCTTGTCTTCCTCGCCGACCGGCCACTGGATCGCGACGGCGTTGGCGCCGAGCTTGTCGCGGATCGAGTCGACGTTCATCTGGAAGTTCGCGCCCGTCTTGTCCATCTTGTTGATGAACGCGATGCGCGGGACCTTGTAGCGGTCGGCCTGGCGCCAGACCGTCTCGCTCTGCGGCTCGACCCCGTTGCCGCCATCGAAGACCGCGACCGCGCCGTCGAGGACGCGCAGCGAGCGCTCGACCTCGATCGTGAAGTCGACGTGTCCGGGCGTGTCGATGATGTTGATCTTGTGGCGGATGCCCGCGTGCCCGCCCTCGGCCGGCTGCCAGGAGCAGGTCGTCGCCGCCGACGTGATCGTGATCCCGCGCTCCTGCTCCTGGACCATGTAGTCCATGGTCGCGGCGCCCTCGTGGACCTCACCGATCTTGTAGTTGACCCCCGTGTAATAGAGGATCCGCTCGGTGACCGTGGTCTTCCCGGCGTCGATGTGCGCCATGATCCCGATGTTCCGGGTGCGCTCGAGGGGATAGTCGCGGGGCATGGTGTCGTGAGTCCTGGAGTCGGGGTTCGCTTGGGAGGGGTTCGCGATAGACGAAAACCCTCCCCCGACTTCATCGCCACGTTCGTGGCGACTTTGGCGTCGTGGGAGGGTTCCGAGGGAAGCTTCGGCCAACCGCGAGGGCTGGGGCTCGAGAGGCGTCACTCGGTCCTATGTGGAAAGCGTCATTACAGTCGGGAATCTCTCGGGCGGAAGGAACGACCGCGAGCCCCGGACTTCGGAGCTCGACGGGCCGTCATCACCAGCGGTAGTGCGCGAAGGCCTTGTTGGCCTCGGCCATCTTGTGCGTGTCGTCGCGCTTCTTCACGGCGTTGCCGCGGAGCTGCGAGGCGTCCATCAGCTCGCCGGCGAGGCGCTCGCGCATCGTCTTCTCGCCGCGGTCGCGCGAGTAGCTCACGAGCCAGCGCATCGCGAGGGCGACGCGACGCTCGGGGCGAACCTCGACGGGGACCTGGTAGGTCGCGCCGCCGACGCGTCGGCTCTTCACTTCGAGCTTCGGCTTGACGTTGTCCATCGCCTTCTTGAAGACCTCGAGCGGGTCCTCCTTGTGGCGGCTGCGCACGACTTCGAGCGCTCCGTAGACGATCTGCTCGGCAACGGACTTCTTCCCGTCGACCATCACCGCGTTCATGAACTTAGCAATGAGCTTGTCCTTGAACTTGGGGTCCGGGTTCACACGGCGCTTCGGTACTTCTCGGCGACGGGGCATCGTGGTCTCTCTAGGTCAGTGGGCTGAGAAAGCTGGGAACGCTCGCGCGGATCACGCCTTGGGGCGCTTCACGCCGTACTTGGAGCGCTTGCGGTTGCGGTTCGCCTTGTTCGTCGAGCTCGGGCCGATGGCGCCGGAGGCGTCCAGCGTGCCGCGGACGACGTGGTAGCGCACGCCGGGGAGGTCCTTGACGCGGCCGCCGCGGATGAGGACGACCGAGTGCTCCTGGAGGTTGTGCCCCTCGCCCGGGATGTACGACGTGACTTCCATCCCGTTCGTGAGCCGGACGCGGCAGACCTTGCGGAGCGCGGAGTTCGGCTTCTTCGGCGTCGTCGTGTAGACGCGCACGCAGACGCCACGCTTCTGCGGGCAGGCCTTGAGCGCAGGCGAAGCCGTCTTGTGCTTGATGACTTCGCGGCCGGTGTGAACGAGCTGGTTGATCGTGGGCATGGAGCGAGAGCCTCAGGTCTACGGGACGGAAGTTCCCGGGGGAATGCGGGGGGGCGGAGTCTACCGGCGGTTCGTTTCGTGTCAAGCGAGCGACCCGGCGGGGGCGGCGTAGAGGGGCGAAACAGCGGGAATTCTGGCACTCGGCGGGGCGACGGGGGCCTGATCGACCGTCCGAGCGCCGGCTCGCTCACGCCTTGGGCACCCACTGATAGAGCATCAGGTAGACGAGCACGCCGGTGACGGAGACGTAGAGCCAGATGGGGAAGGTCCAGCGCGCGACCTTTCGATGCTGCTCGATTCGCCCCTTGTAGCCGTGCCAGAGCGCGGTGAGCACGAGCGGCACCACCGCGATGGCGAGCACCATGTGCGTCGAGAGCACGAACAGGTAGGTCGCCTTGGCGAGGCCGACGCCGGGGTAGCGGTGCGTGCCCGAGAGCGCGACGCGCACGAGGTAGCTCACGAGGAAGACGCACGAGACGACGAACGCGGAGACCATCAGGCGACGGTGCACCGCGGGGCGCTCGTTCGCGATCGCGACGCGGCCGGCGAGCAGGAGCACGGCGCAGGTGCCGTTGAGAGTCGCGTTCACGGCGGGGAGGACGTCTGCGAGGGCCATGGGGGAGTGCGGTCTCGAGCGCGGGCTCACTCGTCGCCGACGCGCTCGACGTCGGCGACGATCCGATCGAGCACGCCCGACTCGGAGGTGTCGTAGTAGGCGCGGATGTCGGAGCGGGCGTCGACGAGCACGAAGCGATCGCCGTGCATCACCTCCATGATGCCGATCGACGGGTCCGCCTTGTCGTAGCGCTGCTTGAAGCCCTGGACGACGATGCGATCGAGGTCCTCGGTCTTGCCGGTGGCGAAGGTCCAGGTCGCGTCGTGCGCGCCGTGCTTCGCGCCGTACGCGGCGAGCACCTGCGGCGTGTCGTTCTCGGGGTCGACGGAGATCGAGAGCAGCTTCACCGGCGCGCGCAGCTTGCCGAGCTTCTCGACGCGCCCCTGCAGCTCCGCCATGCGCGCGGTGAGGCGCGGACACACGGTGGGGCAGCTCGTGAAGACGAAGTCGACGATCCAGACCGTCCCGCGCAGCGAGTCTCCACCGAACGCGCGGCCCTGCTGATCGCGCGCCTCGAAGGCAGGCACGTGGGCGATGACGGGGAGCTTGCTCGCGTCGCTCTGCTTCTTTCGCGCGAAGGCGAACAGCGCGATCGTCAGGCCGAGCGCGACGCCGAGGAGCAGCAACGGCAGCGGCACCAGGCGCAGCGAGGCGCGAGGGGCGATCGACGGCGAGGCGCTCACGCGGCGCTCAGACGACGCGACCCTGGGCGACGAGCGTGCCGAAGATCGCGACGAGGTAGAGGATCGAATAGGCGAAGACGCGACGCGCCCACTTGCCGCGATCGGCGCGGCGCGCCTCGAGCACGGTCATCACGACGAAGGCGACCCCGAGGACCAGCGCGACGGCGAGGTACAGCTTGCCGCCGATCCCTTCGAAGAGCGGCCAGAGGCTCACGAGCACCAGCGCGACCGCGTAGCGGAACATCATGCCGTCGGTCTCGCGGTCGCCGAGCTCGCCGGGGACGACCTTGAGGCCTGCGCGCGCGTAGTCCTCCGCACGGAAGATCGAGATCGCGAGGAAGTGCGGGATCTGCCAGAGGAAGAGCAGCGCGAAGAGCGCGACGCCGGCGCGATCGATGCGACCGGTGATGGCCGTCCAGCCGAGCAGCGGGGGGATCGCGCCGGGCACCGCGCCGACCCACAACGCGCGGATCGAGCGGCGCTTGAGCGGCGTGTACACGAGCACGTAGCTCACGAGCGCGATGGCACCGAGCACGCCGGTGACGCTGTTCACGCCGAGCGAGAGCATCGGCAGCGAGACGATCGCGAGCGCGATCCCGAACGCGAGGGCGAGGTTCGCCGAGATGGTGCCGCGCGGCAGCGGGCGGTTCTTCGTGCGATCCATCAGCGCGTCGACGTCGCGCTCGAGCCACATGTTGAGCGCGTTGGCCGAGCCGACGACCAGCGCCGTGCCGAGCATCGCCCAGAGCCACGTCGCGCCGGTCGCGACGCCGGGCGCGAGCTTCATGCCGCCGGCCGCGGTGACGAGCACGATCAGCGTGATGCGGGGCTTGGTGAGCGTGACGAGATCGCGCAGCACGCGCATCGGCCGCATCGAGCGCGACGCGGGGGCGGAGCGCGGAGGAGCGTCGCCGGCGACGTCGGCGCCCAGGAGCTGGATCTCGCTCATGGCGCGAGCGACCTCAGCGCGGCGGTGGGCGCGCATCGCGAGCGGATCTGGAGGGCGGCGGCGAAGGGCACGGTGGGCAGCGCGATTTGGGCCAGGTCGGGCGCGAGGGCAAGCCCCACGGGGGCACCCGCGGGGCCGAGAGTTGTACCAGATACCGGCGGACGTGCAGCTTCGGCGCGCGTGAACCGCTCGAATTCGAGGCGATCGTGGCGTCGGCCGCGGCAAGCTGCCGCACCCGCGCGACAGGGTAGCGTGCGCGTCAGCGCCCGCGGGTCGTCGCCGGTGCCGAGACCCACCGGTTGCCCCGGAGCCAGAAGCGGAGGAGGCGGCGCGCCCAGGCCCCCGCGTAGTCGACGCCGATGCGCGGGCCGCGGGCGATCTCGCGAGGATCGACCGGCTCGCCGGCTTCGATCCAGAGCGGACCGAGCACGAGATCGGCGCGGTTGAGGGCCCTCGTGACGCCGAGCGCGCGCGTGAGCTTGCCGGGGCCATCGGTCTTGCCGAGGCACCCTTCGACCGGCTCGAGGGCGCGGATCAGCACGGCCGAAGGGTGCCCCTCGACGTCGGTGACGACGTTGAAGCACTCGTGCATTCCATAGATCAAATATACGTAAGCGCGACCGGCCTCGCCGAACATGACCTCGGTGCGCGCGGTGCGCCCCTTCGCTGCGTGACAGGCGCGGTCGTCGGCCGAGACGTAGGCCTCGGTCTCGACGATGCGGCCGGCGCGGCGGACGCCAACGTCTTCGTGGACAAGCACCTGCCCAAGGAGCGCGCGCGCGACGTCGACCGCGGGGCGGGCATAGAAATCGCGCCCGAGCCGCGCGCCTCGCGGGGCGGGCGGGCCATGCGAAACGCCGACGAGGGGGTGGAGCCGCGCGCTCGGGGGCACCGGCAAGGGGTAGCGCGGACCTCACCAAGGCGCGACACCAGCGCACCGGCTCGCGCCCGACCTACGATCTGCGGCATCTTGAGGACATCATGAAGATCGCGATCCTCGGCGCGGGCGCGCTCGGGTGCACGTACGCGGCACACCTCGCGCGCCTCGGCCCGGAGGTGGACGTGGTGTTGGTGGTGCGCACCCTGGATCGCGCGCCGAGCCGCGTCGTCGCCGAGCGGGTGAGCCCTCCAGGCGTGACGCTGGTGCTCGAGGCGCCCGCGGCGACGACGACGGTGCCCGACGACGCCGACGTGGTCCTGCTGGCCGTGCGCGTGGATCAGCTCGCGCAGCTCGGCGAGGCTCGGCTGCGCGAGATCGCGACGCGCGGCCCGACCGATCGCATCGTCGTGCCTCTCACGCCCATGCTCCCCGAGATCCGCGCGCGGGTGGCCGACGCGCTCGGGCCGGCGCTCGTCGATGGGATGCCGGGGGTCGTCGCGTACGCGCCCGCGGGAGGTGCGATGGCGCCCGCCGGCGAGCTGCACCTCCGCTACTGGACGCCCAAGAGCTCGCCCACGGCCCTCGAGGCGCGACCGGACGACGCGGCACGAGACGCGAAGGTGCGGGCCCTGCAGGCCGCGCTCGTGAAGGCGGGCGTGCCGGCCCACGTCGCGCGCGGCGTGCACGCGACCAACCAGGCCACCACGATCGCGATGTTCCCGCTGCTGCTCGCGATCGCGGCGGCGGGCGGCTCGATCGACGCGCTGCTCGCCGACGGCGCGCTCCTCAAGCTCGCCCTCGCGGCGACCAAGGAGGCGCGCGCGGTCGCCAAGCCAGTGGGCGAGCTGGCTGGCTTCGCGTCGATCCTGCTCTCGTTCGCCGGCACGTTCACCCTCCGCGCCGGCATGAAGATCGTGCGCTCGCGCGCCCCCGAGGCGCTGACGTTCCTCGAGCGGCACTTCGGCGGGAAGCTGAAGGGGCAGAACCGCGTCATGCTCGAGGCGATCCTCCGGCTCGCGGAGGCTCATCGGCTCGAGGTGGCGTCGCTCCGCGCGCTGGCCGGCCGCGCGGGCATTTCCTGACGACGAAGGGCCCGAGCGGTGGTAGGCACGATCCGTGTCGGATCCGCTCGTCCCGCCCCCCCCGCCGAACGTCTTCCCCCCGAACCTCATCGCGCTGCGCGTCGACGCCGACAAGACGACGGTGCGGCACGATCCGTCGAGGCTCCCCGAGGAGCCCGAGGCGGCGGACGACGATCCCGACCTCTTCCGCTTCCTGCCGCGGGCGGTGCGGCGCGCGTTCGACCTCGGCGTCCTCGCGAGCGACCCCTGGTTCCACGTGTTCGTCGAGGCCGCCGACGACGTCGACATCCTGCCGTCGATCGTCGCGCGCGCCCGGCAGCGCCTGCACGATCGTCCGCCGCCGGACGACGTCGTCTACGTCCACGACTTCGACCACCCGTCGGCGCCGCGGCCGATCCTGCTGGCGCCCGGCGACGGCCCGGTGCTCGCGACGGCGGTCGCGGACCTGCTCGACGCCGTGCGCACGCGCCTGCCCGAGGTCGACACCGATCGCGAGATCAAGGCGACGCGCGAGCAGCTCTCGAAGGAGCTGAAGGACCGGCAGCGCACCGCGCTCACCGAGCTGGAGGCCCTCGCGAAGGGGCTCGGCTTCGGCGTGAAGACCGTCGGCGGCGGCGTGCAGACGTACCCGATCCTGCACGGCAAGCCGGTCTCGGCCGAGCAGTTCGAGATCCTCGACGAGGGGACCAAGCGCGCGCTCACCGAGGCGGAGGAGAAGCTCTCGAACGCGATCGGCGAGGCGGCCGAGAAGGTGCGCGTGTCGAGCCGCGACCTCGAGGAGCGCAACCGCGTGGTCGAGGAGAAGGCGGTGCGCGCGCTGGTCGAGGAGGTGGCGACGCCGGTGCTCGAGCGCTTCGCCGAGGTCCCCGAGGCGCGCGTGTGGCTCGAGCGCGTGTGCGAGGAGCTCGTGGCCTCCGCCGACGATCTGCTGGCGAGCTACACGCCGAAGCAGAAGGGCGAACGCGACGAGGAGGACGCGAAGGATCCGGAGATCCCGACGCGCCTCGCGCGCTTCCAGGTGAACGTGTTCGTGGCGCACATGCGCGACTTCGACGAGGAGTCGGAGGCGCCGTTCCAGCCCGAGAGCGCGCGCACGAGCCGCGCGGGCGAGCCCGGGCAGACGCCGCCGGTCATCTACGAAGACAACCCGACCTTCGCCAACCTCTTCGGCTTCCTCGAGCGGCGCGTGCACCTCGGCGCGCTCGTCTCCGACTTCACGCGCATCCGCGCCGGCGCGCTGCACCGCGCCTCGGGCGGCGTGCTCGTCCTGCGCATGCGGGATCTGCTCGGCGACGCGCTCGCGTGGGATCGCCTCAAGCGCGTGCTGCGCGCGCGCGGCGTGGGGCACGAGGATCCGATCGGCCCGATGGGCCTCTACGCGACGACGCTCCGCCCGCGGCCGTGCCCGATCACGACCAAGGTCGTCATCGTCGGCAACCACGATCTCTACGCGCAGCTCCTCGAGGCCGATCCCGATTTCGCCTCGCTGTTCCGCGTGAAGGTCGAGATCCCGACGCACGTCGATCGCACCGACGACCTCATCGTGGCGCTCGACGCGCACCTGGTCCGCATCACCAACCGCCGCGGCTGGGGGCCGCTCGATCGCGGCGCCCGCGCGCGCGCGCTCGACTACGCGTGCCGCCTCGTCGACGATCGCCGCAAGCTCGCCCTGTTCCTGCAGCCGGTCGAGGAGGCGATCGCCTTCGCGACCGTGATCGCCCACGAGCGCGCGTTCGAGCAGCGGCGCAGGCCCTCGGCGCCGCCCCCGCACCTCGACGCCGCCCCGCCGTCGATCCCGGCGCCGCCGAAGCGCCGCAGCCTCGCGCCCCCGCCGCCGAGCGTCGAAGGCGCGGAGCCGGAGCAGCCGGAAGATCGGCCGATCGTGCGCAAGGACGACCTCGACGAGGCCTGGCAGGAGCGCCGCGATCGCACCGCGGGGACCGAGCGCGATCTGCGCGACATGGTCGTGACCGGCGAGGTGCTGGTGGTGACCGAAGGCTACCGCGTCGGCGTGGTGAACGGCCTCTCGGTGCTCTCGGCGGGCGACGTGCAGTTCGGCCACCCGATGCGCATCACCGCGGTGGTGTCGGTCGGCGCCGAGGGGGTCGTCGACGTCGAGCGCGAGGCGTCGCTCGGCGGCAGCGTGCACACCAAGGGGGTCGCCATCCTGCGCGGCTACATCAGCGGGATGTTCGGTCAGGAGCGGCCGGTCGCGCTGCGCGCGCAGATCGCCTTCGAGCAGTCGTACGGCGAGGTCGAGGGGGACAGCGCCTCGTCGAGCGAGCTCTACGCCATCCTCTCGGCCATCGCCGACGTGCCGATCGACCAGGGGATCGCGGTCACCGGCTCGGTGAATCAGCTCGGCGAGATCCAGGCGATCGGCGGCGTGGCCGCGAAGGTCGAGGGGTTCTTCGATCTGTGCGCGGCGCGCGGGCTCACGGGCCGGCAGGCCGTGATGATCCCGACCTCCTGCGTGCAGCACGTCATCCTGCGCGACGACGTCTCGGCCGCGATCGCCGAGGGGAAGTTCCACCTCTACGCGATCGACTCGGTGACCCAGGGGGTCGAGGTGCTCACGGGGATCCCCGCAGGCAAGCGCGACGCGGCGGGGCGCTTCCCGGCCGAGAGCGTGTTCGGCCGCGTCGAGCGGCGCCTCATCGAGATCGCCGAGCGCATGCGACGCGCGGACATGAGCGGCGCGGACATCGCGGTGTCGAACGACGCGATCGTGGAGACCGAAGGGGGCGGCTGAGAGACTGTGAAACAGTCTCTCCGGTGGGGTGGGGCCCCGGCGGATTCACGGAGGCGGGGCCGGGCGGTGCCGACCGCCCCGGTGGGCAGTGAAGAGCGCGGGATCTTTCCCGCGCTCTGAGCGGCGCGGGCGAGCCGCGGACGGCGGGCACACGCACTGCAGGCCGCGACGCCCACCGGGGGCGCGCGCGGGCGTGAATCCCGGCGGGAGGTCCGCCATGCACGTCGTCCTCATCGGCGCGGAGCTCGAGGAGAACCTCGCGCTCCGCTACCTGGCCTCGGCTCTGGAGCCGCACGGACACACGTCGGAGCTCGCGCGCTTCGATCGCGAGACCGACACGCAGGCGGTGGTCGACGCGGTCCGCAAGGCCGCGCCGGCGGTCGTCGGCATGTCGATGACCTTCCAGTTCCGTGCGCGCGAGTTCGGCGCGCTGGCGCAAGCGCTGCGCGCGTCGGGCTACCAGGGGCACATCGTCGCCGGCGGACACCTCCCCACCTTCGCCTTCCGCGAGGTGCTCGAGGACTTCCCCGCGATCGACTCGATCGTCCGGCACGAGGGCGAGGCCACGCTCCCCGAGCTGTGCGCGGCGCTCCTCCACGGGCGCGATCTCGCCGGCATCCGCGGGCTCGCGTTCCGCGGGGCGGACGGCCGCGTGGTCGAGAACGGCGCGCGGGCCCTCGAGACCGACCTCGATTCGCTGCCGTTCCCGCGGCGCGTGGGGCCGGTGCAGCTGCACCTCGGCGTGCCCGCCGCGTTCATGGTCGGCTCGCGCGGCTGCTACGGCCACTGCACCTTCTGCTGCATCCACGCCTACATCCGCGACGCCGGCGGGCCGAAGTACCGGATGCGATCGGCCGAGAACGTCGCCGACGAGATCGCCGAGGTGCGCAAGACGCGCGGCGCGCGGATGCTCGTCTTCCACGACGACGACTTCTTCACCCGCGACGCCAAGCGCGATCTCGCGCGCGTGACGGCGCTGCGCGACGCGCTGAAGGCCCGCGCCGTCGACGACGTCGCGATGGTGGTGAAGGCGCGCCCCGACGACGTCGACCCGGAGGTCTTCCGCGTGCTGCGCGAGATCGGCCTGCTGCGCGTCTACCTCGGCATCGAGTCGGGCTCGACGCTCGGGCTCAAGACGCTCGGGCGCGGCGTCGACCTCGCCGAGAACCGCCGCGCGATGTCGTGGCTGCGATCGCAGGATCTCTACGCTTGCTACAACATGCTCGCGTTCGACCCCGAGTCGACGCTCGGCTCGCTGCGCGAGAGCTTCGCGTTCGTCCGCGATCACGCGACGGTGCCGATGAACTTCTGCCGCACCGAGATCTACGTCGGCACGCCGCTGATGACGAAGCTCGCGCGCGAGGATCGGCTCATCGGCGACGTCTACGGCTGGGACTACGTGATCCGCGATCCGCTCGCGGAGCGGGCGTTCCGAGTGTTCGCGCGCGCGTTCCTCGATCGCAATTTCCGCTGCGACGGGCTCATGAACGCGACGCTGGGGCTCGGCTACCACCTGCACCTGCTGCGGCAGTTCCACCCGCGCGCGATGCAGTCGTCGCTGCGCACGCGGGTCGACGCGATCACCGCGAAGGTGAACCTCGACGCCGTGAGCCGCATGGAGGCCATCTTCGATTTCGCCGCGTCGAAGCGCGGCGAGGATCGCCACGCGCTCGAGGACTTCACCGAGCGGGTGTGCCTCGAGACCAACGCCGCCGGCCGCGCGCTGGAGGGCGAGGTCGAGGAGGCGACGGTCGCGATCATCCGCGCGGTCGAGTCGCCGTGGCGCGAGCCGAAGCCCAAGTCGGTGCCCGCGTGGCAGGTGCTGTCGGCCGCGGCGATCGCCCTCGCGGCGCCGCTGGTCACCGATTGCCGCGGCGTGCCGCCGCCGCCCGATCCCCTCCCCTCGCCGACGCTCGTGGCCGGTCCCCCCGACGACGCAGGCACCGAGGCGAGCGACGCCGGCCGCGTCCGCGCCGACACGGGCGCGGCGCCGAGCGTCACCGCCACCGCCGATCCGACCATCATGCCGCCGATGGATCCGCCGCCGCCGCCGGTCACCCGGCCGCGCTACCCACCGCCCCCCGATCCGCTCCCGCCGCCGACGACCTCGCGGCCGCGCTACCCGATGCCGCCCGATCCGCCGCCGCCGCCGGTCACCAAGCCGCGGTACCCGCCGCCGCCCGATCCGTTGCCGTCGCCGAACCTCCGGATCCTGAAGCCGGACCCTGACCAGCGCTGATCCCGCAACCGCTTCGCTCGACGCAAAGGCCGCGCGCCCGAACCGAGCACAGCCCTAGATTTCTGCGGCCACCGCTGACGCGCAGCTCGGCAAGCCGCTTGCTGAGGCTGGGACGACGGAGTTCGCTGCTCAAGAGGTGCTGCCGTGACGATGCTCGAAGATCCGGTCGAGGCGTGCCGACGCTTGATGCGCGAGGGGAGAGGGGCCGACGCCGAATCGCTGGCGCGCGAGGCGCTGGCCGACTGCGAGCGCCTGCACGGCAAGGACGACCCTTCGGTCGGACGCTGTCTCGCCACGCTCGGCGAGGTCGTCGTGCAGAACGGTCACGCGAAGGACGCGCTCGACGCGCTCGCGCGGTCCTTCAAGATCCTCTCGAGCGTTCCCGAGGGGCGCAGGCGCGCGGCGGAGACGCTCGACTGGATCGGGCGCGCGTACGAGAAGCTCGGCGACGCGAAGCACGCCGAGCGCGCGTACGTCGATGGGCTGAACTTCCGCGAGAAGGTGTTCGGCAAGGGGGCGCCCGAGATCGCCGACTCGATGGACCACCTGTTCCATCTCTACCACGACGTCCGACACGACGACGCGAACGCCGAGGCCGCGTTGAGGCGCGGGCTCGAGGTGCTCGCGGGCGCTGGCGGCGAGCACCTACCGCACATCGTGGTGGAGCTGCGTGCGCTCGGGAAGCTCTACGAAGAGGAGCGCCGCTGGGAGGACGCCGTGCGCGCGCTCGAGCGCGCCGTGCGGCTCGAGGCGGGGCTGAAGGGGACCGAGAGCCCGACGCTCGGCCCGATGCTCCACGAGCTCGGTCGCGTGTATCTCCACGCGGGCGACACCCACCACGCCGAGTACTGCCTGCGCCGCGCGCTCGTGTTCGTCGACGCGCAGCACGGCGGCACGCCCGAGAAGGCCTACCCGGTGGCGAAGGATCTCGCCGAGACGCTGCGCCAGGCGGGCAAGCCGCGCGAGCAGCAGGAGTTCGAGGCGCTCGCGGTCATGATCCGGGCGCAGTCGACGCGGCCGCCACCGAACCCGTGACGGCGGGCCCGGGCGGGCTCGCGAGCACGGCGAGGAAGACGCGTCGCACCTCTTCGGTCGTCTCGCGGTAGGCCTCGATCAGCTGCGCGGCGGCGTCACGATCGCGCTCGCGGTAGCCCATGCTGCGCGCGAGCGGCAAGAGCCCCTCGGCGTCGGCCTCCAGGTACGCCGCTCGGCTCGCGTGGACGATGCGCGCGCGCTGCTCGAGGCGCCGAAGGAAGCGGTAGCCGTCGCGCAGCGTGGCCGCCGGCGCGGCCTCGACGTAGCCGCACGCCTCGAGCGCCTCGAGCGCCGCGAGCGTCTCGGTGGAGCGCACCCGAGCGTCCCGACCGTGCCGCATCTGGAGGTACTGGACGGCGAACTCCACGTCCGCGAGCCCGCCCTTGCCGAGCTTCGGATCGAAGCGACCGGGCCGCTCACGCGCGAGCTCCTCCTCGAGGCGGCGACGGATCCGCAAGACCTCTCCGGGATCGACCGCGCCGACCTCGTAGGCCGCCTCGTGCGCGATCGCCTCGGCCGCGGCGCCGACCGCGCGGTCGCCCGCGCACGCGCGCAGCCGGAGGAGGGCCTGGCGCTCCCAGCCCTCGGCGCGCGGGGGATGATCCGAGTGGCCCGCCAGCCCGAAGCGGCCGAGGTGGTAGGCGCGGAAGGCCTCGAGCGAGACGACCAGCGCGCCTTGCTCGCCGCTCGGACGCAGGCGGGTGTCGAGCTCGAAGCCAGGCCCCTCCTCGTGCGGGGCGGAGATGAGCCGGATCACGCGCGTCGCGGCGCGGCCGAAGATTTCGGGCGCGTCGAGCGGATCGAGGCCCGCGCCGCCGAGCGCCGCGGGGTCGTACACGAACACGACGTCGAGGTCGGAGCCGTAGCCGATCTCGAGCCCGCCGAGCTTGCCCATGGCGAGCACCGCGAGCCCGACCGGCGCGGCGGGGAGCCCGCGACGGCGCGCGAGCTCGTCGAGCGCGAAGCGGGTGGCGGCGTCGAGCGTCGCCTCGGCGATCAGCGAGAGCGCGCGGCCCGCCTCGCGCACGCCGCTCTCGCCGGCGAGATCGCGCATGCCGACCTCCAGCTCGAGCACCGCGCGGGCGCGACGCAGCGCGCCGACGAACACCTCCGCGTCCTCGCGATCCTGCGGCGCGAGCGCGGCGAGCTCGCCGTCGAGAAGGCTCACGCCGCGGCGCTCGTCGGGGACGCCGCCGTGCGTCGCGAAGAGCACGAGATCGACGCGCTCGGGATGACCGACGAGCGAGCGCCCCAGGTACGCGCTCGCGCCACAGAGGCCGACGAACCGCGAGAGCGCGCGCTCGTCGGCTTCGAAGGTGCGTACGTAGGCGTCGACGCCGGGCGGCGCGAGGCGATCGAAGAAGCCGCGAACGAGCGCCGCCGCCAGCTCCGGATCCGCGGCGTCGAGCACGGCCCGCAAGAGCCCGCGCACGAAGCGCGGGTGACGCTCGCGCGTGACGCCGCCGAGGGGGGCGTCGGGGCGGCGCGCGAGGGCTCGCAGCGCAGTGG
>CAIXWQ010000707.1 GCA_903923175.1 uncultured delta proteobacterium | reverse complement strand
GCGTCCGCGCTCCGAGGTCCCTCGCTCCCTTCGGCTTCGCTCATGCGCCCGGCTCCTCTTTCGACTGCGCTTTGGGCTCCTCTTCCGGCGCGCGGGGCGCGACCTCCGCGCCATCCGCCGGCGCGCCCGCCGACGCGCCCGGCGACGCTCCCGCCGACGCGCGCTCGTAGAGCAAGCGGAGCCCGCCGAGCGCCGCCACCACCAGCCCGAGCGCGAAGATCGTCACCGAGGCGGCGATGGCCGCGCTCGCGGGCGCGCCGACCAGCCCGAAGAGCTGCATGAACACCGCCTCGCGCTGGCCGACCCCGCCGGGGGTGAGCGGCACGAAGATCAGCAGCACGACCAGCGGCGCGACGCGGAAGCAGCCGAGCACGTTCGCCGCCGGGGCGAGCGGGAGCACGAGCGTGAGCAGGGCGAGCACCGCCGCGCTCTGGGTGCAGACCGAGATCGCGACCGCGCCGAGCAGCGCGCTCGGCCGGCCGATCGGCGCGATCGAAGCGATCTTCGGGCCGAGGAGCGGCAGCGCGGCGACCCTCGCGCGCAGGCGCGGGCGCGCGGCGAGCAGCTGCGGGAGGCCGAGCGCCGAGGCGGCGAGCACGAGCCCCATCACCGAGGCGATCCCCATCGCCCAGTCGACGCCGCGCACCGGCAGCGCGGGGCCGACGCTGGCGGCGACCAGCGCGAGGACCATCAGGCCCGCGAGGCCGGCGAGCCGGTCGACGAGCAGGATGGCGTACGAGGTCGCGAGCCCGTCGACCGACTGGCGCACGCGATAGCCCCGCACCGCGTCGCCCGCGACGCCGCCCGGCATCAGGTTGAAGTAGGCCGCGACCAGCGTGTCGAAGAAGAGCCGACGCAGCGGCGGGATCGACTTGCCGCCGTAGGCCCCGAGCAGCAGCCGCCAGCGCACGGTGCCGAGGAAGAAGCTGGTCAGCACCAGGCCGAGCGCGATCAGCACCGGCCCGACGCCGAGCTCGCGCACGCGCCGGCCGACCTCGAGCCAGCTCACGCGTCGGCTGATCCACACGATCGGCAGCACGGCGAGGCCGCCGCGCAGCAGCGTGCCGGGCCACCCGTTCCAGAGCGCGGTCGCGCGCGTGTCGGGGCGGCTCATCGGCCCGCCCCGCGGCGCGCGCAGGCCCCGCGCGGCCCGCGCGGCCCGCCTGCGGACGAGACGGCGTTCATGCGGCGAGGCCTCGGTGCTGGGCGTTCACGATCACGCCGAGCGTACGCGAACGCGCGCGGTTCGCGTACGCTCGCGCACCATGCGGGCGATGATCCTGTGCGGCGGGATGGGCACGCGCCTCCGCGAGCAGACCGAGACGCGCCCGAAGCCGATGGTCGAGATCGGCGGGCAGCCGATCCTGCTGCACGTCATGCGGCTCTACGCCCACCACGGCATCCGCGAGTTCGTGCTCTGCCTCGGCTACAAGGGGCACGTCATCAAGGAGTATTTCCTCGATTTCGAGGCGATGCGCAGCGACTTCACCCTCGAGCTCGGCGCGCCCGGCTCCGCCATCGAGTACCACCGCGACGGCCCCGAGGGCCCCCAGGATCTCGGCTTCCGCGTCACCTTGGCCGACACCGGCGAGGCCGCGCCGACCGGCGCGCGCGTGCTCAAGGCGTCGCGCTACCTCGACGGCGGCACCTTCGCGGTCACCTACGGCGACGGCGTGGCGGACGTGGATCTCGCCGCGGCGCTGCGCTTCCACCGCGCGCACGGCAAGATCGCGACGGTGACCGGCGTGCGCCCGCCGAGCCGCTTCGGCGAGATCGACCACGAGCGCGGGCTCGTGCGCGCCTTCAACGAGAAGCCGCAGACGACGTCGGGGCTCATCAACGGCGGCTTCTTCTTCTTCGAGCCGGCGTTCCTCGACTACGTGAAGGCGACCCCGGACACGATGCTCGAGCGCGAGCCGCTCGAGCGCTGCGTGCACGACGGCCAGCTCATGGTCTACGAGCACCAGGGCTTCTGGCACTGCATGGACACCTTCCGCGACTGGGAGAACCTGGAGGCGCTGTGGCGCTCGGGGAGCGCGCCGTGGAAGGTGTGGCGATGAGCGACGCGCGCGGGTCCGACGACGCGCTCGGCGCATTCGGCGGGCGCCGCGTGCTCGTCACCGGGCACACCGGCTTCAAGGGGTCGTGGCTGTGCCTCGCGCTGTCGCGGCTCGGCGCGCGCACGAGCGGCTTCGCGCTGCCGCCGCCCACCGAGCCGAGCCATTTCGAGCTCGCCGGGATCGCGGAGCTGCTCCACGCGCACGTCCTCGGCGACGTGCGCGATCCGGCCGCGCTCGGCGCCGCGATCGACGCGGCCGATCCGGAGATCGTCCTGCACCTCGCGGCGCAGCCGCTGGTGCGCGCGAGCTACGAGGCGCCGGTCGAGACCTTCGCGACCAACGTGATGGGCACCGTGCACCTGCTCGAGGCGGTGCGCCTGCGCGCGCGGCCGTGCGTGGTGGTAGTGGTCACGAGCGACAAGGCCTACGAAAACGTCGGCCAGCCGTGGGGGTACCGCGAGTGCGACGCGCTCGGCGGGCACGATCCCTACAGCGCGAGCAAGGGCGCGGCCGAGCTCGTCGTGGCGTCGTATCGCCGCTCGTTCTTCGCGCCCGAGCGCGTCGCCGAGCACGGCGTGAAGCTCGCGACCGCGCGGGCGGGCAACGTGATCGGCGGCGGCGACTTCGCCCGCGATCGCATCGTGGTCGACGCGGCGCGCGCGCTGGCGGAGGGGCGGTCGGTCCCCGTGCGCAACCCGGGCGCCATCCGACCGTGGCAGCACGTGCTCGAGCCGGTGCACGGCTACCTGCACCTCGCGGCGCGCATGCTCGCGAGCGACGAGCCGCGCTGGTGCTCGGCGTGGAACCTCGGGCCGCTGCCGGGCGACGAGCTGCCGGTCGCGGCGCTGGTGGAGCGGCTGTGCGCGGCGTGGGGCGACGGCCGCTGGCACGACGCGCGAGAGCCGGGCGCGGTGCACGAGGCCTCGGTGCTGCGCCTCGCGATCGACAAGGTCATCGCCGAGCTCGGCGTGCGGCCGCGCTGGCGCGTGGACGAGGCGGTCGCGCGCACGGCGCGCTGGTATCGCCGCTGGGCCGACGCGGCCTCGGGTGCCTCGGGTGCCTCAGGTAAGAAGCGCGGCGCGGCGGCGGGGCCGACGTCGATGCGCGCGGCGTCGCTCGAGGATCTTCGGGCGTACGCCGCCGCGGCTCCGTAGAATCGGCGCGATGCCGGAGCACACTCCGCCCGCGCCGCGAGAACGAGAAGAAGAGGCGCTCGACGAGCCCGCGCTCGAGCGCAAGATCCTCGAGCTCACCGCCGAGCTGCACCGCCTCCGGCGCGCGAAGGCCCCGCCGTTCGTCGAGGGGCGGTCGACCATCCCCTACGCCGGCCGCGTCTACGACGAGCGCGAGGTGCAGGCGGCGGTGAAGGCGAGCCTCGACTTCTGGCTCACGCTCGGCCCGGAGGGCGAGGCGCTGGAGCGCGAGCTCGCGGGCTTCCTCGGCGTGCGCCACGCGCTGCTGGTGAACTCCGGCTCCAGCGCGAACCTCGTCGCGTTCATGACGCTCACGAGCGACGAGCTGCCGCGCCCCGTCGCGCCGGGCGACGAGATCATCACCGTCGCCGCGAGCTTCCCGACCACGGTGAACCCGATCGTGCAGGCGGGCTGCGTGCCGGTGTTCGTGGACGTGGACCGCAAGACGGCGAACGTCGACGTCGCGCGCCTCGAGGACGCCCGCTCCGAGCGCACGCGCGGCGTGATGCTCGCGCACACGCTCGGCAACCCGTTCGACGTCGACGCGGTGCTCGCGTTCTGCAAGCAGCACGGGCTGTATCTCGTCGAGGACAACTGCGACGCGCTCGGCAGCCTGTGGCGCGGCAAGCTCACCGGCACGTTCGGCGATCTCGCGACCTCGAGCTTCTACCCGCCGCACCACATGACCATGGGCGAGGGCGGGGCCGTCTACACCAACAAGCCGGCGCTCAAGAAGATCGCCGAGAGCTTCCGCGACTGGGGGCGCGACTGCGGGTGCGCGAGCGGCAAGGACGACACCTGCGGCAAGCGCTTCTGCTGGAAGTGGGAGCAGCTCCCCGAGGGCTACGACCACAAGTACGTCTACCGCCACCTCGGCTACAACCTGAAGCCGACCGATCTGCAGGCGGCCATCGGGCGCGAGCAGCTCAAGAAACTGCCGGACTTCGGCGCCGCGCGCCGGCGCAACTTCGCCGCGCTGCGCGGCAAGCTCGGCGAGCTCGAGGACGTGCTCGACTTCGTGGAGGCGACCCCCGGCGCGGACCCGAGCTGGTTCGGGCTGCTGATGGTGCTCAAGCGCCCCGATCACGCGAAGCTCGTCGAGATCTGCCGCGCGCTCGACGCGCGCAAGATCGGCCACCGGCGCCTGTTCGGCGGCAACCTGCTCAGGCACCCGGCCTACCGCAAGGTGCGCCACCGCGTGGTCGGCGGGCTCGAGCACACCGACGCGATCATGAACGGCGGCTTGTTCGTAGGGGTGTATCCGGGGCTCACCGACGAGATGCTCGAGGCGCTCGCGCGCGGGGTCATCGCCGCGGTGCGGGGCGCGGTCGAGCGACACACGAGCTCGCCGCAGTAGCCGAGTCTCCGTGGGGCGAGGCGTTACGCCGATCGGGCCGCCTCGATCCGGCGCTCGAGGCGCACGCGGCCCCGGCGAGGGCCGTGGCAGGCTCGACGCTCGATCTCGCGCGGGCTATTTTTCGACGATGCTCAACATCGCGTGGCTGCAGCGGCACATCCCCGCGTCGGTGAAGAACTTCCTCAAGCCGCACTACCGCCGCATCTTCCCGAATCGCCTGCACGTGCTGTTCTGGCCGACGTTCCGGTGCAACTACAAGTGCTCGTACTGCACGGTCGTCACCAAGTTCAACTACGGCGATCTCTACCCCAGGGAGTCGGAGCGCACGGTCGACGAGTGGCTCGCCGCCTTCGCCAAGCTGCCGCCGGCCATGGTCTACGTCTCGGGTGGTGAGCCTTTCCTCTACCGCGGTCTCCCCGAGTTCGTGAATCGGCTGGAGCGGCACACCATCCTCGGAATCGTGTCCAACGCGACCGTGAGCACCCACGTCTACCGGCAGATCAAGGCGCCGCTGCACCTCAATGTCAGCTTCCACCGCGAGTACGCCACCGAAGAGGCCTTCCTCGCGAAGCTCGTGGAGCTGCAGCCGTACTTCCACCTGAACGTCAACATCGTCGCGACGCCGGAGAACCTCCCGGTCATCGAGCACGTTCGACGCCGACTCGAGGGCAAGAAGATCAGCCTGCACGTCGATCCGCTGGTCACTCCGGGGTTCGAGTACGAGCAGCGCGACAGGCAGGCGCTCGACGCGCAGCTCACGCCCGATCGGAAGTCCAACGTCACGAGCCAGCTGAACTTCGCCGACTACGAGACCAAGGAGTGCTCGGCGGGCAAGAACTACATCAACGTGCTGCCGAACGGCGACGTCTTCGCGTGCTTCGGCGGCGCGAGCTTCACCCACTCCCCGCTGGTGGCCGACATCCTCGCGCGCGGGCCGGACGCGCCCTACGACCTGCGCCCCTACCGGATGGGCAACCTGTTCGACGCCGACTTCCGGCTCCGCGACGCTCCGATGTCGTGCTCGCTGCCGTGCCTCCACGCGTGCGACTTCGACTCGGCGACGATCCGGCGGCTCGGCCCCGCGGCGCGGCCGAAGCGACGCCCGCGGAGATCGCTCCCGGTCATCCAGCCTCGCGACCAGGGGCGGCGTGGGGGCGGCGCGGCGCGCTGAGTCACCCCCGAGAACCCGCGGCGCGGCTCACCAGCCGGGGTCGTCGAGCATGTTGCAGCCGCGGCACTCTTCGGGAGGCTCGGCGTTGGGAGCGAGCAGCCCCCGGCGCATCTCCACCAGCTTCGGGTGGTTCCAGAGGACGTCGGGCGCGGTGTCGAAGAGTCGGCTGTCCGGCCCGGTCAGCGTCTCCTCCAGCCCACAGCAGACGTAGACGGCGCCGGAGATGTCCACGCTGATCCGCTGCCAGAGCTGCGGGCAGCGCTTCTTGATCGGGCCAGGCTTCACGGCCGCAGGCCACTCGCAGAAGCCCGGCAGCGCCTCGTCGACCCGACGGCGGAATCGCACGTACGCGGGGTCGTCGTCGACGAGCACCTCGGCCGGATTCGGGTCGGTCCCCATCGCGCGATAGATCCAGAACCGGAGGCTCGCGCAGCCGGCGTCGCGGACGAAGCGGGCCATCTCGAGCAGTCGATCGGCCTGCCCCTCCACGGCGCTCTTCAGGAGCACCTGACTCGTGTGCACGCGGAAGACCTGGTTGATCTTCGCGAGGTCCCGCCGCAGGACGGCCTCGTTCTCGTCGTAGAGCGAGACGTTGATGCGCGAGATGCCGGCGCTCGCGAGCCCCTCGATCCGGCGTTCCAGGTAGATGCCGTTCGTCGAGATGTTGGTGAGGTGCCCGCGCTCGCTCAGGAAGCCGACGATGGCCTCCAGATCCTTCACCAGCAGCGGCTCGCCGCCGAGCAGATCCACGAACACGCAATTGGCGAACAGCGGGTTCTCGAAGATCCGCTTCACGCTCTCGAGATCACCCTCGTCGCCGCGCCAGTTCTTCCTCCCCTCCTCCATGATCTTCCCGGCCGCACAGTAGCTGCAGCTCAGGTTGCAGCGCTTCGTGAGCAGCACGGTCGCGATCTGAGGGGCATACCGCTCGACGGAGGTCTCCGGGTATTTCGGCAGCAGGCGGTACTTGGCGTAGTTCCACGCCTTCGGCGCCATGCGCTGCGGCCGCGTCCGCCGGATCATTTCGAGGTAGTACGAGACTCGCGACATCGATCCTCCTGAGCACGCCTCGCCCACTCGCTCGCTCGCGACGCGAGCGCTCCGCGTCGCGGACGCCCGAGTCACACCGCCCCGCCGACGGAGGATGCCACGATCGAACGAGCCGGGCCGAGATCTCCCTGGAGCCACGGCGCGCGGCGCCGATCCGTCCCGATTGTGCCGCGATGATACCGTCGCGCTCGGCACGCGGGACGGGACACGAGCCTGCGCCGCGCGCAGGCAGGCGCGGCGACGTCGCGGTGGTCGGGCACGATGGTCGCGCCGCCGTCCGAGGCGAGCCGTAGACTCGCGCGCCATGATCGGCACGCTCTCGGGCCCGGGCGCGAAGGACTCGGCAGCGCCGAAGACGATCGCGTGGGACGTCGACGACGTGCTCAACGGCCTGCTGCGCGCGTGGCTCGACGAGCGCGCGGGCGACCTTCGCGCACCGAGCGCACCGAGCGCACCGAGCGCACCGAGCGTGCAGCCCGTGGCCTACGAGGCGCTCCGGCACAACCCGCCGCACGAGGCGCTGGGGCTCACGCGCGAGCGCTACCTCGAATCGCTCGACGACTTCCGCCTCGCGCGCGCCGCCGAGCTGCCGCCGTGCCCCGAGGTGCTCGCGTGGTTCGAGGCGCACGGCGACGGCTTTCGCCACCTCGCCGTGACGGCGACGCCGCTGCACACCGCGCCCATCTCCGCGGCCTGGGTGCTCCGGCACTTCGGCCGCTGGATCCGCACGGTGACCATCGTGCCCTCGCCGCGCCCGCAGGACACGAGCAAGCGCTGGGAGACCACCAAGCTCGAGCACCTCGGCTGGCTGAAGCACGTCGACGCGCTGGTCGACGACCTGCCGCGCAACCTCGAGGGCGCGGCGACGGCGGGCGTCGTCGCGGTGACGTTCCCGCAGCCCTGGAACGGCGAGACCGCGCCCATCGCCGCCGTGCTCGCCGCGATGGCCCGTCGGCTCGAGGAGCGGCGGGCGTAGTCGCTACGGCCGCGTGGTCCGCGGCAACGAGGGCGCGCGCGCGACGAGCCTCGCGCACCCGCGAGGAGCCCCGGAGCAGCGTGATAGTCTGTCGCGGGAGCGGACCTTGAAGAAGATCAGCATCGTCACGCCCTGCTACAACGAGGAGGCGGGCATTCGCGAGTGCTACCTCGCGTGCAAGCGCGTGTTCGACGAGCAGCTCGCCGACTACGAGCTCGAGCACATCTTCATCGACAACTGCTCGCGCGATCGCACCGTGGAGGTCCTTCGCGGCATCGCGGCGGAGGACAAGCACGTGAAGGTGATCGTGAATTCGCGCAACTTCGGCGCGAATCGATCGCCGCTGCACGGCTACTACTGCGCGACGGGAGACGCGATCATCCCGATCTTCGCCGATCTGCAGACGCCGCCGACGCTGATCCCCGAGCTGGTGGCGCACTGGGAGAAGGGCTTTCGCATCGTCGCCGCGATCAAGCGGCCGGCGCGCGAGGGCTTCGTCATGACGCGCGTGCGCGGGCTCTTCTACCTGCTGATCCGCAAGATCTCGCACATCGAGCAGATCCCGAACTTCATCGGCTTCGGCCTCTACGACCGGAGCATCATCGACATCATCAAGTCGCTCGCGGAGCCCGATCCGTACTTCCGCGGCCTGGTCTCGGAGATCGGGTTCGAGAAGCAGCTGGTGATCTACGACGTCCCGGAGCGGCAGCACGGACGCTCGCGCCACTCGATCTTCGATCTCATCGACTTCGCGTTCACGGGGATCTTCAGCTACTCGAAGGCGCCCATTCGCGTGATGACGCTCGTCGGCTTCATGGTGTCGTGCCTGAGCTTCGTCTGCGGGTTCGTGTACTTCATCGCGAAGCTGCTGTTCTGGTACTCGCTGCCGCTCGGCATGGCCCCGGTCGTGATCGCGACCTTCATGCTCGGCTCGATCCAGATCTTCGCGCTCGGCGTCGTGGGCGAGTACGTCGGCCTGCTGCTCCAGTACGCGCGCCGCTTCCCGCTCGTCATCGAGAAGGAGCGGATCAACTTCGACGACGCGAAGCCGCCCGCCCGCGACGAGGCCCGCCGCCCATGAGCGCGACCGCGCCGGCCCCGTGGCCCGCTCGCCCGGACGAGGGAGCCTCGCGACGATGATCGCCGAGCGCCCGTGCCCTGGCTGCGAGGGACGCGAGGTGCGCGCCCTGTTCTCGCAGCGGTTCGCGCGCGTGGAGGGGCTCTCGATCCACGGCGGCTACGAGGTGGTGACGTGCGCTCGCTGCGGCGCCTGCTTCGCCGACGGGCTGCCGCCGCAGCGGGCCTTCGACGCGTACTACCGCGACGCCTCGAAGTACGAGGGGCACCATCCTGGCGCGCCGATCCCCGCCCACGACGCGGCTCGGTTCGAGGCCGACGCCGACGACTTCGCGCGCTACATCCCGCGCGCGGACGCCACCATCTACGAGATCGGCTGCGCGAACGGCGGCCTGCTCGCCGCGCTGAAGCGCCGCGGCTTCGCCCACGTCGAGGGGCTCGACCCGTCGCCGCTGAGCGCCCGCATCGCGCGCGAGCAGCACGACGTCGAGGTCGCGACCGGCTCCTTCTTCTCGGCGCCGGGGGGCGCGCGTCGCTTCGACGTCGTGGTCCTGGTCGGCGTGCTCGAGCACCTGGTCGACGTGACGACCGCGTTGCGGAGCACGCTCGCCGCGTTGGCGCCCGGCGGCACGCTGATCGTCGAGGTGCCGGACGCGCAGGCGTTCGGGCGAAGGCCCGAGGCCCCCTTCCAGGAGTTCAGCGTCGAGCACGTCTCCTACTTCACCGCCGCGACGCTCGACGCGCTCATGCGCGCGCACGGCCTCTCGTCGGTCGCGACCTTCCCCAGCGACCGACTCCTCGCGAACGGCGAGCCCTACGGTCAGATCGTGGGCGTCTATCGCGCGCCCGCTTCGCCACGCGCGGACGTCGGCGAGCTCGTCCACGTCGACGACGCGGAGCGCGCGCTCGAAGCGTACGTCGCGCGCTGCACGGCGGCCGAGCGGCCGATCCTGGCGGCGGTCGAGCGGCTCGCGGCGCGGAGCGAGCCGTTCCTCGTGTGGGGGACGGGCACGCTGACGTTGCGGTTGCTCGCGACCAGCGCGCTCGGGCGCGCGCCGATCGAGGCCTTCGTCGACTCCAACCCGCACTACCAGGGGCACACCCTCGACGGCCGCCCCATCTTGTCGCCCGACGCGGCCGTTCGCTCCCGGCGCCCGATCGTCGTGTCGACCGTCGGCCACGCCCAGGGGATCCTCGACCAGCTCGCGAGGCTCGGGGCGACGAATCCGGTCGTGCGGCTGGTCGACGCCTGAACCCTTGGCGTCGGCGACGTCCGCCGCTCGAAGCGCAGCGGCTGGGCGAGGTCGCGCCGCCGGCCCCCGCAGCGGCGCGATGCTACAGTTGCGGGGCCGTCCGGCGCGCATGATCCCCATCGAGCTCAACTTCACCGGCAAGTCGGCGGTCGTGACGGGAGCGAGCCGCGGCATCGGCCTCGCGGTCGCGGACGCGCTCGAGGCCGCCGGCGCGTCGGTGTCGCGCTGGTCGCGCGCGACGGGCGTCGACCTCGCGGACCGCGAGCGCAGGCGCGCGCTGTCGTTCGAGGCGGACCTCTTCGTCCACTGCGCGGGCAACCAGGAGAGCGCGCCGGCGCTCGAGTACTCGGCGGCGACGTGGGACCGCGAGCTCGACCTGAACCTGACCGCCGCGTTCGATCTCGCGCGCGCCGTCGCGCCGTCGATGCTCCGCAAGCGCTGGGGGCGCATCGTCTTCATGTCGAGCATCGCCGGCATCCAGGGGACGCGCGGGATCGTCGGCTACTCGGTGGCGAAGGCGGGCATCGTCGAGCTCACCAAGTGTCTCAGCAACGAGTGGGCGGCCGACGGCGTCACGGTGAACTGCCTCGCGCCGGGGTACATCGACACCGAGATGCTGCGGCCGCTGACCTCCGACGAAGCCCGGTCGGCGACGACGAAGGGGCGCATCCCCGCGGGTCGGTTCGGCGATCCCCGCGAGGTGGCCGCCGCGGTCGTGTTCTTGTGCAGCGAGCACGCGCGCTACATCACGGGGGCTGTGCTCCCCGTGGACGGAGGGTGGCTGGGGCGATGAAGATCCAAGCAATCGACCTGCGCGAGACCCGTCGCGTCGATCTCGGCGAAGACGCGCCCCTGCCGGCTCCGCTCTCGCTCTACGTCGAGCCGACGAGCCTGTGCAACATGCGCTGCCAGTTCTGCCCGACCGGCGACGCGACCCTGCGGCAGCGCCGACCGAACGGGACGATGGACCTCGGGCTGGTCCGCAAGCTCGTCGCGGATCTCAAGGACTGGGGCGTCCGGCTCCACCGGATCAACCTCTACAAAGACGGCGATCCGCTGGTGCACCCGGCGTTCGTCGACATGGTGCGCATCCTCAAGGAGGGCGACGTCAGCGCCTCGCTCTGGACCAAGACGAACGGGCTCAAGCTCGAGCCCGCGTACAACGCGCAGCTCGTCGCCTCCGGGCTCGACATGATCGGCGTCTCGGTCAACGCGGTCGACGCCAAGGGCTACCTGAGCATCACGCAGACGAAGGTCGACTACGCGCGGCTCGTCGACGGCGTGCGCGACCTGTGCGCCCGCGCCGAGGGGACGGCGCTCAAGATCTACGTGAAGATCGCCAACTCCGGCTTCACGCCCGAGGAGCTCGCCAAGTTCCACGAGGACTTCGCCTTCGCGCCGAACGTCGGCGTGGAGCAGCTGCACGGCTGGAGCGCCTCCGGCACCAAGGATTGGACCCTCGGGACCAACCCGACCACGTTCGAGGGGTGGCCGCTCGTCGACAAGGTCGCCTGTCCGCTCCCGTTCTTCATGCTCGCCGTGAACTGGAACGGCACGGTGAGCTTGTGCAACGAGGACTGGCTGCACGCCACGCTCTGCGGCGATCTGAACCACGAGACGATCCGGCAGGTCTGGGAGTCGGAGCGGCTGCGCGAGCTGCGCCGCATGCACCTCGAGGCGCGGCGCGGCGAGAACGCCGCGTGCGGCAATTGCTCGAACCTCACGACGCTGCCGGACAACATCGACGCGCGTCGCCTCGACATCCTGAAGCGGCTCTGACCGAGGGCCGACGACGACGGCAGGCGGCGCGTGAGGCGCGTGAGGCGCTCTGACTCGCCCGATCGCCGCGACGCCTACCGCACGGCCGACGGCGGCGGCACCAGCAGGTTGGCCTCGAGCTCCTCGCGCGGCAGCAGCGGCGCGAGGTCCTCCATCGGCCGCGTGGTCATCGTCCCGTCGGGGAGCTGGCGCGTGGTCACGCGCGGCTGCGTGGTCTGCAGCGGCGAGACGACGACGTCCACGAGGTACGGCCCGTCGTGCGCCAGCGCCCGCGCGACGACCTCGGCGAGCCGATCGACCGAGTCGACGCGCTCGGCCGGCAGATCGAAGGCCTGCGCGACGCGCACCACGTCGGGCAGGGTGAGCCCGCTCGCGCGATCGCTCGCGTAGAAGCGCCCCTCGAAGTAGTTGCGCTGCGAGGCGCGGATGGACGCGTAGCCGTCGTTGTTCAGCACGAAGAACTTGATGGGGAGCCCGAGGCGCCGCACGGTCTCGAGCTCCTGGACGTTCATGATGAAGCCGCCGTCGCCCTCGAGCGAGATGGTGCGGCGGCGCTCGTAGGCGAGGCACGCGCCGATCGAGGCGGCGATGCCGAAGCCCATCGAGCCGAGCCCCTGCGTGTTCAGCACGCGCTGCCCGACGCGCACGCGCAGCGCCTGCATCGTGACCTCGGAGCACGCGCCCGAGGAGCCCGGGACGACGAGATCGGTCGCCGCGAGCTGCCGCGAGAGCTCGTCCATCAGCACGTAGTTGTTGACGTTGGGCTCGCCGCGATACTCCGGGAGCAGCACCGGATACGCGCGCTTCCACGCGCCGATTCGCGCGTGCCAGGCCGAGCGATCGAGGCGCAGGTCACCGCGCGCGGCGGCGGCGGAGGCGAACGCGCGGACGAAGACGCCGACGTCGGCCTGCACCGGCACGAGCGGCGTCATCTCCAGCTTGGCGAGCTCGCGGTCGTCGACGTCGACGACGATCTTCGTCGCTCCGCGCGCGAACGCGGGGTGGTTGTAGGCCGTCTGCCCGGTGTCGAGGCGCGCGCCGAGGCAGAGCAGCCAGTCGGCGTTCTGCTGCGCGAAGTTCGCCCACCGCTGCGCGATCGCGCCGGGGCGCCCGCCGTTGAGCGGATCGTCCTCGTCGAGCAGGTCGATCATCTTCCACGTGAGCAGCACCGGCACGTCGAGCGCGCGCGCGAGGTCGATCACGGCCTGCTCGGCCCCCGCGAGCCGGACGCCGTTGCCCACCAGGATGGCCGGGCGCTCGGCGCGCGCGAGCAGCCCGAGGGCCTCCGCGATCTGCGCGTGCATGCGCGCCTCGGACGTCTCTTCGTCCGCGGGCGCGCCGGACGCACCGTGCTCGCCGCCGCGCAGCTCGCTCGGATCGAAGCCCCGCAGCGCGCTCGGCTCGACGTTCGCGGCCTGCACGTCGAGCGGGATGTCGAGCCACACGGGGCCCGGTCGGCCGCTGCGCGCGAGGTGGACGGCCTTTTCGAGGTGGTAGCGGATGTCGTTCGGCTCGGTGACCAGGGCCGCGTACTTCGTGAGCGGCGAGACGACGGCGACGACGTCGAGCTCCTGGAAGCCGAGCTGCCGGACGCCGACGCGCTGGCGCAGATCGGGGCGCTTCACCTGCCCCGACAGGAACAGGCACGGCGTCGACTCGAGCCAAGCGCCCGCGAGCCCGGTGACGGCGTTGGTGCCGCCCGGCCCGGTGGTGACGAGCACCACGCCGAGCCCGTTGCGCGCCTGCGCGTAGCTCTCGGCGGCGATCGCCGCGGCCTGCTCGTGCAGCATCGCGACGTAGCGCAGGCCGGGGTGGCTGCCGAGCGAGTCGACCAGGTGCATGCACCCGCCGCCGGGGAGCATGAACACGTCGCGCACGCCCGCGCGCGCGACGAAGTCGAAGACGTAGTCCGAGAGCTTCATGGGCACTCCGTTCGCGGTTCGCGGTTCGCGGAGCGCCGCGGCGCGCCGAACGGCCGCGCGCGCCGCGAGCGCCACGGCCTCGCCGATCAGTCGATCCAATAGGTGACGAGCGTCTTGCGGTGCTCGTTCTGGCCGATGCTCGGATCGGTGTAGTGGCTGTCGTCGACGAAGTGCGTCGACGAGATCTCCTCCATCACCGCGCCGGTGCTGCTCGAGAAGGCGTGGCGCACGCCGCGCTCCACGGTGACCACGTCGCCCGGCTCGCAGGTGCGCGGCACGCCGTCGAGCACGAGGTCGACCTTGCCGTGGAGCACGTGGAAGGTCTCTTCCTTCTTCTCGTGGTGCTGCTCCGGGTGCTTCTGCCCGGGGAGCACGACGATGAGCTTCTTGCAGTAGGCGCGGTTGATGACCGTGACGAGGGTGATGCCGAACTCCTCGAAGCGGTCGATGCCGTAGTGGTGCGAGATCTCGATGTCGGCCTGCTTGGGGAGCAGCACGCTGCTCTCCTTCAGCACCGCCTTCACGCGCTGCATGATCCCCTGAACGCGCAGGCGGTGATCGGTGCGCTGCAGCTGGGACATCAGCAGCGGCGAGCGCGCCGGGCGATCCTCGAGCAGCACGTGCTCGGCGTACTTCGACAGATCGTTGGCGGTGAGCTGGCCGGGCTGCAGCGGGATGGCGAGCGTGTAGTCGCCGGGGTGCAGGTGATCGCCGGCGCGCAGGTCGCGCGAGAGCCACACGCCGCGGCGCAGATCGCGCAGGCTCGCGAGCTCCTCGGCGGGGAAATCGGGGCGGCGCCCCTCGACGCCGCACGCGTCGAAGGCCTCCGCCGCCGCGCGCAGCCAGACGGCGATCTGCGAAGGCGAGGCCGAGTACTCGTTGATCGGCTGGCCCGGCGTCGCGAGGCCGACGTGCTTCTCGAAGATGCGCGCGCCGGCGCCGATCGCCACGCGGATGGCGTCGACGTTGGTCGGCGGCTCGTGCGTCGAGTAGCCGATCACCGGCTTGGCGTAGCGCGACCGCAGGAACGAGATCTGGTTCAGCGAGAGCGCGTCGGCGCGCGTCGGGTACGCCGCCACGCAGTGCATGAGGGCGAAGTCGCGCGCGCGGTGCTCGAGGAAGGCGACCACGCGATCGATGTCCTCGAGCGACGCGCCGGCGGTCGACAGGAGCACCGGGCGATCGATCTGCACCACGCGCTCGAGCAGCGGCCAGTCGGTGAACGAGCAGCTCGCGATCTTCACGACGGCGTAGCCGTGGCGCTCGACGCGCTCGGCGGAGACCTCGTCGAACGGCGTGCAGACCGAGAGGAAGCCGAGCGACTCCATCTCGCGCTTGAGCTCGAGGAAGTCGGCCTCGCTCAGCTCGGTCTCGCGGAAGCGCTTGATGTACTTGAACTCGGTGCGCTCGCGCCAGTCGGGGTGGATGAAGGTCGCGAGGTCGCGGTACTGGAACTTGAACGCGAAGCGGAAGCGCTCGGCGTACGGCGCGACCACCTCGGCGAACGCGCGCAGGATCGCCCGCCCGTGCTCGACGCTCCCCATGTGGTTGTTCGCCATCTCGAGGATGAAGAGCGGTCGGGTGCGGAAGAAGGACATGCTGTTCGATCGATCTCGGGCGTGGATTCCCGGTAGATCGTCGCAGCCGGCGCCGGACCCGTCAACATCGGTCCCGGCCACCGCGAGCCGCGAGAAGGCTCCGATTCGCGGCGTGACGCGCGCGCGCCTCGGCGCGCCTCAGCGCGAAGCGGGGCCGCGGTGCCAGCGGAGCGTGCGCGCGATCGCGTCGTCGAGGCCGACGCGCTCGACGACGCCGAGCTCCTCGCGCGCGCGCTGCGTCGAAGGGACGTAGCGCTCGATGCGGGCGCCGGGTGTCGCTGCGCCGCGCACCTCGACCGCGACGCCGCAGTGCCCCGCGACGCGGGCCGCGAGCTCGGCGATGGAGACGGCGTGCTCGGAGCCGACGTTGTAGGCGCGGCCGGCGCGGCCACGGACGAGCACCGCGAGGAGCCACGCCACGAGGTCGGTCGCGTACTGGTACGAGCGCCGCGGCGTGCCGTCGCCGCGCACCACGATCGCGCGACCGGCGAGGCCGTCGCGCACGAAGTTGCCGATCGCGAAATGCGCGTCGAGCGGCAGGTGCGGGCCGACGAAGGCGAAGCCGCGCGCGACGGCGACCGGCAGCCCCTCGGCGCACGCGATCGCGCAGAGCAGCTCGGCGGCGCGCTTCGCCTCGGCGTAGACGCTGCGGAG
>CAIXWQ010000706.1 GCA_903923175.1 uncultured delta proteobacterium | reverse complement strand
TCGGCGCGCTCACGTAGAGCAGGCGTCGCACCATGAACGAGACGAGCAGGAAGACGATGAGGGCCGTCAGCCCCAGCACCACGATGACGCCGCCCATCACCGCACCTCGTTCTTGGCGTTCTTGGCGCTCTTCGAGAGCGAGGATCCGATGAGCGCGTCGATGTCGACGCCGATCGCGTCGCCGGTCGCCTCCATCACGCGGGCGACCGCGTTTGGGAAGGCCGCGAACAGCGAGGCGAGCGCCTTGCCGTCGCCGCCGTCGACCAGCTGCAGCTCCTTGATCTCGGTCTGTCCGACGCGGGTGATGGCCGACTCGACGAAGCTCCGGAGCTGGTTGAGCACGTAGAGGTCGCGCCCGTCCTTGCCGGCCGCCTGCCACTCGGCGGCGACCATCGTGAGCGCCTCCGCCGCCGCCTTGCCCTGCTCGACGGTCGGCGCCGCCGCGCCGCGCGCCTTCGCCTCCTCGGCCATGCGCCGCGCCTCTGCGGGCAGCACGACGTCGCACTCGAGGCGGAGCTTCTCGAGCTCGGCGCGGCGCCCCTGGAGATCCTGCTCGGCGAACGAGCGCGCCGTCTGCGAGGCGACCTCCGCCTCGTTCTCGATCGACTTGGCCTGCGCCTCGAGGCGGGCGAGCTCGGCGCGCACGCCGTTCTTCTTCTGCAGCACCATCGCCTCGGCCTGTTTCTGCGCCGACTCGGCGCGCATCCGCGCGGCGGCCTGCTCCTCGGCGATGCGCTGGTTGGCCTGGTTCTCGGCGTTCTGCGCGTCGCGGATCATGCCGGCGATGCGGGCGCGCCCGAGGTTCTGCAGGTACTGCTGATCGTCGGCGACGTGCTGCACCTTGAGCACGTCGAGCTCGAGGCCGAGCTTGTCGAAGTCGTCCTTCGCGTTCAGCACGAGGCTCTCCGCGAACTTGAGGCGATCCTGGTTCACCTCCTCCGGCGTGAGCTGCGAGAGGACCTCGCGCAGCACGCCCTCGAGCGTCTGCTGCGCGACCACCGCGATCTGCTGCATGCTGGTGCCGAGGAAGCGCTCGACCGCGTTGCGCACCAGCAGCGGGTCGCTCGCGATCTTCACGTTCGCGATCGCGTTGACGGTGAGCGGGATGCCCCCCTTCGAGTACGCGCTCGCGACGGCGACCTCGACGGGGAACAGGCGCATGTCCATGCGCGAGACCGTCTCCAGCAGCGGCGTGCGGATGCCACGACCGCCGTGCAGGATCTTGAAGCCGACCTCGGTGCCGTCCGGCAATCGGTGCTTTCGCCCCGCGAAGATCAGGATTTCGTTCGGCCGGCACACGTAGAGGAACCGGTTCATCAACCACACGAAGAGCGCGAACGCGATGACGACGGCGACGGCGCCGCCGAGCAGGAGCGTCGCCGTCTGCATGTCGATCCCGAGATCGGGGATCCCATCGGACGTGGGCTTGACCATGCGGCGAGGATACACGCGGCGCGACGCGCGGAACGGCCTGGAAAACGAGGCCGATCGACGCGCTCGGCGACGCAAGCGTTGCACCCTGCGCTACCGCCACCGGGCATGGCGACCGAGCGGCGGTGCGCGCGCCCCGCGCGAGCGCACGCGCCGCCGCTACGGCTCGAGCTCCAGCGGCGCGCGCTCGACCTTCGCGATGCCCCCGTCGATCGCCGCGATGAGCACGTGGGCGCCGATCTCGATCTCCTCGGCGTCGGTCATGGCGAGCATGTCGACGGTCGCCCCCTTCACGAGCGCGCGCACCTTGCCGACCCGCCCCTTGGCGCAGGGGACGAGCACGCGCGCGGTGGTGCCGATCGCCTCGTTCAGCGAGGCCCCGCTCCACCGGTCGGACCGCCGGAGCGCGCGGAACACGAGCGCGGCGAAGAGCCCCGAGACGACGCCGCTGGTGATCGCCAGCACGACGATGGCCCAAGGCGAGGCGAGCCGCAGGAGCGAGAGGAGCGTGCCGACCAGCCCGAGCGCCAGCAGCGCGAACGTCCAGAACCGCGTCGAGAGGAAGAGCGAGGCGGTCGAGAGGGCATCGTGGTCGCCGTGCGCGCCGGCGGAGACGTCGTGCGCGCCGACCGAGCCGTCGTGACCGTGCGCCCCGCCGAGCAGCTGCACCCCGACGACGCCGAGCGCGACGACCAAGGCCGCGAGGTAGACGGCGATCACGCGACGAGGGTACGACCTGCGCGCACCGCTGGCGAACGCCCCTTACGCGATCCCGAGGGTGCCCCGGACCGGTATACGGCTAAGCTGCCCGTACCCATGCCGAAGCCCTCGCGTCTCGCTTCGATCGCCGCGCTCGCGTCGCTCTGCCTTTCGGGCCTCGCGGCGCTCCCCGCGTGCTCGTCGTCCGGCGCGCCGGCGGCCGACGTCCCGCTGCCGACGACCGCGCAGGCCTCGATCGGCCCGATCGACCTGCAGCCGGGCGACGAGAAGACGGTCTGCATCCGCGTGAAGATCGGCACCGGCCAGCCGCTGCTCGCGACCAAGCTCTCGGCCGACCTCGCGCCCGGCTCGCATCACATGATCGTCTATCGCACGACGGCGACCGACGAGGACCTGACGCCGACGCCGTGCGCGCCGTTCGTGAATACGTTCATCAACGGCACCGACGAGGCCCCGATCGCGCTCATCGGCAAGGAGAAGGCGGAGCTCGACTTCCCCGCCGGCGTCGGGGTGGTCCTCGCGGCCGATCAGGTGATCAAGATCGAGGCGCACTACATCAACGCCGGCAAGACGGCGCTGCAGGGCGCGGGGACGTTCAAGGTCGAGGGGATCCCGCTGGCGCAGGCGACCGGCTACCAGGCGGCCGACGTGCTGTTCTGGGGGACGCGACAGATCGACATTCCCGCCAACCAGTCGTGGAGCACCGGCCAGCATTTCCAGGCAGGCAAGCCCGGCACGAAGATGTTCTACGTCACGACGCACCAGCACTCGCACGGCACCGAGGCGCAGGTGTGGGCGTCGGCGGCGCGCGGCCAGCCCGGCGCGCGGCTGGCCGACGACACCAACTGGGCGGAGCCTCGCTACGTCTCCGTCGATCCGCAGTTCACCTTCGACGGCACCTCGGGGCTCACCTACCAGTGCGACTACCTCAACGACACGCCGAACGGCATCGGGTTCGGTGAGAGCGCGCTCGACGAGATGTGCTTCGTGATCGGCTACTACTACCCGGGCAGCGGCTCCGATCTCTGCTTCGACGGCCACTGCCCGCTGCGGGCGCCCTGAAAGACGAGCCTCCGCGCGCACCGCGGCGCGCGCCTCAGCTCTCGGTCTTGTGCGCGCGACGCAGCTCCTCGAGGTCGTCGACGAATTGCTCGATCTCGGCCGCCTCGATGTCGTCCTGGCCGCCCACCGCGCGATACAGCCGCGCGGCGTGCCGGTAGAGCACCAGCGCCTCGTCGACCTTGCCCATCTCGCGCTCGGCGTCGGCGAGGTCCTCGATGTACGGCAGGGCCTCCTGCGCGGGGTGGGTGTCCATGATCACGAGCGCTCGACGCAGCAGCGCCTCGACGGTGATCCACTCCTTCTTCTCGGCGTAGATCAGCGCGAGATCGCGCAGCAGCGGCGCGACCGACGCGTCGTTGCGGCCGGCGAGATCGATCTGGACGCGCAGCGCGTCCTCGAGGAGATCGCGCGCCTCGTCGAGGTGCTCCGCGTTGCGCTGCAGCACGGCGAGATCGTGCAGCACGCGCACGCGCCGGTGATCGCAGCTCGGCCCCGCCTTCTCGAGGATGCGCAGCGCGCGGCCGAGGAGCGGGATGGCGTGGCGCTCCTCGAAGGTGCCGTCGGCGTAGAGCCGCGCGAGGTTCTCGAGCGAGGTCGCGACCTCCGGGTCCTCGCGACCGCACTCCGCCTCGCGCGCCTTCAGCGCCGCGAGGAAGTGCGTCTCGGCCTCGAACGGCTTGCCCAGCGCCTCGTGGGCGATCCCCTCGAGGTCGTCGAGCTCTGCGAGCCTTCGCACGGTGGCGACGGGCGCGGCGTGCAGCGCCTTGCGCGCGTGCTCGAGCTCGGTCAACGCGTCCTGGTAGCGGCTCTCGCCGAGGAAGCACTCGGCGAGCGCGAGGCGCGCCTCCGCGAGGCGCTCGGGGTCCTTGTGCGGTCCGTGCTCGGCGTCACGGACGGCCTGCATGGCGATGGTGAGGGCGCGGGGCTCCTCTTCCCTCTGGAGCATCGCGCGCCAGCGCTCGGTCGGGCCTGTCCACATCGGTCCACCTCCGGCTCGGCCGCAGCCGCGCGGTCGCACCCCGAGGACGGAGCAACGCGCGCGCCACGCGTCGCGCGGCGGCCGCGCTGCGCAGGGAGCGTGATGCGCGTGAGGGGCGCACGCGAAGCTGCAGCCGGTGCGTACGGACGCGTCAGGTGCGTCGGATCGGCGTTGCGGCGCGTCGGGGAGCTCCGGCGCTTCGACCGCGTGAAGGGCCGCGTTCGAGGCTCACGAGACGACGATGACCGTCGCGTCGTCGTGCGTGCGCCCGAACGCCTTCAGCAGCGCGTCGGCGATCAGGACGGGATGGCGACGCAGCGCGCCGCTCTCGGATTCCAGGCGCGTGCGCGTCGTCAAGCCGTCGGTGAACAGGAACGCGACGTCCCACGGGCCGAAGGGGGCGTGATCCTCGTCGGTGCGAGCGCGACGCAGCGGCGCGCGCGCCGGCTCCATGCCGAGCACCGCCGAGATGCCGCTGAAGGCGCGCTGCGAGTCGGCGGAGACCACGTGCGCCGTGACGTTGCCGACGCCCGCGTGGCGCAGCTCGGCGAACCGCTCGTCGATGCGCACGATCGACATCGCGGCGCCGCGCGTCCGCACGAGCGCGGCGCCTGCCTCGCGCAGCAGATCGGGGAGCGCGCGAGCGGGGGCGTTGCGCACCGTCTCCACCGCGGCGCGGGCCGCCAGGCTCGCGTCGGGGCCGTGCCCGAGGCCGTCGGCGAGCGCGAGCACGAGCGTGTCGTCGTCGCGCACGAAGCAGGCGTCGTCGCCGCTGACGCGCTCGCCGTCGGCGGGGCGGCCGAGCACGGCGACCTCGCGTCGGTGGCTCGCGCCCTCGATCTTGCGGGCCCAGACGCAAGTCCCCTGGCCGAGGCGGATGTCGAAATCGACCTCGTCGGCCAGCCTCAGCACCCCCGCGAGCCCCGCGCCGAGGCCGCCGCCCGTCGAGGCGCCGTGCTCGATCGCCGCCGACGGATCCGCGATCCCTCCGCCGCGATCGGCGGCGACGATCTCGACCCCGAGCCGGTCGCCGCGGGCGAAGACGCTCGCGGCGATCTGCCCGCCGCGCGCGTGGCGTAGCTGGTTGTGGGCGAGCTCGCTCGCGATCAGCGCGAGCGTCGCCGCCGCGTCGGCGGACATCCCCGCGGCGGCGGCCGCCGCCCGGGCGCGCTGCCGCGCTTCCGAGACCGAGGCCTCGTCGTAGATCGTCAGCCGATCGAGGTGGGAGACCCACCGCTCGATCAGAAACGAGTCCATTTGGTGATCGTGACGCGCGTCCCTTCACCGGGTCGCGTGTCGATGGCGAAGTCCTCCACGAGCCGCCGCGTGCCGGAGAGCCCGAGGCCGAGCGAGCGCGCGGTGGAGTAGCCCCCCTGAAGTGCGCGCTCGAGGTCGGCGATCCCCGGGCCCTGATCGCGGAAGACCATCCGGATGCCGAAGCGGTTGCCGTCGGAGAGCTCCTCGAGCGTCGCCTGGCCGCCGCCGCCGTGCACCCACACGTTGCGCGCGAGCTCCGAGGCCGCGGTGGTGAGCGCGGCGCACGCGAAGGCGTCGAACCCGCGCGCCTGGGCCAGCATCCGCGCGCGCTTGCGCACGTGGACGATGTCCTCCTCGCGATCGATCGCCATCGTCTCGGACGACAGCGTCTGGGATTCGAACGCCAGCGAGCCCATGGTCACTTCAGCCCTTCGGCCTTCCACCGAGGAGGCGAAGGCCGTCGTCGACGTCCAGCGCCGTCTCGATCGCGCCCATCGCGTAGCCCATGCGCACGAGCGTCGCGGCGACCTCGGGGCGCATCCCCACGAGCACCGCGCGGGTGCCCATGAGCCGCGCCATCGCCCCCGTCTCGGCGAGGATGCGCGCGACGTGGGTGTCGACCTCGTCGAGGCCGCTGATGTCGACCACGATGCCGTGCGCGCCGGTCTTCTCGATCTCGGTGAGGACGTCCTCCTGGAACGCGGCCGCGATCGTGTCCTGCAGGTCGATGTGGATGGTCGTCAGCAACACGTTGCCGACGCGCAGGATGGGGATCGGGCCCTTGCGGCTCACGAGGGCTCCTTCGGAGCGATTCTCTTGCCAACGAGCTCGAGCCCCAGCTCGATGCCCTCGGAGAGGCGCGCGAGCGTGTGCATCGAGGAGATGTCGACGCCAAGTTGCACGATGGTGCGCGCGACTTGCGCGCTGATGCCGGTCAAGATCGTCTGCGCTCCGATCAACTTCACGGCGGCGGTGGTCTTGAGCAGGTGATCGGCGACCTTGGTGTCGACGACGGGCACGCCGGCGATGTCGATGATGATCGCGCGCGCCTTCTCCTCGATGACGCGCACCAGCACCATCTCCATGACCTGCTGCGCCCGCTGGCTGTCGATGGCGCCGACGAGCGGCAGCAGCAGGAGCCGTTCGTGCACGCGGATGACGGGGGTCGAGAGCTCGCGGATCGCGGCCTGGTGACGCCCGAGCGACTCGAGGTTCGCCGCGATGTAGGTGTCGATCGCGATCGACATGTCGAAGGCGACGATCTTCTTGAGGCTCTGGTAGGCCGCCAGCGCCTCGGCGCGATCGGGGATGTCCAAGACGACGCGCTCGAGCAGCAGCGCGAGGTAGCGCCGGTAGGCCGCGATGTACCACTTCGGCGCGAGCCCGATGCGCTCGTGGACCGCGCCGACGCGGATGCGGTTCTCGACGTAGGGGAGATCGCAGCGGCCGTCGAAGAGCTGCAGGAAGTACGCGCTCTGGGTCCGCTTCAACCGCGCGACCTGGGCGTCGTCGGTCAGGAAGCGGCGCGTGCCCGGGTGTCCGAGCAAGAGCGCGTAGAAGCCGTCCACGACTTCGGCCATGTGGCGCTCCGCGATCGCGCGGATCGCGGTGAGGCGCTGCAGGTCCTCGTCGTGCAGCTCGAAGATCGCCCGTCGACTCTGGAGCTCGCGCTCGTCGAAGCCGAGCCGTGCCATCGTTGCTCGCGCATCCATCGACACGGACATTAGCCCGCCCGCAGGCGCTCGGGAACGAGGAACGCATAGGGGGTAAAGGCAGGGGTTGACCGCAAGCCCGCCCTTTGCGAATGCTGCGCGATCAGTGACGCCTCCTTCGAGTCATCCGGACAGAGGCGCGGTCGCGACGTTGGTCCGGCTTAGCCGAGCAGTGACGACCGGCGGCGCGAATGAGCGGATTCTGCCGCTCGTCACGGAAGCTGCGATGGCGCACGTCGACGCACGCGGCGCCGCCGTCGTCGCCGTCACGCCCACCGGTGGGGTCGCGCTTGCCGCTTCGAACGGGCTCCCCGCCGACTTCGCAGCGCGGCTCGGCGACGTCGACGCCTTCGACCCCGAGCTCGAAGAGCGCGTGATCGCCGCGCTCGGCACCGCCGACACGCAGGCTCGAACGTTCCCGCTCGTCTCGGGGGGCGATCTCTTCGGCACGCTGATCGTGATCCTCGGCGCCGACCAGGAGCTCGACGAGGAGGCCCACGCGCTGCTCGAAGGGCTCGCGGACCTCGGTGGAACTGCGCTGGCACAAGCCGCGCTCGAGGCGGAGCTGACCCGCTCGCGACGCGAGCTCCGCGCCTCGCGCGACCTGCTCGAGCGCACGCAGAAGCTACGGGCGCTCGGCGAGATGGCGGCGGGCATCTCGCACGACCTCAAGAACATCCTGAACCCGCTCTCGCTGCACCTGCAGTTCCTCAAGCGGGCGATCTCCAAGGAGGAGGTCGACGCCCAGCAGTCGATCGCGGACATGCAGCTCGTGTTGCGGCGCGGGCTCGAGACCATCGAGCGCCTGCGCGCGTTCAGCCGGCAGGCCCCCGCGGGCAACCAGGATCTGGTCGACCTCGACCAGCTCGCGGCGGAGGCGATCGAGATCTGCAAGCCGCGCCTGCGGATGAAGCACGACACGCACGTGACGGTCGTGGCGCGCCGCGGCGATCCGCCGCTCGTGCGACTGCGGGCGAGCGACGGGGTCGCCGCGCTCGTGAACCTGATCGTCAACGCCATCGACGCCCTCGGCGTGAAGGGCGGGACGATCGAGGTGACGACCGGCGCCGTCGAGGGCGGCGCGTGCCTTCACGTGAGCGATGACGGCCCGGGGATGCCGGCGGACGTCGAGGCGCGCGTGTTCGAGCCCTTCTTCACGACGAAGGGCGAAGAGGGCACCGGGCTCGGCCTCGCGATGGTCTACGCCTTCGTGCAGCGCTCGAGCGGCCGGCTGAGCCTCGAGACGTCGCCCGGGCACGGCGCCCGCTTCACGCTGTGGTTTCCGAGCGCGAAGCGCCCGTGAACGCCCCCGCCGGCGCGGCGGGGTGACGCGGCCACGCGAGGACGGAGCACGCGGCGCGGCGCACGCGCGACGCTACAGCAGCCAGCGAACCAGCTCGAGCCGCGAGTCGGCGCCGAGCTTCCGGAGCAGGTTCGCCTGATGGAACTTCACCGTGCGCGGCGAGATGCCGAGCGCCGTCGCGATGTCCTGCGAGGAGTCGCCGCGCAGCAGCGAGCGCAGCACGTCGCGTTCGCGCGGCGAGAGGTGCTTCTCGCGCGCGACCACGAGCAGCTTCGCCTCGACGATCTGGGCGATGAGCTTCGGCTCGAGCTCGCGTCGGACGACGGCGGCGCCCGCGCCCTTGACCGCGCGCGCAGAGACGAGCCGGAGCGGGAGCTCCGCCTCGCGGCTCGGCAGCACGATGCTGGCGGACTCGCCTTCGCGGAGCGCCTGCACGGGGCAGCCTGGGCACGGCCCGGAGCGCTGCTCGAGCCACTCGTAGCAGGGGCGACCGCGCGCCGCGGCGACGGGGCCCTCGGGCGTGCGCAGGCTCCGCAGCGCACCCCACTCGTGCGGTGCGGTCGAGATCGCGTAGTGCGTCCCCTCGACCGGCGCGTCGGCGTCGGTCTCCTCGCGCTCGCTCTCTCGCACCGCGAGGAACAGCGCGGCCTGCGGCCCGGTGCCGATCGCAGAGACGTCGAGGCGCAGACGGAGGCGGACGCCGCTCTTGGTGACCGCCTTGCACTCGCACTCGGCCAGCGCGCCGCGCAGCGCCTGCTCGAAGCAGTGCTTGGCCGCGTCCTGGGCGTCCTTCGGCACGAAGAGGTCGAACCACGGCTGGTCGAGCGACTCGTCGCGGGTGCGCCCGAGCAAGCGCTGCATCTCGTGGTTGAAGAGGAGAATGGCCCCCTTCCGGTCGACGACGACGGCGGGCTTCGCCAGCATCTCGATCGCGCGGCTCGCCAGCGTCATCCAGTCGGCTTTCACGGTGTCCGGAGCGACCTTCTCCCCCGCTGCGTCACGTGCATCGCGCGCCTCTCGCAACGGCTTCAGTACCGTGCGCCCCTCCTGCCGACGAGCTGTACGCTCGGTCAGATCCGAGCGACCGACCCCTGCGTCGGACGGGGGCTCCGCGTCGCCTGACCCACGCCCGTAGCTCGGCCCCGACGTGAGCTCCGTGGAATGCGTACTCATCGGGCTCCTCCTCCGCGCGCGCATGCGCGCGACCGCAGGCACGCTCCGGAACGACGACGCATCGACGCCCCTTCACGCACGCCGCTCGACTCGCCCCCGCGCGCTCTCCGCATCGCGCGCCGCGCCGTGCGACCTCCGCGCGTGCGTCCGGGCTCGCGGATCAGTGACGATCGAGCGAGGCCCGAAATGTCTTCAGCTCGTCCATGATTTCCTGAAACGCCTTCCTCGCTCCTTCGCTCCCCTCGCGCGCGAGGTGGTCGGTGACCTCCTGGATGCGCGGCTCGAGGCTCTTCCAGCGGTCCTTGGCGTCCATCCCGGCGAGGTGCGCTTGCACGCGGAGCTCGTCACGCACCGACTGCAGGCGATCGATGGCCTTGCGGGCTTCGTCCCTCCAAGTGGCAGTGTCCATGCGACGGTTCCTCCTCGCGCGGAGGCGCTGCACGCCGCGAGCCATGCCCCGATACGGCAAATTCACCGCAATCTCCGCTCTCTACCCCGGCCGAGAGGGCGATTTCGTTGCAGGCAGGGCCCCGCTGTTGCACGTCCGATCAGCGTCCATGTTGCCCACTCCAGCATCCGGCGACGCAGCCAAGGACCCCCAGCCCTCCACCCCAGCGCCTCGCAAGCCGCGCATCGTCGTGCTCACCGGAGGGCCTGGCGCAGGCAAGACGGCCATCCTCGAGATCGTGCGCCACGCGGCCGCGCTCGACGTGGTCGTGCTCCCCGAGTCGGCGAGCATCGTCTTCGGCGGCGGCTTTCCGCGCCGCACGTCACGCGGGTCGCGCGCGGCCGCGCAGCGCGCCATCTACTACGTGCAGCGCGAGCTCGAGACCGTGGCGCTCGACGACGACCAGACCCGCGTGATCCTCTGCGACCGCGGCACCGTCGACGGCCTCGCGTACTGGCCCGACGCGCCCGACGACTTCTTCCGCGCGGTCGGCAGCGGGGAGCAGGCCGAGCTCGCGCGCTACGCGGCGGTGATCCAACTGCAGGTGCCGACGGTCCAGAACGGCTACCGGAGCGTGGGGCTGCGCGTCGAGAGCCCGGAGGAGGCGGCGGCGATCGATCGACTCATCGAGGTCGCCTGGCGCCAGCACCCGCGGCGGTTCTTCGTCGCCAGCACCGCGAATTTCATCGCGAAAGCGGCGCGGGTGATGCAGCTCGTCTCGGACGAGATCGCCCTCGCCCAGGCTGCAGTCGATGCGGATTCGCGCACGCCCTGCACGCCCATACCCCAGCCCCGTTAGGAAGTTCGCGGGGTTAGCCGGGGCCCACGCCTTGCTGAGGCCGCACTTCGACCGCATGGCCAACCCGCTCCTTCCTCGCGAGCACGGCGCCTACGGGCAGCTCGCCGTTCCGCTCGCCACCGGCCTCGTCCTCGGTCGGTTCCATCTCCCCGCCGTGTTCTGCGCGACCGCGGCTGTCGCTGCGTTCCTCGCGCACGAGCCGCTCCTCGTCGAGCTCGGACACCGCGGGCCCAAGGCGAAGCGCGAGCACGGAACGGCCGCGCGCATCATGCTGATGCGGACGCTGGCGATCGCTTGCCTTTTCGGCGCCGCGGGCTTCGCGACGGCGCCCGGCCTCGCGCTGCTGGCCGGCCTCCCCGCGTTCGCTCTCGGGACGCTCGTCCTCGTGCTGGTCTTCCGGCGCAAGGAGCGCTCGCTGCTCGGCGAGGTGCTCGTCTCGATCACGCTGGCCGCGGCGCTCGTCCCGGTGGCGCTGGCGGGCGGCGCCGAGCTGCCGCGCGCGATCGGCGCGTTCGTCGTCTTCGCCGGGGGGTTCACCCTCGTCACCGCCTCGGTGCGCGGCGTGATCGCGCGATCCAAGCGCGACGGCAGCGCCGCGCTCGCGTGGATCGCCGGCGCGGCCGCGCCGCTCGCGGTCCTGGCGGCCTACCTCACGACCCGCGCCAACGTCCGCCTCGGCGTCGCGCTCGGGCTGGCGCCCTTCGCGGCGTTCGCGGTGGTCATGGCGGTCACGCGGGTCGGGCCACGCGCGCTGACGCGCCTCGGCTGGTCGCTGGTGGCCGCGAGCGTGCTCGCCTCGATCGCGGTCGTCGCGGGGACGATGGGCGGCTGAGCAGCTCAGCGCGCGCGCGGCCCTTCGGCCGACTCTTCGGGCGCGCGGGGCTCCGGCACGGCGCGAACGGTGACGACGGGGCAGTCCGCCTCGCGCAGCACCGCGTCGGCGACGCTGCCGAGGATGATCTCGCGGGCCCCCTTGTCGCGCTCGCCGATCACGCAGAGGTCGAAGTGCTCGTCGCGGATGAGCGCGACCAGGACGCGCGCCGGCTCGCCGTCGAGCACGCGCCCGCGGATGTCGAGCCCCGCTTCGCCCCACGACGCGAGGAACGCCTCGAGCTCCGAGGTCGCGCGGTCGTGCATGTACTGCGCGAACGTGGGGCTCGCGGAGGTGCGCCCCCCCTCGTTCGCCTCGAACACGAGCGCGGCGCCGGAGTACGAGGGGACGTCCCAGACGTGCACGACGTCGATGGCCGCCTCGTGGGCGCGCGCGAGCTCGACGGCGTGGTCCATCGCCGCCCTCGACGCGGCCGAGAAGTCGACCGGCACGAGGATGGTGGCGATGCGAGCGGGGAGCTGCGTGCGGTTCTCGAGCGTCCAAGCGGTGCGCGCCATGCGCGAGATCGCTGCATGCTGCGAGCCACGAGGGCGACACGCGCGGCGGGCCAGCCGGCGACGGCAGCACGGCGCTCGGCGGCTCGGTGCGAGCGGGGCGAGCGTGCACGGAGGCCGCAGTCGCGCAACGGGTGCGGCGGCGGGAGGTCCAACGGCCTCCGCGCGACGCAGCTCAGTGCGTCCGCGGCGGGAGCGGCGTGGGGGGCGTGAGCATGCTGCTCAAGACCTGGCACGGAGCGGCCTCGCTCCCGCACGCGCAGCTGCACGGAGAGGCGACTTCGAAGGCGTAGGGCGCGCCGCCGATCGCCTCGCCGTCGAGCGCGAAGGCGTTGCAGGCGAGGCCATCGCCGTCGAGGGTCACCGTCGACGAGAAGGCCGAGATGCCGGCGCGCGCGTTTCGCTCGACGCGCGAGCGGCGGATGGTCGCCGTCGCGCCGCCGGTCGCGGCGAGGCCGTCGCCGAACGTGCCGTCGACGTCGCTGCCGAGCGTGCCGCGGATCGCCGTCGACTCGAGGGTCGCGCTGCCGCCGTCCAGGAACACGCCCGCGGCGTGGTTCGCGTCGAGGAGCGACGCCCCGAGCGTGAGCTGCGAGGCCTGCGCGTAGATGCCGTAGCCGTAGAGCCGATCGGAGGCGCGCGGCAGCGTCGCGCGCACGACGGTCGCCGTCACCTCGAGCGTGGCCGCGTAGGCGTCGATCGCCGCCGCGCGGTTGCCGCTGAGCACGCACGCGCGAACGGCGAGGGTCGAGGGGGCTCCCTGGGCGCCGACGAGGATCCCCTCGCCGAGCCCGCCCTGCTGCTCGGCGAGCGTGTCGCGCAGCACCGACGCCTCGACGACGCCGTCGCCGGCCAGCAGCACGAGCTCGGCCACCTGGTTGCGCTCGAGCAGCGAGCCGCGCACGGTCACGTCGGGGCGCGCGGGCGGCGAGACGCCGTCGTCCTGCTGCGCGTAGATCCCGACGCCGTAGCTTCCGTCGATTTCCTGCGCGAGGTCGTCGCGCACCACCGAGCCCTCGACGTCGAGCACGCTGCCGACGCAGGCGATGCCGGCGTAGTGGTTGTCCGACACGAGCGAGCCCTTCACCTTCGCCAGCGAGGGTGTGCCGGCGATCGGATCGTCGACGACGAAGAGCCCCGCGCCGTAGGTCTGCTGGTCCGCGGTCCCCCGGGTGGAGTGCACGAACGAGCCCTCGACGGCGACCTCGCTCGCGATCGCGAAGATCCCGGCGTGGCGCGTGCGCGCGAGCGTCGAGCCGCGCAGCGTGACGTGCGACGCGCGCCCGCCGAGCGATACGGCGGAGATCCCGTCGCCGAGCCGGCCGTCCGCGTGCGCGAGCCCGTCGCGCAGCACGCTCCCGTCCACCAGCACGTCGCTCGCCTCCGCCGAGACGAGGGCGTCGACGTCGCGCTCGATCACGGACGCCGTCACGACGAGCGAGCCGGCCTGGTCGACGAGCGCGCCGTGACCGTAGTCGTCGGCCGCGTCCGGCTGGACGTCACGCAGGACGCTTTCGTCGATCGTCACCGCGGAGCCCGATACGTGCACGCCCGCGCCGACGGTCCGCTCGACGAGCGACGCGCGGAGCAGCACCTCGCCGCCGGTGGTGAGCCCCTCGGATCCGGTGTCGTGGATCCAGACGCGGTCGAGCACGACGCCGCTGGTCTGGGAGACCGCGACGCCGCGCCCAGGGCCGCTGAACGCGAGCTGGTGGGCCTCCGCGCCCGCCGAGGCCGCGCCGCGCACCACCAGCGCAGGCGCGGCGCCGGACGCCTCGACGGAGACCATCGACGGGCAGCGCCCCCAGAGCTTCACCGGCTTCGCCTGAAGGGCGACGCTCTCGACGTACCGCCCGGCCGCGATGGCGAGGATGCCGCCCGACGGCGCTCGCGCGAGCCCCTCGGCGATCGTGCGAAACGGCTTGGCCGCGCTGCCGTCACCGTCGGTCGCCCCGTAGGCGGCGTCGACGTAGACCGTGGTGGCGTCGACCGGGATGGTGCCCCACGGCGCCGCGCCGCACGGCGCGACCTCGTGACAGGCCGACTCGCCCACGCTCGCGAGCGCTCCGCGCGGGCACGTGGGCGGCTCGACCGCGCCGACGGCGTGGCACGCGCCTTCGCCGGGGACCGCCATCGTCCCCGCGGCGCACGGCTCGGCGAGGAGCACCGGCGCGCACCCGCCGGCGCCGTCGGACGTGAACCCGTCGCCGCACAGCGAAGGCGGGACGCCCGGCGCAATGCAGCTGCCATCGGCGGCGAGGGGCTCGTCGACCGCGCAGCTGGGCGCGGCGGGAGGACTCGCGGCGGTACAGCCGAAGGCGCACGAGGCGCACGAGACGGCGACCGCGGCCGAGAGCGCCAGCGTTCGCGCGAGAGGCCCGCCTTGCGCCACGCACGCAGCGTCGCCGGCCCCGCTCGGCGCGGTCAAGCGCGGCGCGGCGCCCTCGCGACGTGCCTTTTCGGCGACTCGGCGGCGTGCGGTATGGTGGGCCCTTGGCCGCTCCCACCGATCGCGCTCGCTTCGCCCCGCTCGTCGTGTCCGCCCTCGCGCTGATCGTGTCGATCTACGCGGCGCTCCGCCCGAATGCGCCCCCAGGCAGCGCGTCGTGGGCCTCGGAGCGCGCGGAGCTCGTGCGCGCGCAGGACGACCTCCGCCGCGAGATCGCGCCGTTGCGCGCCGAGGTTGCCGAGCTGCGCCTGCGCGCGCCGGCGGCGGTGTCGACGGGCTCCGCGGGGGCTGCCGTGGCTCCGGTCGCAACGACGGGCGCGCCCGCGTCCTCGAGCGCGCCCGACTACGTGGGCTACGAAGTGACCAACCCGGCGCTCACCGTCATGCCGAACGGCAAGGGTGGCCTCATCGTCATGAACAGCGATCCCGCGCTCACCGGGAAGACGGTCACGGTGAGCGCGAAGCGGGCGAACGGGGAGGTCGTGAAGCTCGACGTCCTCGTTCCCCCGCCGCGGTGACTCGGCGCTACGGGATGTTGTACGCGATGCGGAAGCCGAAGGAGCCCACGCCCGAGCCCTTGAGCGCCGTACCGATCGTGTAGCGGGAGTCGCTCACCACCGTGTGCGGCGTGTCGGTGGTCTGGAAGATCGGGAAGGACGTCGTGCCGCCAGTGAACGCGACTCCCGAGCTCTGCCACGTGCCGCCGAAGCTGCTGCTCAGGAACGTCGGCCCGAAGGTGGTGTTGCCAGTCCTCCAGATCGCCGCCTCGAAGTACCCAGCCGCGTCGGAGTCCATGCCGTAGGCGACGACCTCGGTGATGACCGCGCCACTCGGGAGGCCGACATCACACATATAGGTGTTGAGCGTGCTGGTGGATTGCAGCATGCACGGGAACACGCTCGTGCCGTCCGTGCGGGTCGTGCCGCCGCCCGAACAGTTGTTCGTGTTACCCGTCGCGCCGTTCATGGGGACGCAGGTCAGCGACGAGATGCTCTTGTAGAAAGTGCCCGCGCCCGGTCCGCGAGGGCCGGTGGCGCCCGTCGCGCCGGTCGGCCCCGTCGGACCGATCGGACCCGTGGGGCCGGTCGGGCCGGCCACGCCTTGTAGGCCCGTGGGGCCCATCGGTCCCATGGGGCCGATCGACCCCGTCGCGCCCACCGCACCCGTCGCGCCGATCGGTCCGGTCGGCCCCGTCGGTCCCGCTGCGCCCGTCGCCCCGATCGGTCCGGTCGGCCCCGTCGGCCCGGCCACGCCCGTCGCTCCAGCGACCCCGGACGGCCCCGTCGGCCCGGCTACGCCCGTCGCCCCCGCCGCGCCCTGCGGACCGGCAGGCCCCGTCGCGCCCGCTGCGCCGGTTGCGCCCGCTGCGCCCGCGGGCCCCGTCGCGCCCTGCAGCCCCGCCACCGCGCCGACCCACTTGCCGGTCGAGTCGACGATGGTCGTGCCGTTGACGATGATCGAGTGCGGCGAGATGTCGCCGGTCGCGTTGTCGGCCACGAGCGCATAGGGGACGCTCGACACCTCCTGGCGCGGCGACATCTCCGGATCGGCGTTCACCTTCACGCCGAGGTAGCGCGTGCTGCCGTCGAACGCGGTGGCCGGGATCGGGGTCGTCTCGCCGAGGCGCGCGGAGAAGTAGCCGCTGTCGAGCGTGACCGTCTGCATCTCGGTCCACAGCGTCGCGCCGCCGGTCGGCGCGTCGTACAGCGTGAAGACCAGCGAGACGCTGCCCGTGACGGGCTTGTCGGTGGCGTCGAGCAGGCGGCCCTGCTCGTTGAGTACCTTCGGGACGGCGCCCGCGACGGCTGCGTAGGCGACGCCCGCGAGGATCGCCGCGACTGCAACACCCGACGCTCGGAACTTTCGGCTCATGGTCACGGCCTCCCTCACGGTGCCTGCGAGGCGCCGATGACGCCGCCGCGAAGTTGGTAGTTGGTCGACTTGCCCGTGCCGTTGCCGCCTGGGCTCTGGCCGAGCGTCACGATCATCTTGTAGTTGGTGCTCTTGCAGACGGTGCCGCCGGCGCTGAGCGCCAGGCCCGGCAGACCGTTGACGACGGGCGCGGCGTCGAGCCCGCCGTCGCCCGGAGCGTCGGCGGCGTCACCGCCACCGCCCGAGTCGGTCAGGGTGTCGTCGCCGGCGTCATTGCCCGCCTCGCCGGCGTCATCGCCCGCCTCGCCGGCGTCACCGCCGTCGTCGCCGGTCCCGGTGTCGCTGCCGTCTACGGTCGAATCGCTGCCGCCGCAGCCCACTGCCGCCATCGCCGTACATACGGCGACGAGTAACGTGCATCTGCGCAGTCGAAGCATCGCGCCTCCGCCGACGCGCACAGCTGGTGCGCCTCCCGAGTAGCGGTATCACGAACGGAAGCTCCAGTGTCAAACTCGGCTCCACGTCGCGGTCAACCTTGACGAGCCCACCTCCGCACACGTCTCCTGCGGTTCGTGAGCTCGCTCGTTCGCACGCTTGGAGAGCTCGCGCTCCGGGCCTTGTTCGCGCTCTTCGTGGCTCTGGCGCCGGCGTGGGCTCCGCCGGACGTTCGAACGCCGACCGCCCAAGGCACGCTGGCGCTCCTCGCGATCGCGCTGATCGCGTGCGCGATTGCGCTGTCGGTCGTCGTGGCTCGATGGGCTCGCGTCGATCGCAGCTCGGCCGCGCTCGTGGCGGCGACGTTCCTCGCGCTGCCCATCGCGGGCGTCCTGTATCGAGACACCAGCGGCCCGCTCCTCGGCGCGGCGTTCTGGCTGACGCCGCTCGTGTGGCTATGCCTCGCCGCCGTCACGGCGCGCGTGGTGGTTCCGCGCTACGTCCCGCGGGCGCCGGCGCTCGCTCGGCGGGCCGCGTTCGTGGCGCCGCTCGCCCTCGGCGCGCTCCTCCTCTTCTTCGCGCGCGCCCGGCTCGCGTCGCCGGCCTCGCTGCTGCGCGCCGCGCTCGTCTCGGATCCCGGCAGCGAGCCAGCGGCGCTGGCGCTCGCCAAGCTCGTGGAGGCGAAGGCGCCGGCCGAGGCCGACCGGATCCTGCGAGACTGCACGGCGACGCGGCCCGAGTCGTGTCGCTGCGCGGAGGGGCTCGCGGTGCGCGCGCTCGAGCGCGAGGCGAACGTCGAGGCGCTCGAGGCGATCAACCCCGCGCTCACGCACTGCGGCGAGAGCGCGCTCCGGCAGGGGGTGCGCGCCGAGGCGTTGACGACGCTCGCTCCGTTCGACGCCGCCAGCGCTGCCGATCGCGCGCTCGCACTCGATCCCGGCGAGCCGCACGCGCTCTACGCGAAGGCGCTGCTCGAGCCGCAGCCCGAGGCCCGGCGCGCGCTCGCCGTGCGCGCCGTCGAGCACGGGCGGGGCGTGCGCGCGGTGTTGCTGCTCGGCTTCGCGATGCTCTCCGCGGGGGATCTCGACGGCGCGGCGGCGCAGTTCGAAGCGGTGTTGCGGCAGCGCCCCGACGACACGCGCGCGATCTACGACCTCGCGCTGATCGCGCAGAAGCGGGGGCGGTATCGCGAGGCGCGCGAGGGCTACCTCCGCGTGCTGCGGCTCGACCCGAAGCTGCTCGACGCCCGCTTCAACCTGATCGTGCTCACGCACGACAACGGCTTCGACGACGAGGCGAGGCACCACCTCGACGCGCTCGTGGCCGCCGATCCGCGAAACCCGGGCATCGCCAGGGCCACTGGGCTGCTGAGCGCGCCCGCGGCCGCGGCAGCGCCCGCGCCGACTGCGACGCGCCCGATCACCACGCCGCCTGCGCCGTCCGGCAGCGGGCGCTGAGCCGGCCGAGCGCTGGCGAGCGGCTCACTCGCGCACGAACACGCCGTCGCCGGTCGTCGCGAGGACGACGTCTCCGTCACGCTCGGTGGCCCACAGGCGGTCGCTGGCGGCGACGTCGTGCCAGTGCTCGGGCCTCGCCTTCTTGCAGCTCGTCTTGCCGTCGAACGCGCGGATCGTCTTCTCGCCCGGGCCGCCGAGGCGCTCGGTGAGCCGCTCGACGGTCACGCTGCGCGGGTGGCAGTAGGTCGCGTTCAATCCCTCGCCCGGGTGCCCGGCGGAGATGACCGCGTACTTCGGGCGCGCCTTGTCGAGGAAGCCGAGGCTCGTGGACGTGTCGCTGCCGTGGTGGCCGACCTGCAGCAGCGTGATCGGCCCCTCGGCGAAGGCGTGCTCCTCGTCGGCCTCGGCGTCGCCGGTGAACAGCACCGAGCTTCCGCAGTAGTCGACGCGCAGGCCGATCGAGCAGTCGTTCGCGTCGTGGCTGCACGAGGGGGGCCAGACCTTCGGCACCACGGCCTTGAGGCGCACCGTCCCCTCGCCGGCGCTCTGGCCGACGCCCGGGAGCGAGGAGGCGAGCGGCGCGTCGTGGTTCGAGGGGTTCACGACCCGCATGCGCACGCCGCGGCCGCGGGCGGCGTCGTGGAGGCGGACGATCTCCTGCTTGTCGTCGTCGCGGCCGTTGTCGACGAGCAGCCCGACGTCGAAGCGCGCGAGCACGTCGGACGCGCCGCCCATGTGATCGGAGTGCTGGTGGGTGATCCAGAGGAGATCGAGCGGCGAGCCGTGGAGATCGGCCGTGAGGCGCTGGAGCAGGTGCGAATGCGCGCGCTCGCAGACGTCGCCGCACCCGGAGCGCGTCGCGACGTCGCCGGCGTCGACCAGCACATGCCGGCCATCGGGGAGATCGAGCATCGCCGCGAGCCCCTGCCCGACGTCGTAGAAGCGAACCACCAGCTTGGCGCCGGTGCCGCACGCGACGGGCTTCGCGTCCGCGGCCGCGGGGCGGTCGGCCGACGCGGGCGGAGGGGCCGTCTTGTCCGAGGCGCCGCGATCGCACGCCTTGATCGCGCCGAGGACGAGCGCGAGCGAGAGCGGAACGCGCCAGCGTCGCATGCGGGGGCACCCTGCGGGCGCGGGTGGGAGCGGGCCAAGTTCTCTGCGACGCGGCGCGGCGCGCGTCGGCGCGCGCGCCGCGCGATCAGCTCGCGATCCAGAGCACGGCCGTCGCCTCGACGACGAGCGCGTCGCGCTTGGCCGCGAGCTCGCGCGTCGTCGTCGCC
>CAIXWQ010000705.1 GCA_903923175.1 uncultured delta proteobacterium | reverse complement strand
TCGTCGCGCATCACGGCGGCGCCCCCTGGGCGCTCGCTGCGGGGCAGGACGCGCTACCGCTGATCGCGCTCGGCACGAGCCTCTTCGCGTTCGTCGGGCTCGCCTGGCTCGCGCGCGAGCGGCGCGCCAACCTCGCCGACGCCGCGCTGCTCGCGCTGCTCGTGCTCCCGGGGCTCCGCTGGGCGCGCTTCGCGCCGGTCGGGCTCCTCGCGACGCTGCCTTGGGCGATCGCGGGCGTGGCGGCGCTGTTCGAGCTCGGCCTCGGCGCGACGCGCGCCCCCCTCCGCGCGGCGATCGCGATCGCGACGGGCGTGGTCGTGCTCGGGATCGCCGGCTTCGACGTGGCGCTCGAAGGGCTCGGCTCGGAGGTCGGCGGCTACGACTTCCGCCGCCATCCGGAGCGCGCGGTCGAGTGGGCGCGAGCGAACCTCCCGGACGCGTCGCTCTTCCACGCGAGCGGTCAGGGCGCCTACCTGATCTACGTGCGCTGGCTGCCGAGCGGCGTCGTGCTCGATGCGCGGGGCGCCCTGCTCTACCCGGACGCGTACGCGGCGCGCTACGACGAGGTGCTCGCCGATCCGACGCGCTTCGACGCGTGGGCGCGCGAGGTCGGCTTCGACGCCGCGCTCTTCACGCACTCGAACAAGGTCGTGAAGGGGCTTCGGCGCTGGTTCGAGCACAACCGCGCCTGGAAGGTCGCCTACCAGGACGACCACGCGGCGCTGTTCGTGCGCGTGCGGCGCTGAGCGCGGCTCGCGCGAGCCGCAGCGAGGCGGCGCGTGGAGCGCAAAAACGAAGCGAGCCCCTCCCGGGTGGGGAGGGGCTCGGCTCGGGATCCGCTGCGCTCGCTCAGCCGCCGGAGGGAGCCGGGCGCGGGGTGCCGAAGATCGAAGCGGGCTTGCGCTTCTCCTTCGCCTCACGCGCCTTGTCCGCGTAGGTCGGGATGTAGATGCGCTCGCGGCGCGGCAAGGGACGCCCCTCGATGATCGCCTCGATCTCGCTCCCCTCGACCGTCTCGCGCTCGAGGAGCGCCTCGGCGAGAAGGTCGAGCTTGGCCTTGTGCTCCGAGAGCGAGTTCTTCGCGAGCGTGTACTGCTCCATCACGAGGCGGCGGACCTCGTCGTCGATCAGCTTCGCCGTGTTGGCCGAGTAGGTCGCGTGGTGCGTCGCCATCTCGCGGCCGAGGAACGGGTTCTCGTCGTTGTCGCCGTAGGCGAGCGGACCGAGCACCTCGCTCATGCCCCACTCGGTGACCATCTTGCGGGCCATGTTGGTGGCCTGCTTGATGTCGTTTCCGGCGCCGGTCGTGAGCTGACCGAACGTGAGCTCCTCGGCGACGCGCCCGCCCATGAGCACCGCGATGCGGGCCTTGGCGTACTCCATCGAGTACGTGTGGCGGTCCTCCTCGGGGAGCTGCTGGGTCACGCCGAGCGCGGGGCCCCGCGGGATGATCGTGACCTTGTGCACCGGGTCGGTGTTGGGCGCGAGCAGCCGCGCGACCAGCGCGTGACCGGCCTCGTGCCAGGCCGTCGTGCGGCGCTCGAGCTCGCTGATCACCATGGAGCGGCGCTCGCCGCCCATGAGGACCTTGTCCTTCGCCATGTCGAAGTCGTTCATCGCCACCGCTTCCTTGTCCTGGCGGGCGGCGAGGAGCGCGGCTTCGTTGACGAGGTTCTCGAGGTCCGCGCCGACCATGCCGGGGGTGCCGCGCGCGAGCACTTCGAGCTCGACGTCGGGCGACAGCGGGGTCTTCTTGGTGTGGACCTTGAGGATCTCGAGCCGCCCCTTGATGTCTGGGCGCGGCACGATGATGCGGCGATCGAAGCGGCCGGGGCGCAGGATGGCCGGGTCGAGGACGTCGGGGCGATTGGTCGCCGCGATGATGATGACGCCTTCGTTCGACTCGAAGCCGTCCATCTCGACCAGGAGCTGGTTGAGCGTCTGCTCGCGCTCGTCGTGCCCGCCGCCGAGGCCCGCGCCGCGGTGGCGACCGACGGCGTCGATCTCGTCGATGAAGATGATGCACGGGGCGTGCTTCTTCCCCTGCTCGAAGAGGTCACGCACGCGGCTGGCGCCGACGCCGACGAACATCTCGACGAAGTCGGAGCCCGAGATGCTGAAGAACGGCACGCCGGCCTCGCCGGCCACGGCCTTCGCGAGGAGCGTCTTGCCCGTACCCGGCGCGCCCATCAGCAGCACGCCCTTGGGGATGCGGCCGCCGAGGCGCTGGAACTTCTTCGGGTCCTTCAGGAACGCGATGATCTCTTCGCAGTCGTCCTTGGCCTCTTCGATGCCAGCGACGTCCGAGAACGTGATCTTGTTGGTCGACTCGTTCAGCAGCCGCGCGCGCGACTTGCCGAAGCTCATCGCCTTGCCGCCGCCCGCCTGCATCTGGCGCATGAACAGGTAGAACATCACCAGCAGGAAGATCATCGGCAGCCAGGTGACCAGCGCCGACATCCACAGCGGGCTCTGCTCCTCCTTCTCGACGGTGACCTTGATGGCGCGCTCGGGCTTCAGGAGCTCCTTGTTGAGCTCCTCGCTCGGCATCCCGATGGTGACCTTCTCTTCGGGACGCGGGCTGGTGTCGCCCTTGAGCGTGTACCGGAACTCGCGGTCCTTGACCTTGACGGTCGCGACCTTGTCCTGGCGGACGTCCGAGAGGAAGTCGCTGAAGGCGACCGACTGGCTCCTGGTTTCGCCGGCGAAGAAGTTCCAGATCGCCACGAACATCAGGATCAGCAGCACCCACATCAGCAAGGCTTTGTGCGATTGCTTCACGGCTTCCTCGTCCGCTCCTTACGCTTCGACGGCATGATTCGACGACCGCTCCAACGGGGCTTCTGTGCAGGATACGCCTAGCACGCGACCCCCTTACGTCAATCAGAGAGCCAAATTTCCGCTTGACGGTTCGCCTTGCCCGAAGCGCAGCGGCCGTGCTCGGGCCGGTGCGCGCGGGGGGTCACCGCCCGGGACGTGCTCTCGCGGCATGCGAGCGGCTCCGGGAGGGGGCTTCGGCGGCGTCTTGCTCACCTGAGATGACGATGCCGCGCCCTTCGTCCCAGCGCGCGACCCTCCCGCCGGGCAATAGCACGCGCGCTTCACGATTCTTCGCGTCCGCCGCGGCGGCGAGCGCGGCCAAGGCCCGGCCGGAGGGGGCGCGTCCTTCGTCATGAGAGCACGCGTCCAGCACGGCCCGTTCCATCGGCGCGCTCGCGGACGGCGGCAGGGCCAGTGCTTCGTCGGCCCAGGCGGCGAGGTGCTCGTCGATGCGGGGATCGAGGGTGCGGAGGGCTGGGAGGATCTCGTGCCGCAACCGCGCGCGCAGGGCGCGGGGATCGGCGTTCGAGGGATCCTCGGCCCAGGCGATGCCCCGCCGCTGCGCATGCGCGACGATCCACGCACGGCGGGCACGCACGAGCGGACGCAGCCGCGAGCCGGAGGCCTCGGCGAGCACCCCGAGCGCCCGGAGCGGCGCGCCACGCACGAGCCGCGCGAGCACGGTTTCGGCGCGATCGTCGAGGTGGTGCGCGGTCGCGAGCCAGGCGGCGCCGACCTCCGCCGCGGCCGCCTCGAGCGCGGTGTAACGCGCGTCTCGCGCGCGGGCCTGCAGGTTGCCGCCGCGCTCGACGAGCACGACCGTCCGCCCGAACGGGACGCCGCGCGCGCGACAGAGCGACTCCGCCCCGTCGAGCTCGTCGGCGGCGGCGGGGCGCAGCCCGTGGTCGACGCCGTGGGCGAACAGCGTGAGGCCGTGCTCGGCTGCAACGTGCACCATGACGTCGAGCAGCACCTGCGAATCGACGCCGCCCGAGCAGGCGAGCAGCACGCGCGCGCCAGGCTTCACGCCCGCGCGGCGGAGCGAGGCGCGGACGAGCGTGGCGAGCGAGGGGGGCATCGCCGGGCGATGGTCGCACGGATCGCTCAGGAATCCCGCAGGACGAGCGTCCCGTTCTCGACGTGGATCGAGAGCGCGCCAGGCGCGATCCGGGCCGGCGCCGAGGTCGTGCGGGCCGTCCTCGCGCGCGGAGCGGCGACGATCGGCGCGAGCGACGCGGAGGCGGACGGCGCGGCGGACCCGATCTCGAGCGGGGACGCCCACGCGTCGTCGGCCGGCCCCGCGACGAGCCAGGCCGCGACCCCGGGGAGCGCGTCGGCGGGCGAAGGGTGCGCGGCGTCGCGCGCAGGGGCGCTCCACGCGACGACCACCCGCGGCGCGCTCGCGACGCCGAGCTTCTGGGCGAGGGCGCGCGCGTCTTCGAGCCGCAGCACGCAGCCCCGACCGTGCTCGGGGATGGCGGGCGGATCGTCGGCGCCAGGGAGCGTGACGATCTCGGCGCCGCCCACGCGAAACGCGCGATAGATCGCGCCGTCGACGACGCGCTTGCCGGCGTCCGCGATCGCGGCGCGCACGACGTCGAGGTCGTCGCCCGGCCCCGCCACCGCGACGACGAGCGAGGTCCTTTGCGCCATGGCAGCGAGCCCGCCCGCGAGCGCGGGGCGGTCGAGGCCGGCGACACCACCGAGGCCGACGACGAAGACGATCGCGGGGGTGGGCGCCCCGGGGGCCGGCACCGCGAGCGGCGCGATCCCGGTCTCGAACGACGTCACGGCGGCGAAGGCGTCGGCGGGGAGCCCGCGCACGTCGGCGCGGACGCCGTCGCGCACCAGCTTCAGTCCGCCGCCGAGGTCGGTCTCCTCGTGCGCGTCCTTGGCGGGGACCTCGGCGCATGAGTAGCCCTGCTTGTCGCCGACGGACGCCTTGCCGCGGCACCGACAGGACGGCGCCGCCGCGAGGGACGCCGCGAGCGCGACGGCGGCTGCGGCGCGCGCCCGAGAGCTCACGACGCGCTCTTCTGGACCCCTTCGCAGCGCCCTTCGACGAACGGCAGCGAGACCCGCGCCTTCGCGAGATCGAGCTCGCGCAAGAGCAGCTGCTCCTCGGCGTTGCGCAGCGTTCGGCCGGCGTCGATGAGATCGAAGTTCGTGGTGCCCGCCGCGCCGCTCGCGTAGGCGAGGCGCGCGAGGCGATCGGCCTCGCGCGCGAGATCGCGGGCCTCTCGGGCGGCGGTCTGCGCCTCCTCGGCGACGGAGATCGCGCGCCGCGCCTGGGCGACCTCGACGCTGATCGACACCTCGGTCTGCACGACGCGCGCGCGCGCCTCGTCGACGAGCGCGACGCGGTCGCGCCTCTCGCCGTAGCGCACGCCGCCGTCGTAGAGGGGGATGGTGAGCACGGCGCTCACCGACCATCCCGTGGAGAACGGCCCGTTGAAGGCCGGACCGGCGGCGCTGAGGTTCGCCTGCGCGGAGAGCGTGGGCGCGAACTTGAGCAGGATGTCGTCGACGTTGCGCTCGGCGATCACGATCTGCTTCTTCGCGATCAGCACGTCGGGGCGATCGACGTTCTTCGCGCTGCCGCAGAAGCTGATCATTTCCTGCTCCAGCGCCTGCGGATCGGCGCCGATGCCGAGCTCGCCGCTCTGCCCGAGGAGCACGGCGAGCCCCTCGCGCGCCTGGCGCAGCGCCTCGTCGGCCGAGGGGATCTGCGCGCGCGCGGTGGCGAGATCCTGCTGCGCGCGCACCAGGTCACGCGAGTCGCCCACGCCGGCGGCGAGGCGACGACGCGTGAGCGCGAGGCGATCGATGGCGGCCTCGACGTTGACGCGATTGAGGTTGGCGAGCTTCTCGGCCGAGGCGATCGCGAGGAGCTGGCGCGCGAGCGAGACGGCGACGCGGCGACGCACGTCGGCGATCGAGAGCGCCGCGATGTCCTCGTTGACGCGCGCAGTGCCGATGGCGTGGATGTTACGGAGGTTGATCAGCGGCGCGGTGATCGACAGCTGCGCCGACATGGTGTCGCCGCGCCCGACCGTGAAGGTGCCGGGCGTGCCGCTGGCGGGGACGTGGGTGACCGAGACCGACGCGTTCGCCGTGGGGAGCACCCCGCCCCAGGCGATGCGTGTCGCCGCCTCGGCGCGCTCCAGCTCGTCGAGCGCGATGCGCAGATCGACGCTCCCCTTGCCGAATTCGTCCCAGAGGGCCCCCCAGCCAGCGACCGAGCGCGTCGGCACGACGAGCGCCGTGGGGTGCGCCTCGTTGACCTGCGGCGCCGAGGACGACGCGGCGGGCGCGAGGCTCGAGACCGAGGAGGAGGGGACGGCGCGCGCGCTCGAGGAGGCGCTGGCGGCGCCGCCCGGCTTGGCCGTGTTCGACTGCGCGGACGCGAAAGGCGCGAGCAAGCCGGCCGTGACGAGCACGGCCGAGGCCGCCGTGCGGTTGGAAAGGAGGGGCATCGGGTTGCCAAGCGCTAACGAGGAATCATTGCGTCCGCAACGATCGGCCGCGCGCTTGGGATTCGGGGGGCGTTCCGGACGTCACATCCGACGGGCCATCGGCTCGTGAAGAATTGTCGCGAGACGACCGGCTCGTCCGTCGCGAGGGAGCGCCGCGCGGCGCCGCGCTCCGTCACGACGTCGCGCGCGACCAGCGGGCACGACGGCAGTAGCGCGCGTCGGCGACGACGATGGCGAGCGTGTCGACCAGCTGACGAGCGCGCGCGCGCAGCGGCGCGACCGGCACCGCGAGCGCCGCG
>CAIXWQ010000704.1 GCA_903923175.1 uncultured delta proteobacterium | reverse complement strand
TCCAGCGTGAGGCCGCGCCCGAGGGCGCCCGTGAGCGACGGGTGTCGTGCGAGGATCGCGACCGGGCCCTCGCCGGCCGCGCGCTGCGGGCCGACCGAGGCCGCCGCGCCGCCGTCGAGCGTCGCGCCGTCCGACGCGCCCTTCGAGGCGCACCCCACGACACAGCTCGCCACGAGCAACCCGAATGCGCGACGCCCCGGCATCGAAGCTCCTTTACCGCCGCGTCCGACGCGACGACCGCAGGGTATCGCGTCCGCGGCGCGCGCCCAAACCTCCAGGAAGCTGGAATCGCGCGAATCGCGCACCTCGCGGCCATCCCTGCGATGCCGCGGGCGCGGCCGAGGGCGCCACGCGCGAAAGCGCCCGACGCGGCGCGCGCGCTCCTAGGATCCGACCCATGCAGGCGTACATCCTCGGGGACCACGGGCACGTCGAGATCACCGGCGACGCGACGGCGATCCGCCGCGCGCGCGAGCGTGGCGCCAAGCTCTGGCTCGACCTGCGCGAGCGCAGCGCGGAGGCGGTGGAGCTGCTCGAGCACGCGTTCGGCATCCACCCGCTCGTCATCGAGGATCTCTGGCTCGACACCTCGAGCCCGAAGCTCGATCGCTTCGAGCGCTACCTGTACGTGGTGATCCACGGCGTGCGCGCCGCGGGGCCGCGCAAGCTCGATCTCGTCGAGCTCGACCTGATCCTGGGCGACGACTTCGTCATCACGCAGCACCACGACTCGCGGTCGGTGCAGGCCCTCAAGGACGATCTCGACCGCTCTCTCGCGCTGCTCCGGCGCGGCCCGGCGTGGCTCGGGCACGCGCTGATCGACCGGGTGATCGACCGCTACCTGCCGATCATCGCGGACTTCGACGACGAGATCGATCGCATCGAGGCCGAGGTGATCGAGCGCGCCGGCACGCGCGTGGGGCGCGATCTCGTGCCGGTGATCTTCGCGCTCAAGCGATCGAGCCAGAAGCTCTCGCGCATCGTCGGCCACCAGCTCGAGATCCTGCGGCGCCTCTCGGACGGCGAGGTCGAGCGCATCCCCGGCGAGGCCATCCCCTACTTCCGGGACGTCTTCGATCACTTCGCGCGCGTGACCGAGCGCGCCGAGAGCTACGACGACGTCGTGAACAACACGCTGGCCGCGTACCTGAGCGTGCAGTCGAATCGCATGAACGAGACGGTCAAGACGCTCACGCTGATGTCGACGTTCATGCTGCCGCTCTCGTTCATCGCGAGCCTGTACGGCATGAACTTCCGCGCCATGCCCGAGACCCAGTGGGAGCACGGCTACCTGTACGTGCTCACGCTGATGGCGACCGTGGCGCTGTCGATCGTCTTCTTCTTCCGGCGCAAGGGGTGGCTCTGAGCGCGCGCGGCCCCGCGCAGGCCGCTCACGTGGCGTCGACCTGGAGCAGCCCGCTCTCGAGCCCCATCCTGGCGACCGCGAGGATCTGCTGCCGCGCCATCTTCGGCGGCGCGCCCGCCGACTTCACGAGGAAGTCGATGGCGCTCGCGGGGCTCGAGGCGCCGTGGATCAGCGAGATGAGCTGCAGGGTCGCCTCGTTGAGCTCGGCGGAGGGGGCGAGCGCGGTCGACGGCGGCCGCATCGTGAGCTTCTTCGGCGCCGACGGGCTCGGCTCGGCGCGCTCCTCGGTGACGACCGTGCGCTTGGGCACGCGCAGCGTCGTCGCGAGCAGCGCGTCGTCGTCGTCGCGGGCCAGCAGCTCGCGGGCGGCGAGGATCTTCGCGATCCGCACCCCCGACGGGCGCACGTGGGCGAACGGCGCGGCGTCGACCACGGCCGTCCACGCCGGCCCGGCGGGCTCGCGCGCGACGACGGTGAGCGTCGGGCGCAGCGCGCGGATCTCCAGCGCCTCGAGGTGCTCGCGGCGCTCGATGGCGCTGCGCTCGAACGCCTCGCCGAGCTCGGGGTGCTCGTTCGCGGCGTACTCGGTGCAGTGCTCCAGGAGCGACACGCTCGGCGCGCGCACGATCAAGAGCCGATCGGTCGGGCCGATCGCGGCGCGCACGCGATCGACGAACGAGTCCGCCGAGAGCTCCGGCCACTCCACGAAGAAGACGGCGCGGCCGCGCGGCGACCGGTGGCGATCGAGCTCGCCGAGCAGCGTGAGCGCGACCTCGTCGCCGCGATGGCCTCCGTACATGTACGTCGCCGCCGGGCGCGCCGCCGGCCGCGCGACGAACGGCGGCTGGCACACGACGAGGTCGAACGTGCGGCCCGCGACCGGCGCGAGCCAGTCGCCCACCAGCAGCTCGAGGTTGGTCACGCCGTTCAGCGCCGCGTTGACGCGCGCGAGGGTGATCGCGCGCGGGTTCACGTCGGTGCCCACGACGCGCTCGGCGTGGCGCGCGAGCAGGATGGCCGCCGTCCCCGCGCCGCACCCGAGCTCGAGGGCGGAGCCGAGGCGCGCCGTCGGGATCGAGGCCGCGCAGAGCGCGATCGTGGTCGGCCCCGCGCCCATCACCGCGTCGCCGCCGGGCATCAGCGCGTCGGTGACGACGAGCAGGTCCTCGACGACGTTGAGCAGGAACGGCGAGACGAGCGCGCCCTCGCGCCGCCGCAGATAGCCCCCCGGGAGCAGCCGATCGACGAGCTCGCCCGTGAGCGCCGCGCGCGCGTCGGCCTCGGGGATTCCGTCGTCGAACATCAGCGCGCGCATCGCCAGCGCGAGCGGCTCGGTGCTCCGGCGAAGCTGCCAGAGGCGCATCGGCCGGCGCAGCGGCCGCGCGAGGGCCTGCGTCGCGCCGTCGAGGCGCTGCACGCCTTCGAGATCGAAGCCGATCGCCCGCAGGCGTCGCGCGAACGCCTGCCAGATGTCGGCTCCGATGGTTTCGAGTCCGGCGACCTCGGGGAGCGGCATGGGCGCAGTGTACTGCGACTCGGGGGCGGCTTCGTGGGCCGATCGAGCGCGCGTCGCTCCGACGGCGCGCGCGCCCTCGCGCGCTCGCACGCACGCGCGCTCGCACGCTCAGAGACCCGCGCCGACCTCGAGCTGCTCCCAGCCGCGCTCGGCGATGCGCGCCGACACGGCCGGGCTCGGCGTGAGGTACCAGCCGACGATCGCCTGCCGCTCGTCGACCGGGATGGCGACCAGCACGAAGCGCGCGACCGGCACCGCCGCGGGGCCGAGCGCGCGCGGCAGCCAGCGCTCCGCGAGGGACGCCGCGGCGGGCCCGCGCAGGAACCCGAGGGGCACCAGCGTCGGCGAGCCGAGGACGAACGTGACGCCGCGCTCGCGGAGGTACGAGAGCGGCGCGAACCGCTGGTGCCCGGGGCGGCGGTGCGCGGCGTCGGGGTGCACCCCGTGGCGCGCGACCCACGCGTCGGTGAGCCCCAGCTGATCGACCGTGGGGAGCTCACGGTAGAAGGGGATCGCGCCGACGCCGTTGCACGCGAGCGTCGCGCCCGTGCCCTCGAGCTCGCGGCCGAGCGCGGTGCCGAGGCGCGGCCAGTCGCCGTGCACGTGGCCGTAGAACGTGCCGAGCACCTCCACGCTGTCGAGCGTCCAGTCGGCGGTCATGCCGACGAAGGTCGTCGCGTGCAGCCACGACAGCAGCCCGAGCACCGCCGTGGCGAGCGCGCCGGTGAGCTCCGGACGCGGGAGCTTGCTGCCGGTCACGTCGGTGCAGAGCAGCTCCGCGAGCGCCAGGAACAGCGGGGGCATCGCGGGGACGAAGAAGCGGAACTCCATGAAGTCGCCGCCGACGAGCACGACGTAGGCGAGCCACGCGCCGACCAGCGCGAGCGGCAGCGCGCTCTTCGCGAGCCGCCTGCGATACGCGGCGAGCCCGAGGCCGAGGAGCAGGAGCGGCCAGAGGCCGTACCAGTGAAGGAAGCGCGCGGCGTGCACCGCCCCAATCGACATCGCCTCGCCCGGCGCGCCGGCCTTCGCGTGGAACGTGTTGGGGAGCAGATCGCCGTAGTAGGCGAGCTTGAACGCGAACCAGCCGCCGAGCAGCGCGCCTGCCGGCAGCAGCAGCGCGCTCCACTGCGACGGGCGTGAAGGGCGCGCGCGCGCGAGCAGCGCGAGCCCGAGCACGGCCACGTACACGACGCTGTCGAGCCGCGTGAGGATGGCGAGCGCGAAGAGCAGCGAGGCGCGCGCGAAGGCGAGGACGCGCGCGCGTCGCGTGGAGCCGTCGCGGTCGTCGCGGTCGTCGCGGTGGACGCGGTCGTCGCGGTCGTCGCGGTGGACGCGGGCGTCGCGAACGTCGGCGCCGCCGCGCAGCCGCTCGACCTCGAGCCAGCCGGGCGTCAGCGTCGCCGTCTGCAGCATCGTCTCGAGGCCGCTGGTGCCGTAGGCGAGGAACGTGAAGTTGGTCGCCAGCATCGCCACGGCGAAGGCGGCGACGTAGTGGCGCGCGTCGCGCGCGCGCGCGAGCCGGTGGAGCGCGAGCAGCGTGACGACCATCGACGCGAGGCTGCCGCCCCACGCCCACGCGACGGGCTCGGCGCGCAGCTTCAGGCCGAGGGCGACCCAGAGCACCCAGAGGAAGTTGGTGTACCCCTCCACGCGCTCGCCGAACCAGGCGAGCCCGTGGCCGCGCGCGAGGTCGCGCGCGTACGTGAACGAGATGAACGCGTCGTCGCAGACGAAGCGCACCCGCCACGCGAGCCCGAGCGCCGCCGCGAGCATCGCCACCAGCGCGGCTCGATAGCCGTACGTGACGCGCGTCGACGGCACCGTCGCATCCTCCCCACTCGGCCTCGCATCGTCAATGCGAGCCTCACGCCCGCCGCCGCCCGGCGCGACTCGGCTCTCGCGCTCGCGTGCCGCGGGCAACGTCGGCAGAGCTACCCCGCGCGACGCGCACGACGCGGCCGCGCGCTGGTCGATCCGCGCGCGTCGTGCTCCCATGAACGAGGCCCTTCTCACGCGATGACCGACCCTCCGATCGAAGCCCCGAGCGCGCCCGCGGGACGCTCTCCTGCCGCGCCCGCCGCGCCGCTCGCGAGCGCGCCGAGCGCCCAGGTCACCGTCTACCGCGTGCTCGTCGGCGCGCTGGTCGCGGCGGCCTTCGTCGAAGCGGCGCTCTTCACGCGCCTGCTCGCCGATCAGCGCGCGCTCGTGGCCGAGCTGCGGGCGCGCGCCGAGGCGCCGCTCTCCGCGTCCGCTGCGTCCTCTGCTTCGGCGAGCGGGTCCACGCGCGTGGCCGCGCCTGCTGCGAGCGGCGCGCGCGTCGACGCGCGCCCCGACGTCACCATCTCCGACCTCTCCGGTCGGCTCGCGGAGATCGAGCGCGACTTCCCCGATGCGCCCGACTCCTCGGTGACCTTCTTCAACTCGCCGCGGGCGAGCGTGCACATGCACGTCATGGGGCGCGAGCAGATCTGCCCGCTGCACCTGCACCGCGCGAGCTTCGAGGCGACCGCGATCGTCTCCTCCGTCGCCCACGTCACCAACGTCTTCGGCAAGGACGGCGCGCTCGTCACGCGCACCGCCGACTACGCCCCCGGCGCCGTGATCTCCTCGCCGCCCGAGTGCGGGCACGAGTGGGTCAACCCGTCGAAGCAGCACAAGCTCGGCAACCTCGTGTTCGCCGCGCCGGCGTTCGATCTGAACCAGTACGTGCGAAAGGACGATCCCCGGATGCTGAAGGGGGCCGAGCCGCTCTTCTACGAGCCGACCGCCGACCTCGACGCGCTCGCCAACGGCGCGGAGCCGAGCCGGCTGCGCAAGCTCGACCTGATGGACGGCCGCATGTCCGCGCTCGTCGTGAAGACCACGGCGCGCATCGAGGTCGCGCCGGGGCGCCCGATCGTGGCGTACGTGCTCAGGGGGCAGGGGTGGCTCGACGGCGCCGAGCCGCATGCGATCAAGGCGACGACGCTCGCGGTCATCGACCACGGCTCGATCGGCGTGCGCGCGGAGCAGCCGACCGCGCTGCTGCTCTTCGACGCGTTCGCCGAGCCGGCGCCGGCGGCGAAATCAGCCGTGACGCCGGCCGCGCAGGGCTCGTCGAGCGCTCGCTGACCGGCACGGACGACGTGCGGCAGCGTCGTCAGTGCACGCCGCTCACCAGCCAGGCGAGGAAGGGCACGAAGACCTCCTCGGGCGAGGCGCCCCCCTGGCGCGCGGCGGGGGTCGGCTTGTCGGCGTCGAGCTCGCCGAAGGTGAACCCGTGGTCGCCCGCGATCACCACCAGCGAGCGCTGCTGCGCGCTGCCGATGGCGCGCGCCAGGATCGGCGACAGCAGCGACGAGAGCTCGTCCACGCGCTCCGCCTCGGGCGCGCCGTGGTCGCGGATCTTCCCCTCGATCAGGTCGAGCTTGAGCACGTCGCGGTGGCCGAGCCGCGTGCGACGGAGCACGTCGAGCGAGCGCCCGCGCACGATCGCGGTCTCGCGCTCGTGCACCAGCTTGGCCTTCAGCGCGTCGGCGCCGCGGACGAGCGCGTCGAGCTGCACGGCGGTCGTCGTCGGCAGCAGCGACCAGAGCGCGTGCTCCTCGACGCACACCGCGCGGCGCGCGAGCAGCTTGCCGAGGCGCGCCTGCACGCCGCGCGCGACGTCCCAGCGCAGGGCGTCGACGATCACGACCTGCGTCGAGCGGGCGCCGTGCACCCGCGCGCACTTCTGGGCGAGATCGAACACCTCGAACACGAGCCGCGGGTGCCGTCCGGTCGCGCCGAAGGTCGGCATCGCCTCGGCGTACACGCGCGAGAACGTCCCCGCGTACGACGCGAGCAGCCCGCGCAGCTCGGCGCGCTGGCTCGACGGCACCTCGTCGCGCAGCAACGCGGCCCGCGCCGGCGCGTAGCCGTCCACGAACGCCTTTTCGAATGCGCTCAGCGGCGTCGCGCGCGTGATCCCCTCCAACACCACGCGGGCGTGCGAGAGCTGCTCGGGCGTCGTGCGCGGCCGCTCGTCGATCGAGCGCGGCGGCTCGCTCTCCGACGAGGGCTCGAGGGGCGCCTCGGGCGCGGGTTCACGCGGCAGCGCCTCGCGTGCGACCGAGGCGCGGAAGGGCGGCGCGCGCCGCGGC
>CAIXWQ010000703.1 GCA_903923175.1 uncultured delta proteobacterium | reverse complement strand
GCGCGTTCGGCGCGGCCGGCGGCGGGGTGCTGGGCCGCGGCGGGCGGCTCGGGCTCGCGCTCTGGCGAGGCGGCGGCGGACCCGCGGAGTAGTCCTCCTCCGTCACCTCCACCTCGACCTCGTACGCCTTCGAATCGATCTCGATCTTGAGCTTCACGATGGTTTGCTCCGGCGGCCGGGAGGGCGCGCCACGGTCAGTGACCTCTGCGGGCGTCGAGGTTGTGCGACGCCTGGATGAAGACCCGCCCCTGATGTCCCCACGCGCTCTGGCTCGCGGGCTGCAGCCGCCGCGCACCGCGCACGCGCACGCGCTTGCCGAGGTAGGCGGTGACGGCGGCGGCGATGATCACGATCTCCTCGGGCGTGACGGCGGTCGTGGTCGGCGGCGTCGGCGGCGTCGGCGTCGACGTCGACGCTGCGGGCGCGCTGCGGGCCAGCAGCTCGCGGACCATCGCCTCGAGGCGCTCGAAGTCGGCGCGCGAGACGAGCCCTTCGCCAACCGCGCGCAGCGCGCTCGCGAGCGCCTCGACCTGATGCGGCTCGAACGCCTCTCCGAGCGCGTCTCGCGCGTCTCCCGCGACTCCCGCGACTCCCGCCGCGCTCGGGCTTGCTCGCTCGGCGCTCATAGCGGCATCAACCCGTGCTTCTTCGGCGGGCGCAGCTCGCGCTTGGCCTCGAGCGAGGAGAGCGCGTTCGCGAGGTACGCGCGCGTGTCGGCGGGCGCGATGATGTCGTCGACCAGCCGGCGCCCCGCCGCCATGTACGGCGACGAGAAGGTGTCGCGGTACTCCGTGATCAGCTCCTGGCGCCGCTTGGCCTTGTCGGCGGCCGCGGCGAGCTCCTTGCGGAACACGACCTCCACCGCGCCCTCCGCGCCCATGACCGCGATCTCCGCCGTCGGCCAGGCCACGACGCGATCGGCGCCGAGGTCCTTGCCGCACATCGCGAGGTACGCGCCGCCGTACGCCTTGCGGAGGATGACGGTGATCTTCGGCACCGTGGTCGCCGAGTAGGCGAAGAGCATCTTGGCGCCGTGGCGGATGATGCCGCCGTACTCCTGCTGCACGCCCGGCATGAACCCGGGCACGTCGACGAACGTGACGAGCGGGATGTTGAAGCCGTTGCAGAAGCGGATGAAGCGCGCCGCCTTGTCGGAGGCGTTGATGTCGAGCGCGCCCGCGAGCACCAGGGGCTGATTGGCGACGATGCCCACCGTGCGCCCCTGGATCCGGCCGAAGCCGATGACGAGGTTCTCCGCGAAGGTGCGCTGCACCTCCAGGAAATCCTGCCGATCGAGCACCTGCGTGAGCACGTCGCGCACGTCGTAGGGGCGCTTGGTCTCGTTCGGGACGATCGCGTCGAGCGCGGGGTTGGGAGAGACGTCGTCGTCTCCCTGCCAGCGCGGCGGCTCGTCGAGGTTGTTCGAAGGCAGGAAGCCGAGCAGGCGCTTGCAGAGGACGATGGCCTCCTCGTCGTTCTCGGCGACGAAGTGCACGACCCCCGAGTAGGTCATCTGCGCCTCGGGCCCGCCGAGCTGGTCCATCGTCACGACCTCGCCCGTCACCTGCTTGATGACCGAGGGGCCGGTGATGAACATCTGCGCGCCGCGCGTCTGGATGATGAAGTCCGTGAGCGCCGGGCTGTAGGCCGCGCCGCCCGCGCACGGCCCGCAGATCAAGGAGATCTGCGGCACCGAGCCGGAGAGCAGGACGTTGTGGTGGAAGATGCGGCCGTAGCCGGAGAGGCTGTCGATCCCCTCCTGCACCCGCGCGCCGCCCGAGTCGGCGATGAAGACGAACGGCGAGCCCGTCTTCTGCGAGAGCTGCATCATCTCGACGACCTTGTCGGCGTGGACCTCGCCGACCGAGCCGCCGCTCACCGAGAAGTCCTGGCTCGCGAGGTGCACCAGCCGCCCGTCGACGCGCGCGCAGCCCGTGACCACGCCGTCGGCGGGGAACGCCTTGTCGCCGAGGCCGAAGAACGTCGAGCGGTGCTGCGCGAACAGGCCGAGCTCCTGGAACGTGCGGGCGTCGACCAGCTTGCCGACCCGCTCGCGCGCGGTGAGCCCGGTCAGGCGCTGCTTGGCGAGGCGCTCCTCGCCGCCGCCCAGGTGGACCTTGGCGCGGCGGGTCTCGAGCTCTCGAATCTTGTCTGCCATGGACATCGCGTCCCATCCTCTTCGAGCTGCGCGGGCGAGCTGCCCGGGCGAAACGGCGTCACGCGACGGGGGTGACGGTCACGTCGTGAACGGTGCCATTGAGCGTGACGGCGTACTTCGCGGTGCCGACGCGCGCGCCGCTCGGGCTGGCGGCGACGTTCGCGGCGCTCGCGGCGCTCGCTGCGGAGGGAGGCGTCGACGCGACCTTCGTCGCGGGCGGCCCGGCCTTGGTGCCGACGTTCTTCGGCCCGTCCTCGCGAGTGCCGAAGAACTTCGCGCCGACCTGCGGGAACATGGCGTGGGTGAGCACGTCCTCGTCGCTGCCGTCGCACCCCGGCTGCGCCAGCGCGGCCTTGCGCAGCTCCTCCCACTCGGGCTTCAGCAGGTCCGCCGGCCGACAGTCGATGACCGGCTTCTTCGCCGTCGCGAGCGCCTTCTCGACGATCTCGGGGTTCTTCTCCGCGGCGGTCGCGCCGTAATAGCCGAGCATCAGATCGGCGAACTCGGCGGTCACGACCTTGTACTTGCCCATGAGCACGTTGAAGACCGCCTGCGAGCCGACGATCTGGCTGGTCGGCGTGACGAGCGGCGGATACCCGGCGTCCTTGCGCACGCGCGGCACCTCTTCGAGCACCTCGCGCATCCGGTCGGCGGCCCCCTGCTGGCGCAGCTGGCTCTCCATGTTCGAGATCATCCCGCCCGGGATCTGGCTGGTGAAGATCTCGGTGTCGACGCCGGTGATGTTGCTGAGGAACTCGGCGTAGCGCGGGCGGACCTTGTTGAAGTGGTCCTTCACGCGGAGCACGCGAGTCATGTCGAGATCGGTCGTGTACGGAGTCCCCTCCAGCATCTCGACGAGGCTCTCGGTGGGGTTGTGCCCCGGCCCGAGGCTGAGCGAGCTCACGGCCGAGTCGACGATGTCGCAGCCCGCCTCGATGGCCTTCATGATCGACACGAGCGTGACCCCGGTGGTCGCGTGCACGTGCAGGTGGACGGGCACGTCCGGGCCGCAGGCCTGCTTGATCCCGGAGACGAGATCGAAGGCCGCCTGCGGCTTGAGCAGGGCCGCCATGTCCTTGATGCAGATGGAGTCCGCCCCGACCTCGACGATCCGCTTCGCCGTCGCCACGAGCCCTTCGATCGTGTGGACCGGGCTCACCGTGTAGCAGACGGTGCCCTGCGCGTGCTTGCCAGTCGCCCTGACCGCGCGCAGCGCGACCTCGAGGTTGCGCACGTCGTTGAGCGCGTCGAAGACCCGGAACACGTCCATGCCGTTCTCGGCGGCCTTGTCGACGAAGCGACGCACCACCGAGTCCTCGTAGTGCCGATAGCCGAGCAGGTTCTGCGCTCGCAGGAGCATCTGGAGCCGCGATTTGGGCATCAGCTTGCGGAACGTGCGCAGCCGCTCCCACGGGTCCTCGTTCAGGAAGCGGATGCAGGCGTCGAACGTCGCGCCGCCCCAGCACTCGACCGACCAGTAGCCGGCATTGTCGATGTCCTCGCAGGCCGGGACCATGTCCTCGAGTGCCATGCGAGTGGCGAGCACGCTCTGATGAGCGTCGCGGAGGATCAGCTCGGTAATCTCGATCTTGCGGGACATTCAGCACTCCCTGCGCGTCGCGCGCCCGGCGTCCATTGGCGCGCTCGGTAGCACGAGCGCGCGCCGCTGCACCACCCGGAAACCGCACATGATCGGGCGCAGTGAACCGAGCGCACACTCGTTCGTCGGCGCGAGCACGGCTCTCCGACGAGCCCGGCTGTTTGCCAAATTGGGCATTTGTTTGCGTGTTTCGGCAATTGCCGACTCGACGGTCGAGCTGCCAATTGCCGCAATCGGTCTGCGCAATGCTGCGCCGCGCGCGCGTCATGAGCGCCGTCGCGGTTCTTTGCAAGCCTCGCCCCGCGGCGAGCCGCGCGCCGCTGCCGCGACGGCCGGGTGCCGCGCGCAGGGCGTCGTCGCTGCTGGCGCCGGAGCGCGCGCCCGACGGAGGGCGCCGCGATCTACGCCCGGCGCCGGCGTCGCCAGGTCACGACGAGCGCCGCG
>CAIXWQ010000702.1 GCA_903923175.1 uncultured delta proteobacterium | reverse complement strand
CGAACTGGAGCAGGACCCCGCGAAGTGGCACTGGCTCCATGTTCGCGATCGAATTGAGAACCCGGCCGACGTGCTCGCACCGCTCCGGCCGCTGATTGAGGCGCTCGTTGCGCGGCGTGTGGCCACCAGGTTCTACTCGTTCTCGAGCCTCAACAGCTTCTGCTTCTCGGCGAGCTCGCACTTCCCATGGGTGCAGGACGGCTTGCCAGCGATCGGACCCACGAACCACGGGCGCTTCGTCGTCGATCGCGATCGGTGCGACTTGACGAGCGCGGTCGCGGCGATCGAGGCCAAGCTCGAGGCTGCCCCCGTCCAGCCCTTCTTCGGGTCGGCTCCCCACCATGAGTCTGGTGTGCTCAACGAATGCTTCACACGCCTGGGGAGCTCACTCCGATCGCGCGTCCAGCAGCGAGGTGAGTGGTTCGACCTGATCGTGAGCAGCGCGGATCGACACTGCATCGTGGACGGTCGGGGCGTGAAGTTCATCGAGGGTGAGCTGCGCACGCACGTGGAGTGGCCGAGCGTCGACAAGGCGGCGATGGCGATCCATCTCTTCCTCGAAGAGCGTCTCTCGTTGGAGGAAGTCACGTCGGCTACGACGCGGTGACGAGCGGGCGCGCGGTTTGCCGTCGTCGCTGGGGGGGGCTCCGCAAGGGTTCGCGGCGTGGGCGTTCGCGACGAGGGCCTCGAGACGAACACCCGTCCGGTGCCCTCGTCCGGCGCGTCGCTGAGCCCTGATTCACCGCGCCTAGCCCACGAGCTTCGCCAGCTCCTCTCGGACGTCCTCTCCGAGCTGCCTGATGCTCGCCTTCACCGGCCGGACCCACCCCGCGCCGCGGCGTGCGAGGTCGCGGTAGGCGCGGCGGACGTCATCGGGGCGATCGGTCAACAGCGCCAGGAGCACCTGCTCGGCCTGCGCGAGATCCTTCCGCGACTTGGCGGCCTGCGCGGCAGGGCGCCGCTGCGCGACGATCAACTTGTGAAGCGCGAACCGCGCGGGGCTCGGGACGTTGACGAGCACGCCGTCGCCGCCGACCACCGCCGCGGGCTGGGTGTCCTCGAGCACGTAGTCGAGGAACCTGAGCGGTTGGGCGGCGGCCCCGAGAGCGGCGATCCGGACGGGGCCCTCTCGCTCGCGCCCCCGGAGCGGCGTGAGGAGATCGACGTGCAACTCGGTGCCGAGCACCTTGAACGACGTCGAGGGCTTGCGAGGATCGAAGCTCGGCACCGGCCAGAGCTCGAGCCCCGTCGCAGCATCTTTGCGCCGCGCGTCGAGGTCCGCCGCGCCGAGGTCGCTCGCGAGCGCGACAGCGATGTGCTCGTCATGGCCCACGTCGATATCCTGGGTGCGAACCGTCGCTCCCGACCACCGGACCCCGAGCATGTTCCCGAAGACCGTGAACGCGTACGTGCCGAGCAGGACGCCGCCGACTCGGAAGAGCCCCACGCGATCGAGCAGCCCGAGCACGCGCGCCTCGGCGGCGGAAACGGCGTAGGCGCCCCCGGAGGTCGCCATCGCGACGAGCGCCGAGCGATCCGCCGCCTGCGTGCGCGCCGCTTCGAGCTCACCACGGAGGCGCACGAGGAGCGGCTCGAGGTCGGGGCCGTCGGGCCCGAGGTAGACCTGGCGCTGCTTCGAGGCGTCGCGGAACTGCAGGTACCAGTAGCGCCGCTCCTTGATGACCTTGCTCACGAGCGCGCCGGCGCGCAGCGTGGGGCCTCCGCCCGCGGCGTACAGCAACTGCTGCACCAGCTCCGCGTATTGCGTCTGGACGGCGAGGGGGAGGCGGAGGAGGGGGCGCACGGTTATACGTCGATGCTAGCAGACCGACGTATAACGCGCCCCTCGGTGCCAGGGAGCCGCTCGGCGCCGGTATCCATCGTCGGGGGACGGGCCGGACGGGACGGCTTGGCTCGTTCGACGCGAGCGCTTGCAGGGCCGGTCGCTCCTCGCTAGCGGACCGCATGGACGAAGCGAAGCTGCTCGAGAAGCTCCTCACTTTTTGCGCGGG
>CAIXWQ010000701.1 GCA_903923175.1 uncultured delta proteobacterium | reverse complement strand
CGATCTCGCCGGCGGATCGAGCGAGAGGCACACGGCGCGCAGCTGCCCTTCCGGAAGCGGCGTCGCCGCTCGATCGGGGAACACGAACGCGTGGATGCGCAGGAACTCGCGGCGCGTCTGCGCGTCCGTGAGCTCGAAGCGGTCGGAGAGCGCCAGGCGCTCGCCCGCCACGGTGGTGAGCACGAGCCGGTACTCGCCGTTGCGCAGCCGCTGCGGTGCGAGCGAGGCGAGGTCGTCGAGCGCGGCGCTCCAGCGTGGCCGCGCTCGGAGCCAGCCGCCGCGCGCGAGCACGAGGCGCCGCGTCGCCGGCTCGAGCGAGAGCGTGCTCGCCGTGAAGAGCGCGGACGTGCGCGCGATCGCGACCGCCGCGACGCACGCGACGAAGAAGCCGAGCGCGCTCGATTCGCCGTGCAAGATGAACCGCCAACAAGCCCAGCCGCAGACCGCCGCGACGAACACCGCGAGGTAGCCAGCCGCGCCCCACCGCTCGGGGTGGCGGAGCGAGCGCGCGGGGCCGGTCGAGCGATAGGGGCCGAGAGGGAGTGTCAATCGGCGCCTCCGTGCGCGCACGCGTCAGGTCCGCGAAGCGAGCATACGCGCCGGCCGGGCTCGGCGCCTCCCCACGGCGCCCTCCCTCCGCCTCACAGCTCCAGCAGGAACAGCGCGTGCGCGATCGACGACGCCCGCGCGCGCACCATCGCGTCCAGCCGCCCGACCAGCGCGACGGAGTGCTCGATGCCGCGCGTGTAGCGCTGCACGGCGTCGACCGCCGCACGATCGAGGAGCGCGGCGCGCGCCTCGTCGTCGTCGAGCGCCTCCGCGCGATCGAGCAGCGGGTGCGAGAAGAAGAGGAACCGCAGCGTGGCGACGCGGACGAACAGGCGCGTGCCGTAGTCGACGAGATCCTGCTCGGTCACGTACCAGGCGTTGACCACGTAGTTCACCGCCCAGTTGGTGAAGTAGCCGTCGATGCGCTCGGCGAAGCGCGCCGTCCAGCGATCGCGCCGCGCGACGTAGGCGCGCAAGACGTCGGCCGGGCCCGTCGCGCCGTCGCGCTCGGCGTACCCGTGGGCGATCTGCGCGAAGAGCTCGGTCAGACCGACCCGCTCCTGGACGAGCCCCGCCGCGAGGAAGCTCATGACGATCCCCGACGTGAGATCGTCGCGATCGCCGACCTGGGGCAGCTCGCGCGCGAGCCGCGCGAGGAGCGTGGGGGTCGCGAAGGAGTCGAACACAGCGCCCACGCGCCCCTGGACCTCACCGCCCTCGCTCAGCGCCCCGCGCGCGCCGCGCTGGAACCAGCCGCGCGTCTCCTCGGCGGCGCACCCGAGCGCCGCGAGCCGCACCGAGAGCGGGAAGCGGCGCTCGAGGAGGACCGCGAGCATCGCGTCGCGCGCGACGTCCAGGGCGGCGCGATAGGCGTCGGCCTCGTTGGCGGCGACGACCACGTCCGCGAGCGGGCGCGGGACGCGGTCCAGCGTGGTCGTGACGCGATCGTTGGCGTCGGCGTGCAGCAGCAGCTGCCGCGCGATCTCGGGGCACGACGGCGTGGCGCTCACCTCGATGCGCGCGCCGATGGCGCGCACGTTCCGCGGGTAGTTGGCGCAGGTGCGCGAGAGCGCAGGCTCGCCGTAGCGTGCTTGAAGCGTGCAGAGGCGCGCGTCGTCGAGGAAGAAGCAGGGGCCGCGCGGGCGCAGCACCGTCAACGCGAACTTGGTCGGGGTCGCCTTCGCCGCGGGGTGCCGCTTCACGCCTTCGCGGAACTCCGCGCGCTCGGCCTCGCTCCCCTCCATCGCGCGCTGGATGCGCAGGTACGCCTCGCGGTCGAGATCGACCGACCAGCCCGTGCAGCAGTCGAACTCGCACGCGGTCCCCGTGCAGCGGAACCGGTCGAGGTAGCGCGGCAGGCGGACCTCGCGAGTCGTGTGGTCGGCCTTCATCGCGCGCAGCCCTCCGGCACGGAGGGCTACGGCGATGACGCCCCGGAACTTTACGGGGCAGAGCGCGAGCGCTCAGACCGACGCGGAGACCGCCGCGAGCCGGCCGCTACGCGCGAGCTGGTCGTGGCGGTACGCGCCCAGCAGCGCCGCGCCGATCGCGCCGGCGCAGGCCGCCTCGTCGTGCGTGCGGCACTCGAGGTGGACGTGCTTCCCCTTGGCCTTCGCCTTTTCGACGTTCAGGTCCTCGTTGAGCGTCTTCACCATGCCGAGGTCGTGCGCGAGCCCGCCCGTCAGCGCGACCACGCCGTCGGCCCCGACCGCGCGCAGCAGGCGGATGAGCCGCCCAGAGAGGCTCATGTGGATCCCCTTCAGGATGTCGGCCGCGCCGAGCCCCCGGCTCACCATGTTGATGACGTCGGTCTCGGCGAGCACGGCGCAGATGCTCGACACCTCCTCGGGGCGCTGCGCCGTCGACGAGAGGCTGCCGACGTCCTCGAGCGGCACGCCGAGGTAGCGCGCGATGTTCTCGAGGAACTGCCCGCTGCCGCTGGCGCACTGGCTGGTCATCCGGTGGCCGAGCACCTTCCCGCGCCCGTCGAACTTGAGCGCGCGCGCGTGGAGCGCGCCGATGTCGAGCGCCGAGCGCGCCTCCGGCTGCAGGAACAGCGCGCCGCGCGCGTGCGTGGTCATGCCGTAGAAGTGGCCGGTGGCGAACTCGATCCCGTCGGCGTCGCCGGTCGTGGCGACGTAGTCGAAGTCGCGCCGCCCCACGTTCGCCTTCTCGCACGCCTCGGTGAAGGCCGTCTCGACGACCTCGTCGATGCGCCGACGCCGGATGCGCTGCATGACCGTCGAGAGGATCTTCCCCTCGTGGCTCGCCTCGCTCCTCACGATCGCGACCTTGATCGCCGCGGAACCCACGTCGATGCCCGCGGTCAGATGGATCTTGCTCATGGCGCTCAGTGCTCCGTCACGCACGCGGCGGCAGACTCGAGATCGATGGGCGGCGTGATGTTGGCCGCGTTGGCCACGAACGCAGGGAGCATCGCCGGGCGCCCCTCACGCACGTCGTCGAGCGCGAAGAGCGCCGCGCCGAGCGCGCCCATGTAGATCGAGTCGGGGTCGATGTTGATGGTGATCTGCGAGCCGTAGTTTTCGGCCACGAGCTGGCGCAGCATCGTGGTGGCCATCTCGTTCTTGCAGACGCCGCCGGTGAAGGTGAACTCGTCGGTGATGCCGCCCGAGCGCGCGATGATCGACATCGCCCGCAGCATGATGCTGCGGTGCAGCCCGGCGAGGACGTCCTCGCGACGCTGACCGAGCGACAGCCGCTCGCGCAGCTCCGCGCCCGCGAACACGGTGCAGGTCGAGTTCACCTTGAGCACGCGCTTGTGCTGCATCGCCAGCGGCCCGAGCTCGTGGAGGCCGAGCCCGAGCTCGTCGGCGATGTAGCCGAGGTAGCGGCCGCAGCCGGCCGCGCAGCGATCGTTCATCTGGAACGAGGTCACCACGCCGCGGTCGTCGACCTGGATCCCCTTGGTGTCCTGGCCGCCGATGTCGAGCACCGTGCGCGTGCCGTTGAAGCGCCGGTGGGCGCCGCGGCCGTGGCAGAGGATCTCGCTGCGGATCGCCGACTTCGGGAACGGCAGCGTCTGCCGCCCGTAGCCGGTGCCCGTGAAGGAGATCTCGTCGATGGGCTCCTTCGAGGCCTCCGCGACGACCGCATCGAGCTTGTCGCGCGAGGCCGCGGGGATGCGCTGCACCGCGCGGCGCAGCAGCGTCGAGGTGTCGGCCTTCACCACGCGCGTCTCGACCTGGAGGATCGCGCGATCGAAGAGCCCGATGAGCGGCTCGAACGGCGCGGAGCCCTCCTTCGCGGCCTCCTCGGCGCCGGCGTTGAACGCGGCGCTCGCGAGATCGCGGAAGAAGTCGCTGCGCCGCGGGGCGTCGCCGAGGAACTGCGCAGGCGCTTGATCGCGCGTGCGCTCGAGGATCTTCTCGGCGGCCGGCCGCAGCACCGAGCGCAGCGCGCGCTGCGTGAGGCTGCGATCGAGCTCGCGGAGCATCGTGTCGCTGAGCTCCTTGAGCTCCTCGAGGAACAGCTCGAGGCGGAACGCCTTCTGCAGCTCCTTCATGTCGGCCTTCACCGATTCGCCGTCCGGGTGCGCGGCGCGGGCCCGCTCGAGCAGCGAGAAGCGCGTCGACGTGACCGCCTCCTCACGCGCGACCGCGCACGCGACCTCGTAGTTGGAGCGGCTGTTGGTGATCCCCTGCCCGACGATCTTGCCGTGCTCGTCGAGCACGATGGCCTTCGTCGTGGTGGACCCGAGATCGATTCCGACGACGCACCTCACGGCGCCCTCCCGAGCACCGGCAGCGCGACCGGCAAGCCCTCACCCGGAACGAGCGGGCGGTTCATGCGCGCGTCGAGCATCTGCAGGTAGCTCTGCACGCGGTTCTCGATGTTCGCCTTGCCGAAGTAGCGCGGATCGACCAGGTCGCTCTCGATGAAGCCGCCGGGCTTGCCCGTGCGCTTCTCGAGCTCGCGCAGCATCAGCAGCTGCCCGACGCTGAACGAGTTGCAGCTCTTCACGCTGTTGATGAAGAAGCCGTCGGCGTCGTACTCCTTGATGTACTTCTCGAGGAGGTTCACCCGCGAAGGGAGGTTGAGGTTCGTGTAGCAACCGAGCGCGTAGTCGGCCATCGACTCGAACGGCTTGTCCGGGCTGTGCCGGTAGCCCTGGTCGTAGAGCCCGCCGACGCGCGTGTACGTGCTCGCGACGACGGTGGCCCCCTCGCGCGAGAACATGCGCCAGAAGTCGTTGAAGCTCGTCCAGTTGGGCGGCCCCTCCACGACGAGGCGGTACTTCTCCTTCGCCTGCGGGCCGTCGGGGGTCATCGCCCCTTCGCCGCGCGCGACGCGCTCCTCGATCTCCTCGCGCAGCTCCTTGTAATAGAGCGCCGCCTCCTCGCTGCCGCGGAACGACGAGAAGATCGGCCCCACGTAGTGGACGCCACCGAAGTAGCCGTCGATCGGCGAGGGGCGCTTCTTCGCCGACTCCCACACCTTCACGAGGTCGTCTTCGGCCTTCGCCGACCAGCGCAGCTGCTCGCGCAGGCGCTCCATGTCGAGCTTCTTGCCGGCCGTCTGCTCGAGCGCGGGGACGACGACGTCGCGGATCTGCTCGGCGACGTACTGGCGCATCTCCTCCGTGATTTCTCCCTCCGATTGGTACGGAACCTGGAGCATCACGATCGGGCACTTGTATTCCTGCTTCAGGATCTCGAACCACTTCATGAAGGTGAAGCAGCCCGTGTACGAGAGCAGGAGCAGATCGGGCTCGGGGAGCTTGGTGCCGGTCGGCCCGAAGTTGCCGTTCTTGAGCATGCCGACGTCGCACTTCACGTAGGTGCAGACGTCCTCGGAGTGGCCGGCCTTCTCGGCGGCCGAGATGTAGCCGCCCGACTTCTTGCGCATACCCGACTGCAGCGCGTTGATCTCGGGGAGCACGGGCAGCAGGTCGAGCGCGCCGAGCAGCTCCGTGAGGTTGCCGGGGACGAACGTGTAGACGACCTTCTTCCCCTCCTCCTTCGCGCGCGAGAGGCGCTCGAAGTGGTTGGCGATCATCTGCTTCTGGCGGACCTGGCTCCGGTCTTTTTCGACGTTCTCGCTCACGCGCCACCCCCGAAGAGTCGGACCGAGTCCGAGAATGCGCCCGCTTGCTCGCGGATCACCTGGAACTGCGCGGTGTTCTCCGCGTACTTGAAGCTCGTGTGCGGGATGCCCGCGACGTTGAGGGCCGTCTCGAGCATCGGCTGATCGAGCAGCGCGGGGTCGCAGAACGAGGCCGCCGCGAAGATGACCCCCTCGGCGCCGGTCTTCTGCACGCGGTCGATCAGCGAGGCCCCCTTGACCTCGTTGCCGATGTAGCGCGAGGCCGTGGCCGCCCCCTGCTCGCAGTACGCGTCGACCAGCGCGTCGAGCGCCGAGCGCCCGCCTTCCGAGGTCCGCAGCTCGATCGAGCCCTCGATGGTGCGCATGCCGAGCTGCGCGTCGTCCCACACGATGTCGCAGCCGGCCTTCTCGAGCGCGCGCAGCAGATCGATCGGCGGCTGCTCGCAGAACGAGCCGATCATCACCACGCGCACGTTGTCGTACGCGCGCGTCTTGCGATCGCCGGCGATGCCGAGGAACTCGCGCAGCAGCTTGGTGTGCTCCCTGGCCGGGATCGCCGCGCCGGCGCGCACCATCAGGTAGGCCTCCGAGGCGCGCACGCGCCAGGGCTCCTTCTGGCGGATGAGATCGAGCTCCGCGATCGCCGCGCGCCGCTCGTTCTCGTCGGCGATCGCCTGCGCGAGCGCGTCGTCGGTGAGCTCCTTGGCGCCGCGCTGGTGAAGCTCGCGCGCGAGGCGCCTCAGCTCGAGGCCGTAGAACTTGCCGCCGAGGTTACGGTCGAAGTTCTGCGGCACGTCGAGGTAGGCCGACCACTTCTCGGGGAACAGCAGCTTCCACATGCCCGAGAGGTTGCGGATGACGTCGCAGATCGCGGGGAAGACGACCCCGTCGAGCGCGTCGAGATCGCCGCCGAGCGCGAGCTCGATGGTGCTCCGCGGGATGTGACAGATGTACGACTGGAAGTAGCTGTCGCCGCGGATGATGTCGACCTGATCACCGCCGCCGAACATCGCGACCGGCAGCGCGCCGATGGCCTCGATGAGCGGCCTCGGCGTGTAGATCGGCATGTGCCCGATCGCGAGCGCGCCTGGGTTCGCGGCCTTCCAGGCCTTCACGCCGTTCAGCGAACGGTCCTCGATCGCCGCTTGTGCGCGCGCGAGCAGCGGCGCCGCCGGATCCCCCAGCGTGGTGACTTCTTGGCTCATGCGTCCTTCCAGGCGGGCGCGCGGCGCTGCAGGAATGCCGCAATGCCCTCGTTGGCGTCATGGGTCTCGATCAGCTGGGTGACGTAGCGGCGCTCGGCGACGTCGAGCGCCTCGCCCAGCGAGCCGACCAGCGGCGAGCGCTCGCGCGCGGCCTGCGTGGCCTGACGCAGCGACGACGCGGAGAGCGTGCGCAGTTTGTTGCGGTACCACTCGAGCACCTGCGCGCGCGGATCCGGGTTCTTCTCCGAGGCCGCCGAGACCATCGTCGTGACGAAGCCGAGCATCGCCGCCGTCGCCGCGTCGACGTCGTCGCCGGTGAGCAGCAGGCGCTCGCACGCCGCGGTCGGCATGCGGTGCGGGCCGACGGCCGCGAGCACCGGCGGGAACACGCCGAGCTTGATCTCCGGGCAGGCGAAGATCGCGTTCGGCGTGACGAAGAGGAAGTGGCAGCAGAGCACCAGCTCGAAGGCGCCGCCGAGGCAGCGCCCCTCGACGAGCGCCGCGATCGGCAAAGGGTAGCTCGCGATGCCGCGCAGCACGCGGTGGAACGTCGCGAGCATCTTCGGCGCCGAAGCCTTCTCGTGCTCGGGCACCGACGCGCCGAACGAGAAGTTGCCGCCGGCGCCGCGGAGCAGCACGAGCCGCAGCGCCTGACGATCGCGGTGCTCCGCGAGCGCGGCCTCGAGCGCCTCGAGCATCGGCGACGAGAGGATGTTCCCCTTCGGCTGCGAGAGCGTGAGCGCGAGGACGGTGCCGTCCTCGAGGAGCTCCTGGACGAGGATCGGCGGGGCCGCTTCGTTGGAAGCGCTCATCCCTCACGATCCTTCGCGCGGTTCGCGCGGGCCGACGGGAGCAGCACCTCGGAGGTGAGCGCCTCGTCGACGAGCGCCCCCTCGGCGAGCCGCGTACGCAGCAGCACGAAGTCGATCTCACGCTCGTTGCGATCGCCGTAGTGGAACGCGGGGAAGCCGGCGGCCGCCTCGGTGTTCATGTTCAGCGCGAGCCAGCTGCGGTTGGTCTCCGCGTTCGCCGTCCAGTGCTCGAGCTTCTTCTTGCGCCAGCTCTCGAGCGTCTTGCGCGTGCAGTCGGGGAACGTGTAGGTGAGCTTGGTCACGAGGCGATCGACCGCCTTGTCGAGCTCGCCGAGATCGACGGTGAGCTCGGCGAGCGCGGCCTTGCCGGCCTTGGCGGCGTCGCCCGACTTCCACTCGCCGTGGACGACGTTCCCCAGCTCGTCGAGGTACTTGTCGGTGACGACGAGCGGGTTCGCGACGAGCTTGCCGCCCTTGTCGCGGTAGACGGCCACGCTCTCGTTGATCAGCCCGAGGCGCGCGGCCTTGTGCGCCGACCACGGCTCGCAGAGCACGAGCGACTCGGCCGCCTTGCCGACGCCGACGTACAGGTGGAGGAAGTCGGTGGAGCCCCCGTCGGGCGCCGAGCCGTGCACCGGCCCCGCCTGCCCGAAGCGCGCGTGATCGCCGGCGACCGAGAAGTCGCAGGCCATGCCGATCTCCTGACCGCCGCCGATGCGCATGCCGTTCACGCGGCAGATCACCGGCTTGTCGCAGAGCAGGATGCTCGTGACCATGTCGTTGAACAGCCGCATGTACTGCAGGTACTCGAGCGGTCGGTTCGAGTAGTAGCTCGCGTACTCCGCGGTGTTGCCGCCCGTGCAGAACGACTTGTCGCCTACGGCGGTGAACACCACGGCGACGGCGCGTCGGTCGCAGCTCGCGCGACGGAACGCGAGGATGACGTCCTTCACCGCGGCGGTCGTGTACGAGTTGAGCTGCTTCTCGTTGTCGAGGGAGATCCAGATCTGATGGAGCCCCTCGATGGCCTTGCCGTCGCGGCCGAGAACCGGCTTCTCCTCGTAGCGGATGTGACGGAATTCGTAGCCAGGAAGCAGCTCGTGGTTCTTGAGTTCCATGGTCGTGTCCTCGGAGTTCGTAACGTCCTGACGGCCCCCATCCCCGGCCCTTCCCCCGCGGTGCGGGGGAAGGGAGGGCCCTCAGCGCGCGCAAGCCCCCTTCCCCCGCCTGCGGGGGAAGGGTTGGGGATGGGGGCAGTACGAGTTCATCGGTGATCGCGAGTTCATCGGTGATCGCTCACGCGCGCGGGTCGAGCACCATGCGCTTGTCGAGCTTGTGGGCGGCCATGTCGGCGAGCAGCTCGTTGATGCGCGACATCGGCGCGTGCGCCGTGAAGGGCTCGAGCGCGACCTTGCCGTCGTAGACGAGGGGCAGCACGTCGGCGTACGCCTGCGGCGGCGCGCCCCAGCTGCCGTGCAGGGTCGCGTCGTAGGCCATCAGGTTCGAGAGACGGACCTCGACGGGCTTCGGCGTGTAGCCGACCTGCACCATGGTGGCGCCGTGCGCGAGGAGCGAGAAGGCGAGCTGCTGGCCGCTCGTGGTGCCGCTGCACTCGAAGATCCGGTAGCGGAACGTGGGGACGCCGTAGCGCCCTGCCGCCTTGCCGGCCTCCTTGCGAACCTCTTTGACCTCGCGATCCTTCACGCGGATCGCGAGCTCGGCGCCGAACTGCTCGATGAGCGCGAGGCGCGACTCCTCGACGTCGAACGCGATGACGTGGGCCCCCTTGGCGCGGGCGATCTGCGCGACGAAGGCGCCGACGCCGCCGGAGCCGACGACGAAGCAGACGTCGCCCTCGCCGAGGCCGGCGCGGAAGATGGCCTGCTGCGCGGTGGACACGGCGTCGGCGACGACCGACAGGTTGCGACGGTCGACCGAGCCGGGCGCGTCGTCGATCGCGATGAGCGCCGAGCCGGGGACCGTGAGGTGCGTGGCGAAGCCGCCGTCGATGTCGTTGCCGGGCATTTTCTGCGCGAGGCACGCGTTCGCGCGGCCGATCTTGCAGAAGGGGCACTCGCCACAGCCCATGACCGCCGGCACGATCACGCTCTTGCCGAGCGCGTGCGCGACGCCGTCGCCGGCCGCGATCACCTTGCCGACCACCTCGTGCCCGAGCACCAGCGGCAGCGCGTGCTTCGGCGGGGTCGCGCCGCTCGCGTAGGTCAGATCGGTGTGGCACAGGCCGCACGCGAGCACCTCGACGACGACGTCCGAGGGCCCCGGATCCGCGAGAAGGATCTCCTTGCGGACCAGCGGTTTGCCCGGCGTCTCCAGGAACCACGCTTCACCGATCGTCGACATGCTTGCACCTCGTGCGTCGCGTTCGAGGCAGCGTGACGCTGCCCGCGATCTCGTCGTGCGTGCCGTGCGCGGGCCCCCGAGTGAGACGCCGTGGCATCGACGACGAGGTCATCCTCCCGACCGACACGGCGTTCGTCAAACGCGATTCGAGACTGGTTATGTCGGCAATCGGGGCTCGCTCATCCCCAGTGCGTCATCGCGAATTCGTCATTGCGCCAACATGACTTATTTTGCAGATCGAGCGCGATCGCACGCATTATATTTCATACATGACGCAGGAAGACAGGCGTCCGTCCAGGTCGGCCGTGATGGAACCGCCGCATACCCGCCCCCCGAATCCCCCATAGCGATCGGAACGCTGATCGGGAGTCGCCGAACTGCCCGCCTCGCTCCCACGCTTCGAAACGACGAAGGCGCCGAGCTCGCGCCCGACGCCTCCTCGATGCACGCGCGCCTCGCGGCGCGGCGCGCGGACGATCACTTCTTCTTCTTGTCGTCCTTCTTCGGCGGCGCGGCCGTCGCGGCGGCGGCGGCGTCGACGGTGTCGTTCGTTTCCTTCTTCTCGATGTTCGAGCGGAGCGTCTGGAGCTTCTGCACCGTGGCGGCCTCTTCGTAGACGAGGGCGACGGACTTCACGGTCGAGTCCTGGCGGCCGGTGTTGTCGACGAGACGGATCTGCGTGTTGCCATCGAACCAGACGATGCGCGCCGGCGTCGAGATCATCGTGCCGTAGTAGGAGGCGCTGGGCTTCTTCGCCTCGACGGCCTGCCCCTTCTCGCCGAACTCGGTGTTCAGCTTGGTGGTCGCCTCCGCGTACGTCTCGCCGAGCTCGCCGCCCTTCACGACGGGCACCGAGTCGTAGATCTTCCAGAGCTTGTCGTTGATGAAGAAGAGGATGCGCTCGCCCGCCCCCGGCCTCACGCCCTCGATCGCGAACTCGTTGTTCTTGTACGTGAACTCGCCGGGCGTCTTGACCTCGTAGCCGCTGACCGCGCCGCCGGTGAACTCCACCTTCTTCGCGCGCAGCAGCTGCTTCTTCTTGTCGCGCTCGGTCTCGAGGTTGACCTGCATCTTCGGGTTCGGGACCTTCTCGATCTTCTCGGCGTAGACCTCGTCGAGCTGCTTATCGAGCACGGCGAAGACCTGCGTGCCGGACATCCCCCACTTGAAGGGGGCGATGCGCGCGTCGATCTTCGCCCGGAGCCCCTTGGCCTCCTCGCCGGTGGGCGCCGGCGCTTCCGCAGCGCTCGCCGAGCTCGTGTCGTCGCCGGTCGGCTCGGTGGTGGCGGCGGTGTTCGGCTCCTCGGTGCTTCGCGGCCCGGGGGCCTGCCCCGGCGGCGCGATGGGCCCGCACGCGACGGCCGTGCCGAGGACGGTGGCGACGTAGACCCAGCTCGCTCGCTTCATCGAGATCTCTCCTCGTACAGCGCGGCCGACGCGCGACCGCTCGTGGATTCCGCCGCGAAGGCGCCGAAGCGGCGACCTCGGACGGGCCGGAGTCTAGCAGCCCCGCGGCCCCGGCCGTCGATCCAGCCGAACGCGCCGACCGCGAACCGCGCGAATGTCCGCTCGCGGCGTCATCGTGTGCTCGCGCGGCAGCGGCGGCGGAGCGAGAAGTGGCCCCGGCGGGGTAGCCAGGCCCAATGGCGCTGGCCCACACGCCCGGACCTCGCTACCCTCCGCGGCCGCCCGCCGAAAAGGGCAGCGAGGACCCCATGATCGACGACGTCATCAAGGACCTGCAGAGCCACATCGTCAAAGCGCACGAAGCGCTGAAGCGCGACCTCGCGAAGCTCCGCACGGGCCGCGCCAACGCCTCCATGCTCGACGGCGTGCGCGTCGACTACTACGGCACGCCCACGCCGCTCGCGCAGATGGCGACGGTCAACGTGCCCGAGGCCCGGCTGCTCACGGTCAAGCCGTGGGACCGCAGCCAGGTGAAGGCGGTCGAGAAGGCGATCCGCGAGGCCGGCCTCGGCCTCAACCCGCAGCCCGACGCCGATCTGATCCGCATCCCGATCCCGGCGCTCACCGAGGAGCGGCGCAAGGATCTCGTCAAGGTCGCCCGCAAGAATGGCGAGGAATCGAAGGTCGCCATCCGGCACGGGCGCCACGACGCGCTCAAGATGCTGAAGGACGCCGTGGACGAAGGCGAGATCCCCGCCGACGACCACGACCGCGCGGTCAAGAAGGTCGAGGACGTCGTCGCCGAGGGGATCAAGGGGGTCGACTCGATCCTCACCCACAAAGAGAAGGACATCATGGAGGTCTGACCCGCCCGTCCGGGTGGGCCGACCTGCGCTCCCGCGCTGCTTGACGGCCGTACAGGGAGCATGAAACCGTCCTAGGAGCGGGTCTCCGCTGGCATCGACGGCCGTCCTCGTTCACGCGAGGGCTCTACGACCGCGCGGACGTCGGCGAGAGCATCAGGCGCATCGGGAATGCACGTGGCGAATGGCGAGCGCAAAGCGATGAGGGCGATCGGCGCCGGACTGAGCGACGTCGGTCGACAGCGGGAGCACAACGAAGACCGCTTCGTGATGGTGCCCGAGCTCGGCCTTTACGTCGTCGCGGACGGCATGGGCGGGCACCGCGCGGGCGACGTCGCGTCGACCCTGGCGACCCAGGAGGTCGCCGAGTTCTTCCGCACGGCGGTGAACGACGACGTGACCTGGCCGTTCCCGTTCGACGCGAGCAAGACCGAGGAAGAGAACAAGCTCATCACGGGCATCAAGCTCGCGAACCGCAAGATCTTCGACCGCGCGCTCGGCTCGCGCGAGCTGCACGGGATGGGCACGACGGTGGTCGGCCTCCTGTACTCGCCGAAGAACAACCGCGTGTACGTCGCGCACGTGGGCGACAGCCGCTGCTATCGCGTCCGCAACGGCAGCATCGAGCAGCTCACGCGCGATCACTCGCTGATCAACGAGTACCTGCAGGCCATGCCGGGGCTGCCGACAGAGCAGCGTGAGAACCTTCCGAAGAACGTCATCACGCGGGCGCTCGGCATGCACGACCACGTGCAGGTCGACACGAAGGTCGACGTCCCCCACCCCGGCGACGTGTACGTCCTCTGCAGCGATGGCCTGTCGGGGATGCTGAGCGATCAGGAGATCGCCGACGTCGTCACCACGTGCGCCCACCGGCACGCGAGCCTCGAGGCGCTCACGCTCGGCGTGCAGCGCCTGATCGAGCTCGCGAACGAGCACGGCGGCGAGGACAACGTCACGGCGATCATCGTGCAGGTCGACGAAGACGCGCCGACGATCGCGGCCGACTACGGGAGCGAGAACACGCTGCCCGGCTTCGGCGACGAGAACACCATCCCGGGCTGACGGCGGCGGCCGCTGCGACCGCGCTCCCTGCCACGACCTTCAGGGAGCCCTGCGGTTGCGCGCGTGGGTGGCCGGGCTCGCGCGCGCACGCTCGCGGCGTCGACCACCGCCGACGCCGATTGCCCCCCCGCTCCGGCTGCGCGTAGCGTGCGCGCATCATGCTCGCGCTCCAAGGGGCCTTCACCGCCATCGTCACGCCGTTCGACGCCTCCGGGAAGATCGACGAAGCCACGCTCGATGCGCTCGTGGATCGACAGATCCAGGGCGGCATCGCGGGCGTCGTCCCCGTCGGCACCACGGGCGAATCGCCGACCCTCGAGAACGAGGAGCACATCGGCGTCATCGCGCGCGTCACCAAGCGCGTCGCCGGCCGCTGCAAGGTCATCGGCGGCACCGGCTCGAACAACACGCGCCAGGCCGTCGCGATGTCGAAGCGCGCCGCCGAGGTCGGCGTCGACGCCGTGATGATCGTGATGCCGTACTACAACAAGCCGACGCAGGCCGGCCTGGTGGAGCACGTGAGGCAGGTCGCGGCGGCGGTGCCGAGCACGCCGGTCGTGCTCTACAACGTGCCCGGCCGCACGGCCTCGGATCTCCTCCCGGACGCGCTCGAGACGATCTGCAAGGCGTGCCCGAACGTCGTCGCGATCAAGGAGGCGACCGGCAACATCGTGCGCGCGCAGGAGATCCTCCGCCGCCTCGGCGACCGCATCACCGTGCTCTCGGGTGACGACGCCCTCACGCTCGGCATGATGGCGTGCGGGGCCAAGGGCGTGATCAGCGTGACGTCGAACCTGCTGCCGAAGGAGGTGCAGGAGGTCTGCGACCTCGCGCTCGCGGGCAAGTGGGAGCAGGCACGCAAGGCGCACTTCGCGCTGCTGCCGGTGCACGACGCGATGTTCATCGAGTCCAACCCCGGCCCCGTGAAGGGGGCGATGGCCGACCTCGGGCTGCTGCAGCCGTTCGTCCGCGCGCCGCTCGTCCTGCCGACCGAGGCGACGCGCGCGAAGGTGCGCGAGATCGTCACGGCGTACCGCGCCGCGCGGGGCGCGTGATGGATCAGCGCCCCAGCTCGGGCCGGATCCCGGTGTCGAAGGCGCCTCGCCTCGCGATCGCGGGCGCGACCGGCCGCATGGGGCGCGCCGTCGCTCGGCTCGCCGCCGAGCACCACTTCACGGTCGTCGGCGCGCTCGCGGCCGCGGGCGACGCCGGCATCGTGATCGAAGGCACGCGGGTCGTCTCGGATCCGGTCGAGGCCATCGAGAACGCGGAGGTCGTGATCGACTTCTCGCACGCGAGCGCGGTCGTGCCGCTCGTGCGGGCGTGCCGCGCGCGCGCCATCCCGCTCGTCTCCGGGACGACGAACCTCGCCGACGACGCGAAGCTCGCCATCGAGGACCTCGCGAAGGTCGCGCCGGTGCTCTGGGCGCCCAACATGAGCGTCGGCATCCAGCTGCTCGCCGAGATCGTCGAGCAGGCGGTGCGGCGGCTCGGCGTCGGCTACGACGCGGAGGTCATCGAGATCCACCACGGCAAGAAGGTCGACGCGCCGAGCGGCACCGCCAAGCGCCTGATCGACTCGATCCGCGCCGGGATGGACGCCGACGAGCCGCTCGTCCACGGCCGCGAGGGAGAGGTCGGCGCGCGTCGCAAGGGCGAGATCGGCGTCCACGCCGTGCGCGGCGGCGACGTGATCGGCGATCACACGGTGCTGCTGCTCGGCCAGGGCGAGCGCATCGAGCTCACGCACAAGGCGACCTCGCGGGATCTGTTCGCGATCGGCGCGCTGCGCGCCGCGCGCTTCCTGCTCGGCCGCCCGCTCGGGCGCTACACGATCAAGGATCTGCTCGGCGGATGAGGGCCACGCGGCAGCTCGTGGCGCCCCTCGCGATCGCCCTCGCCGCGAGCGCCTCCATCGCCTCTTCCCACGACGCGCTCGCGCGTACGGAACCGCTGGCGCCGAAGCAAGGGTGCGCGACCGACGGCGTGCGCGTGTTCGTCTACGACCAGGGGGACGCCTCGACGATCGAGATCTCGACGCGCCTGCTGCCGATCGGCGGACAGCGCGCGACGTGCACCGTCGACTGGTCGCGCGTGGCGCTCTCGTCTCCGGATCAGACGTCGGCGACGCCGACGGTGGCGATCGTCCAGAGCTACGTCGACCACGCGCTCGAGGCGCCGCTGATGCTCGCCGACGGGCTCTCGTCGGCGATCGTGCCGGCCTGGAAGGGCGACGTCGACGAGCGCGGCAAGCTCGTCTCGCTGCGCCTGATCGTCGAGGGGACGGCCTCGGGGCTGCGCGTCGAGGTGCCGCGCGACACCTTCCCGCGCGCGACCACCAACGGCGCGCGCGCCGAGCGCCGCGCGAAGGGGGCGCGCGACGCGACCGCGCGCTTCGGGGCGCTGGGCGAGCTCGCGATCACGGCGGAGGGGCCGGGGCCGGCGAACGCGTTCGGGCCGACCGATTCGCTCGGCGAGGTGGCGGTCGTGGTCGAGATCGTCCCTTCGGGGGCGCCGCTCACGCAGCCGATTCCGGCCACGATCGCGGTGCTGGGCATGCTGCGCGCGACCATCCCGCTGCGGGTGCTCGAGCTCTCGCCCGAGAACGACGCCGGCTGGGACGAGGCCGCGCGCTACGCGTACGCCGCGGCGATGAACGGCGATCCGCTGGTCGCGTCGCTCGGCGCGCACACGCTCGCGTGGCTCGGCTCCGGGCTCTCGCTGCAGGCGGTGCGCATCGCGACGACGTCCGACGGCCCCGAGACCGCGGCGGTGCCCGCGGCAGTGGCGACCGCGGTGGGCGATCCCGACGCGCGCGTCGCGAAGAACCTCGGCGGCATCGGGCGCTTCCTTCCGCTCGGGCGCCCGTCGACGTTCAAGAAGGCGCTGATCAAGCGCCCCGAGCTCGACGTCGCGCGCGCGAAGGCGGCCCGCGACGCGGTCGCGCGCCTCGCGCCCGTGCAGCCCGAGGAGCTCGTGAAGCTCGCGGTCCCCGCGCTGCTCGATCGCACGGTGCCGGTGGATCCTCCGGCGGCGATCCCGAAGCCCGGCGCGACGCCGATCGTCACGCCGCAGCCGACCGAGCCCGCGCTCGGCCCGACCGACGCGCCGACGCCCCTCGCGACGAGGCGCCACCGCCGATCTCCGGCGCGCAGGCACCTGCCGCTCGGCCTGCTCTTCGGCGGGCTCGCCGCCGCCGCGGCCCTCGTGCTCGCGTGGAACGAGTCGCGCGAGCGCGGGTAGCGCGCGCTGACGCGCTCACGGATCGCGCGCGCACCGGAAGCCGAGCCAGGCGGCGCGCAGCGTGGGGATCTCCTGCGTGCGACGGTTCGCCGCGAAGAGCTCGATCGTGGCGAAGTCCCACGAGCCGCCGCGCACCACGCGCTCGACGTCGGGGCCCGCGGGCGGGGGCACGCCGGGCGTCGGTCCCCACGGATCGGCGACCCACTCCTCGACGTTGCCGGCGAGGTCGAGCGCGCCGTCGGGGCTCGCACCGGCGAGGTAGCTGCCGACCGGCGCGGTGCAGCCGAAGCCGTCGTCGCCGCCGGTGTCGCCCCAGAGGTTCTCGTAGGTGTCCTCGTTGAACAGGCGGTGCATGTGCTCGACGCAGCGCGCGTCGCAGGCGTTGAGGTGCCTCGGCTGCGGCGGCTCGTCGCCCCAGGGGAAGGCGCGCTCGGCGGTCCCGCGCGCGGCGAGCTCGAACTCGGCCTCGGTGGCGAGCCGCTTGTGCGCCCAGGCGCAGTAGCCCGCGGCCTCGCTCCAGGCGACGCAGTTGACGGGATGCGCCTCGAGCCCCACGCGGCCGGCGGTGCAGAGCGGCGTGTGCGCCGGCTCGGAGGTGTCGCCCTGGGCCAGGTCGGGGCAGCCGCGCTCGTACACGCAGCGCTCCCACGCCGCCGCGCTCACCTCGGTGCGATCGAGGAAGAACGGGCGCACGACGACGTCGTTGCCGGTGGCGGTGTTGGCGTCGGTGGCGACGCCGGCGTGCGGACCGCCCCAGCGCGCCGGCGCGCCGACGCGGAGCTTGCCGCCGGGCACGAAGACCATCTCCGAGACGACCTTGGCGCGCCGACCGACGCCGGGCGACATGAACGCGCGCGCCGGCAGCGCCCCGAGGGCGCTCACGAGCAAGGCGCCGAAGAGCGCGCGCGGGCGGAGGCGCACCACGCGCGGCAGCCTAGCACCCATGCCCCGGTGGGCACCGCCCCGCCCCGCCGACTGCTATTCGTCGGGGCCCACCCCACCGGAGAGACTGTTTCACAGTCTCTCAGCGCCCGCGGAGGCGGATGCGACCGAACGGCCCCGAGGCGACGACCACGATCTCGGCGGGGCCGCTCGCCTCGACCGTGAGCGAGTCGACGCGGGCGTGCTCGTCGTCGTCGTCCACGGCGGAGCGCTG
>CAIXWQ010000700.1 GCA_903923175.1 uncultured delta proteobacterium | reverse complement strand
CGGGGCGCGGGAAGACGACCGGCGTCGTGGGGCCCGGCTCCGTCCCCCCCGCGGGATCCGAGCCCGTGCGGGTGTCGCGCGCGCCATGCACGCGCGGACCGCAGGCGCCGCTCACCAGGACCGCGAGGAGCACGAGCGGCAAGTGCGGCGCGCGCCGATTCATAAGACCATTATACACGAGGCGCGAGCCCGCGCACGAGCCGCGCGACGCGCTCCGAGAACGGCGGCTCGCCCTCGAGCCCCCGCCCGAGCTCCGCGCGGACGCGGGCGCAGGCGTCGCGCGCGCGCGGGTCGGCGAGCGTGCGGGCGATCGCGTCGGCCAGCGTCGCCGCGTCGGGGCGGGCCGCGACGATCTCGTCGAAGGCCGGCGGCGCGCCAGCGCGCGCGAGCACCACGTTGGGGAGCGCGATGCGATCGGTGCGGACGAGCCTCCGGGCGATCGCGAGGGTGAGCGGGTGCATGGCGTACGCGACGACCGGCGGCGCGTCGGCGATCGCGCACTCGAGCGACGCGGTCCCCGACGCGACGAGCGCGACGTCGAACGCCGCGAGGTGCTCGATCGCCCCGCGCTCGGGCGCGACGTCGACGCGCGCGAGGCCGGCGCTCGTCGCGGCCTCGGCGAGCAGGCGCGCGACCTTCGCCGGGAGCGAAGGGGCCACGAGAATTCGCGCCTCGATCGGACCCGCGGGCGCCACACGGCTGGCGCTCTTCAAGCGGGCGGCGGCCTCGAGCATCGGGCCGAGCAGCCGCGCCACCTCGCCCGGGCGGCTGCCGGGGAGGATCGCGAGCGCTGTCGCGTCGGCGGCGAGGCCGAGGGCGCGGCGGGCGACGGCGCGGGTGCGTCGCGGGAGCTCGAGCGTCGGGTGGCCGAGGTAGCGCGCGTCGGCGCCCTCGCTGCGCCAGATCGGCTCTTCGAAGGGGAGCGTCACCACGAAGCGATCGGCGCACCCCGCGAGCCCGCGCAGGCGCCCGGCGCCCCACGCCCAGATCTCCGGCGGCGCGATCCAGACCACGGGGATGCCGAGCGCGCGCAGGCGCCGGCCGAGCCGCGCGTTGGCGCTGCTCCACGAGGCGAGCAGCGCGACGTCGGGGCGGTCGCGTCTCGCATGCGCGAGCAGCCGCGCCAGCGCCGTCGCGATCGCCGGCGCCCGCGCGACGACCTCGAGGAGCCCCATCGCCGCGAGGTCGCGCACGTGCGCGAGCAGCCGCGCGCCCGAGGCCGCGAGCGCGTCACCGCCGAGCCCCGTGACCTCGATCGGCCCGTGCCCGGCGAGGCGCGCGACGACGCTCGCGAGGGTGCGGTCGCCCGACGGCTCGCCCGCGACGACCAGCACGCGCATCACGGCGCGTCTTTTTGCGCTTCGCCGCCATCGCCGCCGTCGCCGCCGTCGCCAGCGCCGAGGTCGCTCTCGCCTGCGGCCGCGGGCGGATCGAAGAGCGAGGGCTGCGCCGCCTTCTTCGACTTGCGCTTCGCCTTCGCCGGGCCCGCGGCCACCGGAGCGTCCGCGGTTCCCGCGGCGCCCGCCGCGTCGGTGGAGGAGGCTGCGGCGACGGCCGGCGCGGGCTCGACCGCGGGGGCGGCGGGACCGAGCAGCTCGGCGGCGGTCACCTCGCCGCGGAGCAGGCGCTCGAGGGTCGGCTCGTCGATCACGCGCGTGCCGCGCTTGCGGGCCGCGTCGAGCTTGGATTGCCCCGTCTTCTCGCCCGCGACGAGGAACGTGGTGCCGGCGCGCACCGAGTCGTGCACGTCGCCGCCGGCCGCGCGCACGTCGTCGTGCACCGACTCGCGCTTGCGGGTGAGCACGCCGGTCACGCAGACGCTCGCGCCGACGAGCGGCCCCGACTTCGCGACCTGCTCGACGAGGAACGGCCGCGAGACACCGCGGGCGTGGAGCTTCTCGAGCAGCGCGGCGTTCACCGGATCGGCGAGCCAGGCGCGGATCGCGTCGACCATCGCCTTGCCGAAGCCGTGGATGTGGCTCGCCCGCTCCGCCACGCCGTCGGCGCCGAGGCGGAGCGCGTCCTCGAGCGACGGCACCTCGGCGGCGAGCTGCTTGGCGGCGACCTGGCCGATCTGCGGGATGCCGAGCGCGCAGAGCAGGCGATCGAAGGAGCGCTGCTTGGAGTCGGCGATCTCCACGACGACGTTGGCGGCGCTCTTGTCGCCCATGCGATCGAGCGCGGCGACCTGCTCCGCCTTCAGGTCGTAGAGCTCGGCGACGTCGCGCACGATCCCCGCGTCGACGAGCTGCTTGACCAGCTTCTCGCCGAGGTGGTCGATGTCCATGGCGAAGCGGCGCGCGAAGTAGTGCAGCGCCGCGCGCACGACGGCGGGGCACGCGCGGTTCGGGCACCGCAGGGCGACCTCGTCGCCGGTGCGCACGACCTTCGTCTCGCACTCCGGGCAGTGCGTCGGGACGTGCGTCGCGTGGGTGTGCTCCGGGCGCTCGGCGGGCACCACCGCCACCACCTGCGGGATGATCTCGCCCGCCTTCTCGATCTCGACCAGGTCGCCGACCCGCACGTCGAGCTTCGCGACCATGTCGAAGTTGTGCAGCGAGGCGCGCGAGACCTCGGTGCCGGCGAGCTGCACCGGATCGAGGTGCGCGACCGGCGTGAGCGCGCCCGTGCGGCCGACCTGCACGTCGATCTTGCGCACGCGGGTGCGCGCCCGCTCCGGGGCGAACTTGTAGGCCGTGGCCCAGCGCGGGAACTTGGTCGTCTCGCCGAGCACGTCCTGCTGGCGGTACTCGTCGACCTTGATGACCACGCCGTCGGTCTCGAACGGGTAGCCGTCGCGCGCGCGATCGAAGTCGCCGATCGCGGCGAGCAGCTCGTCGAGCGACGCGCACAGCACCTCGCGGCGGTGCGTCGGCAGCCCCACCGCGGCCATCCAGGCGAGGCTCTCGGCGTGCGTCGCGTGCAGCTGCGAGCCCTCGACGAGCTGGTAGAGCAGGAGCCGCAGGGGGCGCTTCGCGACCACGCGCGGATCGAGCATCCGCAGGCTCCCCGCCGCCGCGTTGCGCGCGTTCGCGAAGGGCTCCTCGCCGGCCTTCTCGCGCTCGGCGTTCACCGCCTCGAGATCCTTCCGGTAGATCACGACCTCGCCGCGCAGCGTGAGGCGCTCGAGCTTCGCCGCGACGTCGCGCCCGACCTCGAAGCGCAGCGGCAGCCCGCGGATGGTGCGCACGTTCTCGGTGACGATCTCGCCGATCTTGCCGTCGCCGCGGGTGCTCACGAGCGCGAGGCGCGCGACGTGGTGCTTGCGATCGAGCTCGTAGACGACCTCGAGGCTCGCGCCGTCGAGCTTCGGCTCCGCGACGTAGCGCGGGACGTCACGATCGGAGAGCCCCTTGCGCACGCGCTCGTCGAAGTCGCGCAGGTCCTGCTCGCCGTAGACGTTGTCGAGCGAGAACATCCGGATCGGGCGCTCGAGCTTCTGCAGATCGCCGCGCGGCTGACCGCCGACCCGCTGCGTCGGCGACTCGGGCGTCACCAGCTCCGGGTGCTTCGCCTCCAGGGCGACCAGCTCGCGGTAGAGCGCGTCGTACTCCGCGTCGCTCACCGTCGGATCGTCGAGCACGTAGTAGCGATGCGCGTGGGCCTGGATCTCGCGAGACAGCTCGGCGTGGCGACCTTCAGGCGATTGCACGGGCGATTTCACGCACGAAACGTCGACGGCGCGCGGCCCGCCGTCAATGCTCCCGCGCGAGAACCGTCTACCATGCGGCGATGCCCTACCGCCCGCGCCGCGCCTTCCTCGAGGGGCTCCGCCCCACGCTGCACATCGCCCACCGCGGCGGGTCGCTGGTCGCGCCCGAGAACACGCTGGAGGCGTTCCGGCTCGCGTGCGAGCGCTACCGCACCGACGTGATCGAGCTCGACGTGCACCTGACCCGCGACGACGTCCTGGTGGTCGCGCACGATCCCGACGTCGACCGCTGCACCGACGGCGCGGGCCCGATCGCCGCGATGCGCTTCGACGAGCTGCGTCGCCTCGACGCCGGCCACCGCTTCACCGCCGACGGCGGCGCGAGCTTCCCCTCACGCGGCCGCGGCGTGCGGATCCCCACGCTGCGCGAGGTGCTCGAGGCCTGCCCGGCGGTGCGCGTGAACCTGGAGCTGAAGCCCGAAGCCGAGGGGGCCGAGCTGCGCCTGGTGGAAGAGCTGCGCGCGCTCGGGGCGCTCGACCGCGTGTGCCTCGGGAGCGCCGACGACGCGGTGGGCGCGCGGCTGCACCGCGCCGCTCCAGAGGCGTGTCACTTCTTCCCGGAGCAGGCGCTCACGAGGCTCGTGATGGCGCTGAAATCGGGGACGGCGCCCGACGCGCTCGGCCCGCTCGCCGAGGACGATCGCTTCAGCGTGCTCGACATGCCGGCGAGCTTCCACGGCGTCCCGCTCCTCGACCGCGCGTTCGTCGCCGCCGTCGCCGCGGCCGGCAAGTGGGTGAACGTGTGGACGATCGACGAGCGCGCCGAGATGGAGGCGCTCGCGGAGCTAGGGGTCGGCGGGATCATGACCGACCGCCCCGACGTGCTCCGCGAGGTCCTCGACGCGCGGCGCTGAGCGGGCCGCGCGCGCTGCGCTGCGACCGCAAGACGCGAGCGGCGTCAGATTCGCTTGCCGCTGCTGTGACCGCGCACGCGCTTCGCCTGGGCGATGGCCCGCCGGCTGCGCGCCTCGGGCGCGCTTTTCGTGCGCTGCTCGCGCAGGTTCAGGTTCGCGTCGGCCTTCACGTGGTTGCTCGCCTTGCGCGTCGACTTGCGCGCGGGGCGCGTCCCTTCGGCGTGGTCTTCGAGCGCGTAGCTGGCCTTCTTGCCAGCGTGCACGTTCTCGTGGACGACGAGTCGCGGCTTGCGCGTGACGAGCGCCCGCTTTTTCGCGCGCGCTTCGTTGTGGCTCTTCGAGCTCTCACGCTCCGTGGCTGCCCGCTTCATCTGCGCCTTGGTCGGCATGGCAATGCCTCGCTTGGTCCGAGGTCCGAGCGCTCGCGCGGATGCTCGTCCGCCGCTCGGCCTCGTCCGGGATGTGTGCGAATTGCGTGCGAGCCGGCGCCAACCTGCCACCCTGCCACCGTCGAGGTGGGTCGCGCACGCTCGGCGACGCGCCTCAGCGACGCCGACCGACCGCCGACACGCTCCCGAGCTGGGCGAGCACGCGCCCGCCCTCGCCGAGGAGCGCGAGCGGCGCTCCGCGGACGATGCGCTGCCCGCCGAGCTCGGCGTTGCGCACCTCGAGCGGCGCCTCGCCTGGCCGCACGAGCACCGCGCGCACGCCTGCGACCTCGTGGAAGAGCGCGCACTGCTCGCCGCGATCGGTGGCGAAGGAGGCGAGGTCGTCGAGCTCGAAGCCGGGCTCCCCCGCCTCGAGCTTGTCGCGCTGCAGATCGAGGCAGAGCCCGAGGATCTCGACGTCGACGGTGCTGCGGCCGCCGCCCGAGCCCTTGAGCTTCTCGGCGAGCGAGGCGAGCAGGCTGCGGCGCCGGGAAGACGGCGGCGTCTTCGTCGGCGGGGGCGCCGGAACGAGCCCCCAGGCCGTGGGGCTCGGCCCGAGCAGCGGCGAGGGGGTGCAGACCCTCGAGATGCGCGCGAACGTCTGCCGCTCGAGCTGCCACGAAGCCTCCCCGCGGCCGTCGCTCCGCGGGGCCGCGCGCAGCTTGCGGATCTTGGAGGTGCAGAGCGCGTCGGCCTTGAGGCCGTGACCGACGCGGACGCTCTCGCGCAGGGTGAGCGTCCCCTCGGCGGGCACGCGGTCGTTGGCGTAGACGCTCTGATAGACGAAGCGCCGGGCGTCGTGGCGATCGACCGGCGCGGAGATCTGGAGGATCGAGCCGTGGTGCGTGAGCACGAGCGCCCCGCGCGGCTCGCCGACGAGCAACGACGACGTCTCGACGAAGCCGAACGAGGTCGAGACCTCGTCGAACGCCCGCCCGTTCTCGATCCAGTCGCTGGCGAACGACTCGAGGATCGGCCGCGTGCGCGACGAGAGCGGGATGCCGAGCAGCTCCGCGAGGCGCTCGTCGAGGCCGTGCGGCAGCTGCGGGAGGGAGGCCGCGCGATCGAGGGGGAGCGCGTCGCCGAGCTCGAAGGCGATGAGCGAGTCGAGCTGGACGCGCAGCTCGACGGCCTGCTCGAGGAGCGCGATGCGATCGGCCGACCCCGCCGACGCCTTGCGGGCCCGCGCCGCCGCCTCGCAGACCTTCTCTTCGAGCTCGGTGGCGACGCCGAGCACCTGCTCCGCCCGGGGGTGCCCCTCCAGCCGCTTGGCGACGAGCCGGAGACGCGCGGCGTGGTCGAGCCGGCGGGCGCCGTCGTCAGCGGGGGGAGAGGGCGTCGCCACGGACATCGAGGTTCAGACGAGCGGGGCGGGTGGGCGTTACCCGCCTACCTGCGACGCCGACGTGGGGGGCCCTCGATCGTGGGAGGAGCCCGCGCGGCCATGCTGGCGCCGAGCCACGATCCAGAGCCCCGCGGGTGCCCCCCATACCGTCGTGTCCGTGAACCGTGTCCGCGTCCGGGCTCGTCGGCGGGCTCGCGCTCGAACGGCAGAGCGGCCCCGGCGCCGGAGTCGGTGGCGAGCACGGTCACGCGCACGCACACGCGCACGAGCCCGAGCCCTAGCGGGAGCCCGGCAGGATGCGAGTCGAATCAGGCGACGCCGAGCAGGAACGCCATCAGCGCCTTCTGCACGTGCAGGCGGTTCTCGGCCTGATCCCACACGCGCGAGCGGCGCCCCTCGATGGTCGCGTCGTCGATCTCCTCGCCGCGGTGTGCGGGGAGGCAGTGCAGCACGATCGCGTCCTTCGCGGCCTTGGCGCAGAGGTCCTCGGTCACCGCGTAGCCGGCGAAGGCCTCGAGGCGGCGCTTGGACTCCGCCTCCTGCCCCATGCTCGTCCAGACGTCGGTGTTGACGACCGTGCACTCCTTCACCGCCTCGCGCGGGTCGGCCGTGATCGAGAGGTGCTTGCCGGCGGCGGCGATCTCGTCGGCGGGCGGGCGGAACCCCTCGGGCGCGGCCATCGAGAGGTGGAAGTCGAAGATGCGCGCGGCCTCGACGAACGAGCGCGCCATGTTGCTCGAGCCGTCGCCGACCCACGCGACGCGGCGGCCGTGGATGGAGCCGAGCGTCTCGAAGATGGTGAAGACGTCGCAAAGGACCTGCACCGGGTGGCCGTCGTCGGTGAGCGCGTTGATGACCGGCGCCTCGGCGCTCGCCATCTCGATCAGCTTCGAGTGCTCGAACGTGCGGTAGACGATGAGATCGCAGTAGCGCGAGAGCACGCGCGCGGTGTCCTTGATCGGCTCGCCGCGCCCAAGCTGGCTCCCCTGCACGCCGAGCACGACCGGCTGCGCGCCGAGCTGCGCGGCGCCGACCTCGAACGAGACGCGCGTGCGCGTGCTCGCCTTCTCCATGACGATCGCGACGGCGCGCCCCGGGAGCAGCCCGAGCTGGCTCCCCTTGGGCGCCGCCTTCATCTTCGCGGCGACCGCGAGGACGTGCTTCGCCTCTTCGAGCGACAACGACGAGATGCTGAAGAAATCGCGCTTCTTGGTCATGGCGTGGCCTCCGTCGGAGCGGGCGTCATCGCACGCCGCGCGCGCGACGAGAAGACGCGCGCGTGGCGGCGATCGCGCCGCGGTCCGGGCGAAACCCTCGGGAGGTTCACCGCCGGAGAGGGAAGCCGGAGCCCTTGCGACGCGCCTCACGCGCGCTCGCTGCGCCGCGGTGGCGAGCACGCGCGCCCGGGCTCACCCAGGGAGACGCGGCGGCGCGCGCGATCGCGCGTGCTCACGCGTGATCGCGCGTGATCGCGCACGATTCTCCGGGAACGGCGCGCGGCACGGTGTATCGGTAAATGTAGAGGTGCTTCTTTGCGCGTACGTCGGAGACTCCCTGGCTGCCTCGTCGTGTCGTCCTTGGCCTTCGGCGTCGCGTGCGGCTCTCGCCGCGAGGCGGCGGTCGACCACGACGGCGGCGTCGCGAGCGCCGCGTGCCCCGCGTGCGCGCGGGCCGGCACCGAGGAGGCGCGCCTCGTCCGACGCGCGCTCCGCGCGACGCCCATCGAGCCCGAGCGCGCGG
>CAIXWQ010000699.1 GCA_903923175.1 uncultured delta proteobacterium | reverse complement strand
GGCTCACGCGGCCTCCGGCGGGTTGCGCGGGTTGAACTTCGCCGGGGCAACGGGCGTGAACTTCGCGACCGCGGCCGACGAGCCGATCAAGGCGGGGTGCACGCCGTACGTCTGGCCCGCACGCACGAGCATCGGGGCGAGGCCGGAGACCACGGTGCCGTCCGCGTCGCGGCGGTGGATGGCCGAATCGAACTCGGCGGGGATCTCGGTCGACTTGCCGGGCTCGATCGTGAACGTGAGGATCTCGTCGGGGTCGTCACTGCGGCGCCCTGCGCGCGCGAGGGTCACGCGCATGGGGAACTTCGTCGGGTTGTGCCAAGTGGTCATTTGGGTCTCCAGGTCAGATCGAGAAGCCGGGCGGGAACTCGCGCCGGACGGTTCGGAGGAAGGGGGAGCCGCTGATCAGCCCGTCGGCGTCAGCGATCGCGCTCGTGAGCAGGAGCGCGGCGAAGTCGTCGTGACCGCCGCGGCGCGCGCCGTAGGTGATGAACCCCGACGGGGCGATCCGCTCTTGGAAGCCGAGCAGCTCGGCGCGCATCTTTTCGGCCGTCGGCGGGATGACGAGCCGATCGTCACGCATCCACGCGCGCACGGTCTCGACCGCGGTCGCCTTGTTGGCGTTCGTCCACGGCAAGGGGCGAAACACGAAGCCGCGCGCACTGAACTCGGCCGAGAGCATGAGTTGCTCGCGCTGGTCGCCCACGACGTGACGCACACCGTAGCGGCGAAAGTCCGCGGAGATCCGATCGACGATCGCGCGGCCGCCGATCTGACCGAAGAATGCGCCAGTAATGGCGTTCACGTGCTCGACGACGAAGATCGAGCGCGGCGCGCGGAGGGGGTTGTAGCGGGGATTCGGGATGCGCTGGCCATCGGCGTCCAGCTTGGGGACCTCGCGGTAGGTGCGTCCGAATGGGAAGTAGGTCCGTTCGCTGAGGTGCTCCGGCTCGCCCGGCTCGAATGCCCACGACACGACCGCCCAGGTGAACGCGTCCCCACCTCCAGACGCGGCGTCGATTACCCCGATCCGTTCGCCGTGCATCAGGTCGGGCGGCACGTCGCGGAAGGCGCGATCGATGATCTCGGAGTCGAAGGCCGAAGCCGCGCCGGCTTGCGGGATCGCCGCGTACTCACGGCGCCAACGCCGATCGTCGCGCTCGAGCTTGCGGGTCGTTTCCTCGCTGACGGTGGGGTTCGCCGTCCACGTCGCGGCGTGCGCAGTGATCTGCTCGGCGGTATCGCCTTCGTCGAAGGCTTTCGCGTGCGCGTCGTCCGTGCCGAGCGGCGAGCCAGAGAGGATCTCGATCGCGCCCGGCTGCGTCGCCGTCGTCGGCCGGAGCGCCGCGAGCACCTCGTCGGCGGGGTTGGCGCCGGTGTCCGCGTTGCGCCACTTCGCGACCTCGTCGCCCACGATGGCGACGCACGTAGGCCCTGAGACGCTGGCCACGGTGCACGCAAAGGTCTTGAACGCGAGCGGGCGGTCGGCGAGCTCGATCCCACCGTCGACGGGGCGGAAGGCCACGCCCAACGCGCGGAGGATCGCTTCGATGGTGCGGATGCGCTGGCTCGCCTCGTCACGGTTGACCGACACGAACGCGACGACACCGACGTCACCGGGCGGGATCGTCCACTCGCCGAACAGGGCGAGCACGACGACGAGCCGGCAGAGCGTCGACGACTTGCCACCGCGGCGGCCGACACGGAGCACGAGCCGGTGCGCGGTCGAGCGCAGGAAGCGCGCGATCGTCGCCATCCACCACGGCGACGTCGCGGGGAAGCCTGCCGAGGCCAGCGCGCGGTCCAGCGCCTCGTACCGCTCGAGGATGCCGTCGCGGGTCACTTGGCCGGCTCCGTGGGCTTCGGCGTCATCCACGCGGCGAGCGGGTCACGCGGGGCCTTGGGCCGTGCCTGCGCTTCACGCACCGCGAGCTCGTACGCGGTGAGCAGCGCTTGCCGAGACTGATCGGCGAGGCGAGCGGCCTTGGCGAATCCGTCGACGTCGGCGCCGCGGGCGGCCTGGTCGTAGATGAACCTCGACGCGCCGAGGGCGAGCGCCGCCGAGGCGACCATGCTCGAGGGGCCCGACCCGCAGTGACCGCCAGCGAGCGCGGCGAGTTCGCGCACGTGGTGACGGCGGAAGGCTTCGGCCTGGCGGCGGTACGGGGCGAACGCCTCGTCATCGGCCATCGCCCCGATGCCGAGCGACGCGGCGAGCCGAGCTTGACCCGCTCGTGCCTTGCCACCGCTCGACGCTTCCTGCGCGGCGTGACCGGCGAGGAAGCGCCCGCCCTGCCCGCGTGGGGAAGCCGGCGGTCCGGGCACCGGATCCGGCGCCTCGTCAGCAGGCGCGGTCTCGACTCGCACCAGCGCGTTGCGGCCGGTGCCGTGGGCTCGTCTCAGCATGCGGACCTCGAGGTAGGTCCGGCCACGCCGCGCGGATCAGGACCAGTGGAGTCCGCGCGGCGTGACCGAAGTAGGTCGACCCCACCGCGCAGAACCCGACCAAGGGGCGCAGCGGAGTCGAAGCTGGGGGCCGCGGCGCGGCCGGGAGTCGTGGGGGCCTCGGCGGGCGCGTAGGAGCGCGCTGGACGCGTCGAGGGCGGGGCGGACGGGGCGCAGAGCGTCGGAACCGGCGAGGGCGTGAGAGGGGCGCTCGAGGGGGCTCGGCGGATCCGCGATCCGCTGCCATCGCCACGATCGCCCGCGTGATCGACCACGTCGGCGGCCGAGCCGTCAGCATGAGCCGTCAGCGAGGGGGCCGCAGTGCGCGCGGGGCTCGTCGCCGCTCGCCTCGGCGCGCTCGCCTTCGAGGTGCGTGCCGTCGCGAGATGACGCACGGCCGGCGCCTCGTGACGCATCGCGTTCGGATCGCCGCCGCGGCTCGCGCTTCCGGGCGTCGTCGCGCGCGGCCGCGTAGACGTCCCCTGCCCCCCTCCGCTCGACTGAATGGAGGGAATGGAGGGAATGGAGTCTCCACCCGTCTCCACTCTCTCCAGACCCCCGTCTGGAGAATGGAGACCAGGGGGGGTACGGGGGGGATTTCTCCATTCTCCATTCGTCACGACGTCACCCCCATGGCCGAGGCGACGCCCGACGGCAGGCGCGCCAGGTCCACCGCGAGCAGCTTCGATCGCCCCTTGCCAGGCGACTCCGCGAGCGCGGCGCCGAGCCTCGCCTTGGCAGCCGACCAGCGGGCCGAGTCGTTGCCCACGGCGTTGACGCGAGCGTCGACCACGCCGCAGTCGGGGTGCTCGAGCACGTAGCGGGCGACGGCGGCCGCGTCGGTCGTGACCTTGTCGGCCTTGGCCTGCCCCTTCGCCTCGCGCTTCTGCTCGCGCTCCTGCGCCCGCGCCTCGCCGGCGTCTCGCCACGCCTGGACGACGGCGGCGCCACGATCGGCGGGCTCGTCGAACCGGAAGCCGGAGAAGTGCAGCGCGCTCCACGTCGTGCTCGTCGCGCGGCCCTTCACGGTCGCGAAGACGACGTCGACGCCGTTCTCGTTCCGCGTCTCGGCCACGCGCCAGAGCACCGAGAGGCTGTCGGCGGAGAACTCGATCTCGCCGCTCTCCTTGCCCACGCCGATCAGCACGTCGGGCGCCCGGATGCGGCGCTTGATGGGGTAGCCGTCGGGGTCTTCGTCGTAGGCGAGGCCGGCACGCTGTGCGAGGGCCGAGAGGTCGTACTTGTCGCGGGCGATGCTCGAGATCACGAGCACGGCGAAGCCGAGATCGCGCGCGATGGCGCGGCACTGGTACGCCGCGTGAGCGACGCGCTCGCGCAGGTCGCGACGTTCGCCCGGCGAGTCGCCGACGAGTTGCAGGAAGTCGAGCACGAGCAGCAGCGGCCGCGAGCCGGGCCCGTCCGTCTCGGGGTACGTCGCGCGCATGGCCTTGGCGATGTCGAGCACCCGACCCACGGGGAATCCGAGCGGGTCACCGAAGAACGGGTGAATCGGCAGCCCTTCGAGCTTCGGGATCGCCCCCTCGGCGCGCTCGAGATACGTCGGGCCCGCCTTGCCCGTGAACAGGTGCGACCACGGAACAAGCGCCGTCAGGCCGAGCCCGCGCATCGCGATCTCGTCGTCGCCGAGCTCGAGGCCGATGTAGCCGACGGGCACGCCGGCGGCGGCCGCGTTCAACGTGACCTGCAGCGAGAACTGCGTCTTGCCGGTGCCGGTGCCGGCGTTGATGAAGTGCACGCCCGTCCAGAAGCCGCCGGCGAAGTGCTCGCCGATGCTCCGCCACGGCAGCAAGATCGGCTTCTCGACACCGGCGGCGCGACGCTTCGCGCGCTCGAGGGCCGGGCGCAGCATCGCGCCGAAGGCCGGAAGAGCCATGACGGGCGCGAGATCGATCGTGGGCGCGCTCGAGGGCCCCGAACCGTCGACGCCGTGCACGAGGTCGAAGCCGTCGTCATCGGGCATCGGCGGATCGACGACGCGCAGGCGCCGCGCGCGCACGCCCGCCTCGTACGCTTCGAGAAGATCGTCGCCAGGCAAGCTCACGCGCTCCTCCGCATTTCGACTCCACAGAGCTCCGCGGCCACCGCGACGACGCGCGAGAACTCGCGGCCGATGTCGAGGCCGTGCACCGCGGCGACCAGGTGCAGCACGTCGCCGCGAGCCCCGCACGCGTGGCAGCAGCAGGCGATCGTGCCGTCGCGCCCGACGCGGATGCTCAGCGACGGCGTCCTGTCCTCATGCCAGACGCACGCGATCATGAGACCGCCGCCGGCCTGGCGACGAGCTCCGCTGCCGAGACCGAGCAGGCCCACAACGTGAGCCGGATCCGAGAGGCGTCGACGGAGGTCCGCAACCGAGGCCCGGTCGCTCTCACGGTCGCGCGTGAAGCCTTGGCGCTCGTCACGCGCGCGGTGCGCGATCTCGATCTTCGTGTCCGCGACCAGGTCGCCGCCGAGGAGCAGCGCGGCGATCGCGTCGACGTCGAGCGAGGCAACCCATCCGAGCCCACGCCAGCGCGGGGCCGGCGTCGAGAGGAGCGTCAGCGTCTCGCCCGTGGTCGTGCGTACCTCGACGCGGGGAAGCGTGTGGTGCCGGTCGTAGATCGCGACCTGGTAGCCGTCGCCGTCAGGGCGCACCCGTACGCCGTGCACGAACTCGTGCCGCCACTCGCCGCCGGGCACCTCGTACCATCCGCGGGGCAGCATCACGGCCGCCCCTCGAGCAGCGCGATCGCCGCATCCACAAGCCTTTCGGCGTCGTACAGCGCCACGTTCGCGCGCTGGCCCGTCGGGCTCGCGCTCTTCGTCGTGTACCTGCGACCGGCGCGAACCTTCAGGCGGATGGTCGCGAGCGCCTCGGCGAGACGCGCGACGTCACCGGCACCGACGAACATCGGGAGCGCGGTCACACGTCACCCCGATCGATCCGGCGAGCCTGCACCCGTGCGTAGGCGTCGCGCGCCCTCTGCCGGTTGCGCTCGAGGCATGCGGACGTCTCGGCAGCACGCGCGGCGAGCTCCTCCTCGGTCAACGGCGCGTCGGGGGCCGCGAGCTGCACCTCGAGCGGCAACCACGAGCGCGGCGCCTGCCGAAGTGCGGCGACCTTCGCGCGGGCGAGATCGGCGACGCTCATCCGCGGGCCCCGCCTGCCGCCTTGCGGATCGCGCTGGCGACCTCGGGCGGAAGATCGGCGAGCGGGTCGGCGGCGTCGTTCGCAGCGTCAGCCTCGGCCGCCATCGCGGCGATCTGGCGGGCCGCGTGCGCGTCGAGCGCGATCGCGTCGTAGAACCAGAACTTGCCGATCTTCACGATCGGCACGTCAGGGAGGCTCGCACGCTGCTTGTGGCTGACGCCGCTCGCGGAGCAGCGAAGCCAGCGCGGGCCGACACGTGCGGCGCGAGCGTCGATGCGACGATCGATCTTCTCGTCGAGCAGCGCGTCGAACGAGTCGGGCTTGCACGTCGTGCTGCTGTGAGGAATCTTCGTGGCCAAGGTCTGACTCCGGTTCAAGCGGTGGCAGGTCAGAACGCCTTGCGGGGGTCGGAGCCCGTGAGGCGTTCGTGTTCATGGCGGCGCGGCTCCGGTGGCGGAGCGCGCACGCGTGGCACGCCTACGCGGCGCGACGGCCTAGAAGCTCGAGCTCACGCTCGAGCAGCTCACGCACGCAGTCCTCGAGCGTCATGCCTCGCTGACGCGCGATCTCGACGAGCACACGCCGGAGGCGCGGCCGAATCTGCACACCGAGAATGTTGATCGCCTTGTCGCCCATGCCCCACAGAGGGCGAACGATGGGGACAATGCCGTTTCGGGCCTATTTTTCCGTGTCGCGAGCGCGCTGCGCGGCCTTCTTCATCAGCTCGTATTCGGCGCGGTAGACGTCGCGCGGCGTGACGTGGCCGAGGCGCTCACGAACTTCGTGCGCCGTCGTGCTCTCTCGGGTCTCGTCGTCGTCGAGCACGTTGTCTTCCCACGCACGCGACCGCGGGGGGGCATCCCAGGATTGGGGCGTGACACCGGTCACGAGATCGATCGGCTGCGACCCGAGAAGCAGCGAGACGAGCGTCAGCTCTGCCGCGCTCAGCGATTGATGGGTGCCGTCTGGTAGCTGCGAGAGGTTCTGAACCCGTGGCGCCGCGAAGCCTCGGGGCCGCCGCGTATCGGTCGATGGCTCGCAGGCAATCCGTAGCCCCGGCGTCGTCCAGTGCCGAACGATGAGCCGTCGGTGCGCGGGATCGTCCGGCCCGCCAGAGCTGCCGACGTCTCGCAGCCACCGAGCCCGCTGCCACGCGACGTCGTGCTTGGTCCAGACGTCGTACTGCTCGAAGGGGCTAGCGTCCGTCGGCACGATCGGCCACAGGCGCGGTGCGAGCTCGTCGAGCGCCAGGCGCGCCACGCGATCGTAGAAGCAGCTCGCGACGAACTCGTCGAACTCCCGGTGTGTGCGGTGCTTGAAGCGAGCGATTCGCGGGTTGTCTTCGTCGCGAAAGGGGAAGTCCCACGGGTCCGCGCTGAATCCGCGTGACGGCGGCGCCTGGCGCACGAGCAGCCGAATCGCGGCAGGATCGTACCCGGGAAGGAAGCGCGGATCGGCGACGAGCGCCGCCTGACGCTTCGGCTCACGAACCAACAGGTCGGTCTTCGCCTGGTTGGCGCAAGTGTGGGCGTACGCCTCGACGTTCGCGATCTGCTCGGTCTTGCGCTTGCGGAGGATGTCGTCGACGACGCGCGTGAGGACGTCGGCCACGATGTCGGTTCGAGCGCCGCAAACCTCCGCGACCTTGCGTTTGACGATCGCGAAGTCGTCGCTCGTCAGCCCGATCGCCTTGGTCTTCTTCTTCGAAGCCACGGCGGCGATCGTGCCCCGCCGCTTTCCGCTCGTCACGGCCGACCCCTCCGCGCCCTCTCGGCGCCGAGCTCGGGCACCCCCGCGGCGGCGAGGCGACGGGCCTGCAGCTCCCCCGCAAGCGTGGCGACCACGGACCACTCGCCCGCCGCGCTGGCCCTCTCGAGCGCGACCGCGAGCGCCTGGTCAACGTCCAGGGCGGGGGGCTCGGCGCTTCGAAACGCGGACGGGCCGCTGACGGTTTCCCCGTCGCGACCCGTCAGCACACCGCTTGGCTTGTTTGTCTCTCGATCGACTTCTGAGCTTCGTGCGAAGGGGGGGACTTGAACCCCCACGCTGTTGCCAGCGCTAGAACCTGAATCTAGTGCGTCTGCCAATTCCGCCACCCTCGCGTGGGGCCGGGAAACTACCTCCGCCCCGAGGCCTCCGTCAAGGCGTCATCTTCGCGACCTCGCTCGCCCAGGCGACGGTCGCGTCGCAGGTCGGCGTGGTCACGATCGTCACCACCTGGCCGTGCAGCGCGATCGCACGACAGCCCTTCAGCGCCGTGGCGGGCTTGGGCGTCGACTTGGCGCTGCCGGGGTTGGGATCGGGGAGCTCCGGGAGCCCGTTCGCCGCGCCGCCGCCCGCCGGCTTCGCCTTCGGATCCGGCAGGTCGGGGAGCCCGGGCTTGGCCTTGGGGTCCTTGGCCTTGGGGTCCCTGGCCTTCGGATCCTTCGTCGGGGGCTTGATCTCGTACAGGCCGCCGACGCCCCAGCCGGTGATCGAGAGCGTGCCCACGTTCGCCTGCGGGAAGCCCTTGCCGAACGTCTCGTCCCAGCCGGCGACGAGCGCCGCGTAGGCCTCCTTCGCGTTCGCCTCGTCGTCGAACGCCATCGACCACGCGACCGCGGATCTGCCGCCATCGGCCTCGAAGAGCGCGACGCGATCGCCGGCCCACCCCTCGGCCGCGCGCACGGCCGCCTTCGGGTCCATCCAGACGGAGAACGCGAGCCGCATCTCTTGCTCGCCGAAGACGTCGTCCCAGCTGCGCTTCCAGCCGGCGCCGAGCGCGGTGGCCGTCGCGGGCGCGACCGTCAGCGCCGCCTCGTTCGCGAGGTACTTCTCGATGTGGAGCAGCTGCTCGGTCGACGTCGGCGGGCGCGACCACGCCGCGTCGACCGCGCGCCAGCCGCCGCGCCGGCGCATGCCGTTCACGAAGCTCATCCCGTCGGCGTACGGCGCCACCAGCCCCAGCGCGATGAAGCGCGGCGCCGACGACAGCTTGTTCATCCCCGCCTTGCCGCCGGTCGAATCGAGGAACTGCCAGGCGTCGACGTCCTCGACCTGCGAGGTGTCGTGCGAGGCGAGGGCGCGCTCGCCCTGCTTGGCGAGGATCATCTCGTCGAACATCGCGACCGTCGCGTCCCCCTCGGCGAGCGACGAGAGCGCCGAGAGCTCGTCCGAGGCGCCGTGGCGGAACTTCATCTTCACGCCGAGATCGAAGTGCTGGTCCTGCAGCGCGTGCACCAGCTCGTGCGCGAGGGTCGAGTCGACCTCGTCGCCCGGCACGGTCTTGGACAGGTACATCGTCTTGTTCTCGGGGATGTAGAGCCCCGCGAGCTGCTCCTCGAGCAGCGCGTACGTCTCGGCCTCGAGGTCGTAGCCGGCCGGCACGAGCCCGAGATCGGCGAACGTGCGCCCCTCGGCGCGGATCTCGTCCTTCGGGATCTCGGCGTCGACGTGCTTCTTCACGACGCCGACGAGCTCGGCGGGCGCGAGCGTCTCGAGCTTCACGGCCGCCTTCGGCGCGAGGTGGCGGGCCTTGGTCGCGAGCGCCAGGATCTTGCGCGCGCGATCGGCGACGCCCGGCGCCGCTTCGCCCACGATCTCGATGCCGGGGCCGGCCTTGGTCGGGAGCACGGACTGCGCCTCGCGGCTCGGCGCCTTGGCGCCCTCGCTGCCGCTGCCGCCGCTGCCGCCGCCGCACGCGCTGACGGAGAGGATCGCGATCGGCGCGAGCTGCGCGAGCGAGGCCAGGAACGCGGATCGGATGCTGCGAGTGCTCGAGCTCATGTCATGACGCCGGCGCCGAGCGCCGCCTCCGTGCGGATGTCCGCGATCCGCTGCGCGTACGCCTTGCTACCACCACCGCCCGAGAACACCGCGTTGCCTGCGACGAAGGCCCGCGCCCCCGCCGCCGCCGCCTCGCGCGCGGTGCTCGTCGAGATGCCGCCGTCGATCTCGAGCGCCACCTGATCCTGGAGCCCGCGCGCGTCGATCATCCGCCGGATCGCCGCGACCTTCGGCAGCACCTCGCGGAGGAACGACTGCCCGCCGAAGCCGGGGTTCACGCTCATCACCAGCACGAGATCGCAGTCGTCGAGCACGTACTCGAGGCAGCTCTCGTGCGTGGACGGGTTGAGCGACACCCCCGCGCGCGCGCCGCACGCCTTGATCTGTTGCAGCGCGCGGTGCACGTGCGGCGTCGCCTCGGCGTGGATGGTCACCACGTCCGCGCCCGCCTGGCAGAACTCGGCGACGTAGCGCTCGGGCTCGACGATCATCAGGTGCACGTCGAGCGTCGCCTGGGTGATCTTGCGCAGCGCCCGCACGACCAGCGGGCCGATGGTGATGTTCGGCACGAAGCGACCGTCCATCACGTCGACGTGGATCCAGTCCGCGCCGGCCGCGACGACGTCCGTCACCTCCTGCCCGAGGCGGGCGAAGTCGGCGGAGAGGATCGAGGGGGCGAGGATCGGCTGACCGTCGGTGCGAGCGAGCGTCGGGCGAGCGGCGGGCGCTGTCATCGAGGTCCGAGGTAGCACGGATCCGCCGAGGGTGCGCAGCGGCGCGATCGAGCCTGTTTCTCGGCACGTCGGTAGAACGCGCGGGCCGCCGGGAACTTCCCGGCAGGGGGGCTGTCGGTTCGTTCGTAGCGATTGCTGCTCCTGCACACGCAGCGGGGAACGAGGACCGAGGACGCGGATTCGCCGCGTCGCGGGCGTACCCGGAGGCAGCGTCGAAACGAACGCCAAGAGCGAGCGACGCGCGGTCTCCACGGACCGCGGCGCCGGAGGACCCCACCATGTCGAGCTTCAACCCGTTCGCCAACCCCTTCCTCTCGAGCCACAAGTCGCAGGAGACCGCGCGCGCGGAGGCTGGCGTGCAGGTCGAGGCCGTCGCGGCGGATCCGCACGCGAGCGAGTACGCCGTGCTGCGCAGCGGCCCGTCGCTCTCGGACGGCGAGGTCGAGCGCGCCGACGCCGAGCTCATCGAGGTGCAGGTCCGCTGGGGCCGCACGGTGCTCGGCGTCGCCCACGTCGGCCTCGACGCGTGCTGGTCGCTCGGCGAGGGGAGCGCGATCGTGGTCCCCGAGGAGCGCCTCGGCGCCGCGACGCTGGCCCTGCTGGAGCGCGGCGAGGTCGTCGTGCCGCCGGGCGCGAAGCTGCGCGTCGAGCGCGAGGGGCGGCTCGATGGGAGCGCCTCGCACGAGGCCCTCGCGGCGGCCGGCTCGAGCGCCGAGCGCATCGCGCTCACCGGCTCGACGAAGGTGCTGGTCACGCTCGGCGCCGACGAGGCGACCGCGATCACGATCTCTGCGACGCGCGTCCGCGCCGGCAAGAAGACCCCGCGCGCCGCGATCGTGAAGCGCGGCATCCTCGCGCTGTCGGTCGCCTCGCTGGTCGCCAACGTCGCGTTCGTGGTCGCCGCCGCGCACATGCCGGTCGCCTCGCTCGACGACGACGGCGCGCCGCTCGACCGCGACACGACCGCGCAGCTCATGCAGCTCAACAAGATGTCCATGATGAAGGAGCAGGCCGAGCAGGAGGCGCCGAAGGACGGCAACCCCGGCGAGAAGGCGGGCGGCGCCGAGGGCTCGCGGGCCAAGGGGCCGTCGGGCATGGCGGGCCGGCCGGACGCGCCGGCGCACGGCGGGCACTTCGCGATCTCGGGGCAGGCGCCGACCGAGAGCACCGAGATGCGCCTCGCGCAGACGCAGCGCCTCATCGACACCGGCAGCTACGGCGCGATCGGCGCGCTGAACGCGGTGTTCCACGAGATGGGCCCGACCGATCCGAGCAGCGCGTTCGCCATCGGCGCCGACCCGACGGGCGCCATCGGCAACTTCGACGGCGCGCTGCCGGGCGACTCGTACGGCACGTACGGCAAGGGGACGTTCGGCCTCGCCGACGGCGGCAACGGCTGGAGCGACGGCTTCGGGATCGGCTTCAAGAACATCGGCTTCGGTCGCGACGGCACCCGCATCGGCGGCTGCACCAAGGAGCCGTGCGGCGGCATCCCGGGCAAGCACCGCACGGGCACGCCGATCCTCATCGAGAAGGGGATCCTGCCGAACGGCAGCGGCCTGCCGAAGGACGTCATCCGCCGCTACGTGCGCGGCGCCTACCCCGCGATGCGCAGCTGCTACGAGTCGGGGCTCCGCCGCGACCCCGGGCTCGCCGGCACGGTCAGCGTGTTCTTCGTGATCGACTCGAGCGGCGGGGTCGAGACGGCCTACGACTCCGGCAGCACGATGTCCGACGGCGGCGTGAAGAGCTGCGTGATCGGCGTGTTCAAGGGGATCTCGTTCCCCGCGCCGACCGCGGCCGACGGCGGCCCGGCGGGCAAGGTCTCGGTCACCTATCCGATCGAGCTGTCGCCGGAGCAGTGAGCGCGACGGGCTCGCGCGCCCAGGCGCCGAGCGAAGACGAGCGAAGACGAGCGAAGGCGAGCGAAGACGAGCGAGAGGGTGGTCGAGAGGCCGCCCTCTCGGCGTTCGAAGTGGGCGCGCGTCGCGCAGGCGACGGCCGAGGCGAAACCGCCGACGACGCCTCGCGCTCGCCGGCCGCTCGCCTCGAAGCCCGCGTGCGGGCTCAGCCGATCTTCGTGCCGCCCACCGTGATCTCGTCGATCTTCATCGTCGGGCAGCCGACGCCGACCGGCACGCTCTGCCCGTCCTTGCCGCAGGTCCAGATGCCGTCGGAGAGCTCCACGTCGTGGCCGAGCATCGAGACGTGGCGGAGCACCTCGGGGCCGTTGCCGATCAGGTTCACGCCCTTGAGCGGCGCGGTGATCTTGCCGTCCTCGATCAGGTAGCTCTCGGTGAGCGAGAAGACGAAGTCGCCGTTGGCGATGTCGACCTGCCCGCCGCCGAACTTGCGCGCGAAGATGCCGTTCTTCACGCTCTTCACGATCTCCTCGGCGTCGTGCGGGCCGCCGAGCAGGATGGTGTTGGTCATGCGCGGCAGCGGCACGCTCGAGAACGACTCGCGGCGCCCGTTGCCCGAGGCCTCGGTGCCGAAGTGCTTCGCCGAGTAGGCGTCGTGCATGTACCCGCGCAGGACGCCGTTCTCGATCAGCACCGCGCGCCGCGGCTCGTTCCCTTCGTCGTCGACGTTGATCGCGCCGCGCGAGAGCGCGAGCGTGCCGTCGTCGACGATGGTGCAGAGAGGGGAGGCGACCGTCTTGCCGATCTGCCCGGAGTAGTTGCTCGTCCCTTTGCGGTTGAAGTCCGCCTCGAGGCCGTGGCCGACCGCCTCGTGGAGCAGGATGCCGCTGTCGCCGGGGGCGAGCACCACGGGCATCTTGCCCGCCGGCGCCTCGCGCGCGTCGAGCATCGTGATCGCCTGGCGCGCCGCTTCCTGCGCGTGCCACTCGGGCGACTTCTCATCGAAGTACGCGAGCGTCGTGCGCCCGCCGCCGCCGCTCGAGCCCTCCTGGCGCTTCTGACCGTCCTGCGCGATGGCGCGCACGCCGAAGCGGAGCATCGGCTGCACGTCGCGCGCGAGCCGCCCGTCGCTGGTCGCGACCAGGATCTCCCGCAGCTCCTCGGTGAAGCTCGCCTCGACGCGCACGATGCGCGAGTCGTAGGCGCGCGCCGCGCGATCGGCCCGCTCCAGCAGCGCGCGCTTGGTGGCGCCGGCGACGTCGATCGAGACCGGCGCGACCTCGTAGCGCCGCGGCAGCACGCGCTCCACCGGCACCACGGGCTGCGTCGCCTGCACGCCGGTCGCGATCTGCGCCGCCGTCTCCGCGGCGCGCTTCATGTCGTCCCACGCGAGCGACTCGACGTAGGCGTAGCCGGTGGCCTCGCCCCGGCGAACGCGGACGCCGAGCCCGATCGAGACGCCGCGCGACACCGCCTTCAGGATCCCCTCGTCGAGCGAGAACGAGCCGCCGGCCCGGTACTCGAAGAAGAGGTCGGCGTAGTCGCCCCCCTTCGTCAGCGCGATCGTGAGCAGCTTGCGGGCGAGCTCGGCGTCGATGGCGTGCGGGCCGCCGGCGCGGAACGGAGCCTTGTAGCGGGCGGAGCCGACGGCCGGCGGCGCGAGCGAGACGGAGGAGACGTTCATCGGAGGGGCACCGTAGCGCGACCCGGCGCGGGCCGCTCCCTGCTCGGATGCTCCCGCTGCGCCGGAGGTCCCCGGCGGCTCGGCGGCGGTCGCGGCCCAGGTCGCGGCCCGCCTCGCGCCGACGGCGTCAGTGCAGCACGGCCGCGGGCCCGGCCGAGAGCGAGATCCCGCCCGTCTCGAGGTCGCGCGACAGGACGATGACCTCGTCGTGCGGCCGCGTCTCGGCCACGAACGGCGACTGCGTGGTCACGATGAGCTGCAAGCGCGGGAAGGTGCGCCGCAGGATGTCGACGATCTCGCGCTGCCGGCGGACGGGCAGGTGCGCCTCGATCTCGTCGATGAGCGCCACCCCCTCGCACTCCAGCGGGTTCTGCCCCGGGTAGGCGATCGACAGGCGCCGGAGCAGCAGGCCGCCGAGCAGGATGCGGTTCTTGACCCCGAAGCCGAGGTCGTCGAACGACACCACGCGCCCCGCCTGATCGCGGAAGAGCGGCTCGAAGGTGTTCGGATCGATCCCCTCGTAGCTCGCCTCGCCGTCCGGCAGCAGCGCCTGGAACACCTGCCGGTAGAGGTCGTGCATCGGCACCGTGTTGCGCGGCAACGGCGGCGGCGGGACGTACGAGCTGCGATCGCCCGGGCTGCGCGGCCGCGCCTGGAACGCCTGGAGCGCCGCGACCGTGACCGCGTTGACCAGCCCCTGCTTCACCTCGCGCGCGAAATCGGCGCGCGAGGCGTCGTCGAGCGCGGCGTGCGCGCGGTGGTCCATCGCCGACGGCGGCCGATCGGGCGCAGCGCCGCTCGCGGTCACGCGCCCGGCCCACCGCGCGGCCGACAGCGGCACCATGCAGAACCCGCGCTCGAGCGCGAGCCGATCGAAGTGCGCCTGCTCGCGCTTGCGCGCCGTCGTGTCGGCCGGCGTCTCGCGCAGATCGGCGTTCGGCGAGGCCACCACGAGATCGTGCGGCCGCGCCGGATCGTCCTCGCCGAGCCGCCAGCGCGCGACCACGAACGCGTCGCCCGCGGGCCCCTCGGTCCGCACGCGCGGCACCGCGGCCGCGAACCCCGGGCGCGTCGACGCGATGGCCGACAGCAGCGTCGTCTTGCCGGTGCCGCTGTCGCCGAGCACGATCGTGACGTTGCGCGGCGCCCCCTCTTCGTCGAGGAACGGGATCGTCACGTCGTCGAACGGACCGACGTTCCGCAGCCGCAGCGAGGCCAGGTACATCGTGCTCCCGGAGGCTATCACGTGCCGGGCGGGGGCGTTCGGGCGCTCACAGCAGGGCCGTCGTCGTGCGTTCGAAGCGCCCGGAGGCGAGCTCGACCCAGAGCGTGAAGGCGCGCCCGCCGATGAAGTACCCGCCGGTCGGATCGGCGAAGTAGAGCGACACGTCCTCGTCGCGGAAGCTCGTCTCGGGCAGCTCGCCCTCGGGGTTCAGCAGCACGCCGCGCGCGTCCACCACGCCGATCACCGCGGTCTGCCCGCAGTACGGGAAGTTCGACCCGATCTCCTTGGGGCAGGGGCCGCGCGTGCGGGTGTCCCACTGCATGTGATCGATCGTGCGCCCCGCGCCGTCGGACCACAGCAGGTAGAACGCGCGCACGCGCCCGGTCAGCCGCACCCGGAAGCCGAAATCGGGCGAGCCGTCGGGGCGGACGGGGTGATCGGCGAGCGAGACGCGATCGGCCCCGCGCGGGAGCCGCACGAGCGTGCCGACGTACGGGGCCGGCTCGACCACGGCGCCCGGCGGTGGCGGCGCGGCCTTCGGCGGCGGCGGCGGCGAGGCGCAGCCGAGGGCCGCGAGCGAGGTGATGACGAAGGCGAGTCCGAGGCAGGCGCGCACCCCCGAAGCCTATCGGCGAACCCTTCGAGGTGCTCGTCGTCCCGCGACGCGCGCTGGCGTGTGGCGCGTGTGGCGCGGGCGCGCGACTACGGGCAGGGCGTGCCGAGCGGCGCGGCGGCGGGGATGGTCGCCACGCCCCGCTTGACGAACGTCTCGACGAAGCAGCCGTACTGGTACTTCACCGCGTCGAGCTGCTGGAAGATGTAGTGCGAGTTCACGATCGCGTCGGCGTGGTACTGGATGACCGCGCCGGTGTACTTCGCGCCCGTGGCCGACGTGAGGTCCTGCGAGATCGGGTAGCTCGAAAGCCCTCCGAGCCCCTCGAGCGTCAGCGCCGGCTGCATCGTCGGCCACACCTGCTCGCCCGCCTGCTCGTGGCCGTAGGCGAGCGCCATCGCGTCGTAGATCGGCGGCGAGAAGTACTCGTCGTCGAGCCCCACCGGCTCGTAGATCGGGCGCACCGGATGCCCCGCGAGCGGGCTCCTGGCGAGGCGCGGCACGTAGACGATCGCGTCCGCGTCCTCCCATGCGGTCTCGAGCAGGTGCAGCATCGGGTGGAACGGGGTCAGGTCCTGGCTCGGATCGGTGCCGATCAGGAGCTGCACGAGCCCCATGACGTTCGGCAGCGCGTGCGTCGTCACCACCACGTACGACCAGTAGCCGCCGGCGCCGGTCGGCACGATCGCCTGCACGCGCGGCTCGATCGCGCCGAGCATGTTCACGTACTGCCCCCCCATCGACTGCCCCTGCGCGACCAGGTGCGTGAGATCGACCTTGTAGCTCGTGGCGCCGGTCGGCAGCGAGAGGCCCGTGCACGACGCGACGATCGCGGGATCGATCGTGAGCTTGGCGAGCGCGTCGAGGAACATGCGCTGCTCGATCGCGCCTTGCACGAACGTGCCCGGGAACGCCGCGAGGTTGTTGAAGTTGATGTACGCGAGATCCTTCGCGCCGGGCAGGCGCTCGGGGTTCACCGGCATCGCGCTCCCCGCCATCGCGAAGCCGTGCGGCGCCATCACGTAGGCGGGCCCCTGGTGCGGCGTCTCGGTCGTCGCGTCGACGTACGGCCCGCGATCGAAGAGCTGCGTCGAGAGCCCGCCCGAGCCGTGCACGTAGACGATCAGCGGAAAGCCGCCCGAAGGCATCGCGCCCTGCGGCAGCGAGAGGCCGATCGGCGCGGTCTCCTCGCGCTGCTTGATCGGCGCGCCGTCGGCGCCGATCTGCAGCACGCCCCCCTTGTCGAATGGCGGCGTGCCGTTCTGGAACTGCGGGTAGGTGATGGTGCCGGTGAGCTCGCAGTTGCGCGGCTGGTTGCCGTCGGTGCGCACCCTCAGGCCGGTGATGTTCGCCGTGTTCGCCGCGATCGCCTTCGTCGACAGCGCGAAGGTCGACTCGACGGGCGCGCCGGTGGTGAACACGGTGGCGGCGGCGACCCTCGTCGCGTCGACCTGGATGCTCGCGAGGGTGGTCCAGAGGTTCTGGTAGAGCGTCCACGCCTTGCCCGGCGCGCCGCTCGGCGCGCTCGTCGCGGTGCGCAGCGCGGTGAGCTGATCGGGCACGCCCAGCGGGTTGCCCGAGGCGTCGCCGAACGACGTCATCACGACGAACGCGTACATGCGGCGCGGGGCGAGCACGAAGCCCGGGCGCGCGCCGAGCGCGAGCAGCCGCCGCACCGGGTGCCCCCCCGTCTCGTTCGCCGCGAGGTCGGGGACGTAGTTGTCGGGCGGCGGCGTCTCGGCCACGACCGGGATCAGCTCGCCGCGCTCGGGCGACGCGGGGTCGACGTCGACCAGCATCGCGACGGCCGCGCTGCCGGACCACGGGAGCCTTTGGCCGCCGTTCGCGAGCGGCTAGGCGCCGCGCACGCGCGTCGGCTTCCGGCCCACGCGCTCCGCCTCGAACGCGCTCGGGCAGACGTCGCTCACCGGGCAGCGCTCGCACGCCGGCTTGCGCGCGCCGCAGGTGCGCCGGCCGTGGAAGATCAGCACGTGCGAGAGCGTGTCCCACGCCTCGCGCGGGAGCAGCTTCATCAGATCCTGCTCGATGGCGATCGGCTCGTCGTGCGTCGACCAGCCGAGGCGCTGCGCGAGCCGCTGCACGTGCGTGTCGACCACCACCCCTTCCGGCGCGTTCCAGCAGACGCCGAGCACCACGTTCGCCGTCTTGCGCCCGACGCCGGGGAGCGCGACCAGCTCCTCGAGCCGACGCGGCACCTCGCCGCCGTGCCGCTCGATCAGCAGCCGCGACATCTCCACCAGGCGCTTGGCTTTCTGCCGGAACATGCCGAGCGAGCCGATCGCGCGCTCGACCTCGGGGAGCGTCGCGGCCGCGAGCGAGGGGGCGTCGGGCCAGCGCGCGAAGAGCGCGGGGGTGACCTTGTTGACACCGACGTCGGTCGACTGCGCCGAGAGGATGGTCGCGACGAGGAGCTGGAACGGCGAGCCGTGATCGAGCTCGCAGTGCGCGTCGGGATACGCGGCCTGCAGGCGCGCGAACGTCGCGCGCACGGCCGAGGGCTCACTCGTCGTCTTCGTCGTCGCTCTCTTCGTCTTCGTCTTCGTCTTCGTCTTCGTCTTCGTCGTCGTCGTCGGGGAAGAGCGCTTCGTCGGACGGGTCGTACGCGGAGCCGCCGGGCTTGGCTGGCGCGTCGGGCTCGCGGGGTGTTTCTTCGGGCTCGGCATCGTCGACGTCGTCCTCGCTCTGGTTGGCGGGTTCGGGCTCGCCCTCTGCTTCGGCGTCAGCGTCGGCTTCGGCTTCGGCGCCGGCGGCCGGGGCTCGATCGGATCCGGGGGCGACCTCGGGCTCGGCGTCCACGGCCGGCGACGACGGCTCGGTCGGATCGAAGTCGGCCGCGGCGACGTTCACGTCTCCGACCTGCACCGGCTCCTTCGGCCCCTCGGGCAGCACCTCGCCGAGCTCGCGCTCGATGACGTCGCGCGACTCCTCGGTGAGCTCGGTGAACTCGCGTAGCGTCGGCAGATCGCGGAGCGACTTGAGGCCGAAGAAGGTCAGGAAGTACGTCGTGGTGCCGTAGATCAGCGGCCTTCCGGGCTCGTCCTTCTTGCCGAGCACGCGGATCAGGTCGCGATCGAGCAGCAGCTTCATCACGGCGCCGCCGTCGACGCCGCGGATGTCCTCGACCTCGGGGCGCGTGATCGGCTGTCGGTAGGCGATGATCGCGAGCGTCTCGACCTGCGCGCGCGTGAGGCGCACCGGCTTCTGCGCCGTCATCTCGCGCACGAACGGGGCGAACGTGGGGCTCGTGCGCAGCTGCCAGCCGCCCGCGAGCTCGTCGAGCTGGAAGCCACGCAGCGCCGCGCGGTACTCCGCCGAGAGCTCCTCGAGGATGGCGCGGACCTCTTTCATCTCGGCGCGCGCGACCTCGGCGAGATCGGCCGCCTTCATGGGCCGTTCGGCGATGAAGAGCAGCGCCTCCAGCAGCCCGCGCAGGTGGCGCCGCACGACGTCGACCTTCGGGTGCGCGTCCTCGTCGGCCGCTGCGACCCCCTCCGCCTCGCCCTCCGTGTCGAGCGCGAGCCCCGCCGCGGCGTCGAGCTCGCTCGGATCGGCGTCGACGAACGCGTCGAGCGTGGTGCGCGGCAGCGCGTCCTCGGCGATGTCGGCCGCGTTCGCCGCCTCGGAGCCGGCGATCGCCTCCTCGAACGCGAGCCGCGTCTCGAGGTCGGCCAGCTCGTGCGCCGTGTTCGCGTCGAGGTGCGGCTCTACACCGAGCTCGTCGATCTCCTCGACGTGATCGTCCGGCAGCGCGCCGTCCCCCTCGTCCTCTGGCTCGAGCTCCTCGCGCGTCAGCTGCTCGGACGGCTCGCGATCGCGCGCGTCCTCCGCGGCGGCGGCGGCGTCGGCGGCGTCCGCGTGCGCGTCCGCGCTCGCCTCGTCGGCGGGCGTGACGTCGTCGTCCTCGCGGTCGGGCGGGGCCATGGCAGGGGGGCGTTTATCGGCGGAGAACGCCCGCGAAGCAACCGCCGGCGGGCGTCGCGGCCGGGGTTCGCCGCGCGTGGGCGCTCTGCCGCGAGAGGCTCACGGAGCGATGGAGACCGGCGGCGGCGCGCTCGTCTCGACGAGGTCGCGCGCCATGTCGAGCACGAGCTTGAGCGCGTACCAGGCCGCGAAGGTCTGCACGCGCTGCCGGTCGCCGGAGAGCTGCCGCTCCTTGACGATCGTCTCGTGCGGGCCGCCGACCGCGAAGTACACCAGGCCGACCGGCTTGTGGTCGCTGCCGCCGGTGGGCCCCGCGATGCCGGTGATCGCCACCGCGAGGTCGCTGCCGGTGAGCCGCTTGACCCCTTCGACCATCGCCTGGGCGCACTCCGCGCTCACCGCGCCGTGCGCGCGCAGGATCTCCTCGTCGACGCCGAGCACCTGCACCTTCGCCGCGTTCGAGTACACGACCCCGTCGAACAGCAGGAATTCGCTCGAGCCGGGGAGCGCGGTGATCATGCTGCCGACGAGCCCGCCGGTGCACGACTCGGCGATCGAGAGCGTGAGCTTCCCCTTGCGCAGCACGCGCGACATGCTCGCCGCGAACGTCTCCTCGCGCCCCTCGCCGTAGACCAGATCGCCGAGGCGGCCGCGTACCGCGCGCGCGGCGGCGTCGGCCAGCGCCTGCGCCTCCGAGCGGTGCTTGCCGCGGGCGAAGACCTTCACCTCGATCTCCGGGAAGTGCGCCCGGTAGCCGAGCGTGACGCCGGGGAACTCGCCCTCGAGCCCCTCGAGCATCTCGCCGATCTTCGACTCGCCGGCGCCGAACGTCTTGAGGTGCACCTGCGCGGCGTCGTTGGTCGCGAGCGGCGCGATGTGAGGAACGATCTGCTCCTCGAACATGCGGTGCATCTCGACGGGGACCCCCGGCGTGAAGAAGAGCATCGCGCCGCCGAGCTGGAGCTTGAAGCCGGGCGCGGTGCCGATCGGGTTCGGCAGGATCTCGCAGCCGCGGGGGAAGTCGGCCTGCTTCGCGTTCGACGGCCCCATCTCGCGCCCGAACGACGCGAACCGGCGGCGGATGGCCTCGAGCGACGGCTCGTGCCGCTCGAGCGGGACCCCGGCGGCCTCCGCAGCGCACGCGCTCGTCAGATCGTCGGTGGTCGGCCCGAGGCCCCCCGTGACGATGACGACGCGGTGGCGCGTCGAGAGGCGGCGCAGCGTGTCGACGATCACCGCGCGGTCGTCCGGGATGGCCTCGATGACCTCGACCTCGAGGCCGAACGCGGTCAGGCGATCGGCGATCCAGCTCGCGTTGGTGTTGACGAGCTCGCCGCGGGTGAGCTCGGTGCCGATACTGAGGAGGGCTGCGGGCATACGGGGGTCGGCAACTGTAGAAGAGCCGAGCGCGACGCGAAAGGTCGCGTTCTCGCGGCGCGAAGCCCGCCGCCGGCGGAGCCGGGCGAATTCGGAATTGCCGCCCGAGTCGCGCGCGGGTTCGCTCCGACGCACCATGGCGAAGCACACGGTCACGCTCATCCCCGGCGTCGGCATCGGCCCCGAAGTCGCGAACTGCATGTGCGAGGTCGTCGCCGCCGCCGGCGCCGAGATCGACTGGGAGGTCCAGGAAGCGGGCGCCGAGGCCGCCGTGAAGCGCGGCTCGCCGCTCCCGAAAGAGGTCCTCGACTCGGTCCGCAAGAACAAGATCGCCATCAAGGGGCCGACCGGCACGCCGATCGGCGGCGGTCACCGCAGCATCAACGTCCAGCTGCGTCAGGCGCTCGATCTCTACGTCTCGCTGAGGCCGGTGAAGTCGCTCCCCGGCGTCTCGACGCCGTTCACCGTCGGGCCCGCGGGCAAGGGGGGCGCGCCCGGGCAGGGGGCGATCGACCTCGTGATCGTGCGCGAGAACACCGAGGGGATGTACACCGGCATCGAGCACACGCTCGTGCCCGGCGTCACCGAGGCGATCAAGGTCGTCACCGAGAAGGCCTCGACGCGCATCAACGAGTTCGCCTTCGAATACGCGGAGAAGATGGGCTATCCGCGCGTCACCATCGTCCACAAGGCGAACATCATGAAGGTGACCGACGGCCTCTTCCTCGAGTGCGGGCGCGCGGCCGCGCGGCGCCACCCGAAGACCGAGGCGGTCGAGATGATCGTCGACGCCTGCGCCATGAACCTCGTGCGCAACCCGAACCGCCTCGGCGTGGTCGTCACGCTCAACCTGTACGGCGACATCCTGAGCGATCTCTGCGCGGGGCTCGTGGGCGGGCTCGGCATCGTCCCCGGCGCCAACATCGGCAGCGACACGGCCGTCTTCGAGGCGGTCCACGGCAGCGCGCCCGACATCGCCGGCAAGGGGCTCGCGAACCCCACGGCGCTGATCCAGAGCGCCGTGATGATGCTCGATCACATGTCCGAGCACGAGTGCGCCCGCCGCGTCGAGCGCGCGCTGCGTGACGTCTACGAGAAGGGGACGGCGCGCACCGGCGACCTCGGCGGCAAGAGCACCTCGCGCGAATTCACCGACGCGATCAAGGCCGCGATGAAGTAACTGGCTCGCTGCGCGAGCCCTACGAGCGGGAGCGGCGGCCGCTCCACCCTCGTGCTCCCCCACCCGCGTGCGTCTACCCGCGTCGCGGAGCTTCAGAACAGCTGCGAGAGCACCGCGTACGTCTGCGTGGTGCCGCCGGTGCTCGTCCCCTTGGCGAGGCCGAGGCGCAGCGTGAAGTCCTCGAAGTAGCCGAAGGTGAAGTCGACGAGCAGCTCCGCGCCGACGCCGAGCTTCATGTGCGTGAGGTTCAGCGGCGTGTACTCGGCGTCGCCGTAGTCGGCGAAGGCCGCGCCGTACAGCCGCTTGAAGAAGATCGGGAGCGTCTGCACGCCGCGATCGAGGTTCCAGATCGGGAACCGGTACTCGAAGTCGAAGAGCTGGTACGCGTCGCCGACCAGCGTCGCCGGCGCGTAGCCGCGCAGCGCGATGCCGGGCTGGATCAGCAGGTTCCGGATGGCGTCGGTGAGCGGGTAGGGGGTGAAGCCGCCGAGGACGAACGCGCCACGCCGGCCGTAGTTCCCGGCCGTGGCGCCCCCCTGCGCGTGCACCGCGAACACGTGGTGCTCGAGCCACGGCATCGGGAAGTAGCCGACCGCCGAGTAGCTCGCGGCCGTCACGTCGTAGTCGCTGCCGAGCTCCTTGCGCGCGAGGTCGACGCCGAACGAGAGGCCGAACCCCTTCTCCGCGCCGACCGACCAGAGGAAGCCCTGCACGTTCGACCACGCCCAGCCGAGGTGGAGCGAGCCGATGCGCCCCTGCTGGGGGAAGACGTTCACGCGGCTCGCCGGGTCGTAGACGGTCTTCGGCAGCCCCTCGAGCGGGCCGAAGTGCGCGAGCGTGTACGACGCGGCCAGCGACTGCGACGAGAACGCGCCGAGGATCGGGTACGAGGCCGAGAGGTCGCCGCCGTAGGTCTGCTCGACGTAGGCCGGCGTCTGATCGGAGAAGCGGAACCCGCCGCGCGGCGACAGGTAGCGATACGCGTGCGCGCGTAGATCGACCGGCAGCGGGTGGTACCAGTACGCGCCGTCGACGCCGAACGTTCCGGTTTCGAAGCTCGAGGTGAGCGAGAGCGCGAAGGCGTGGAGCCCGACGACGTCTTGCCCGGTGGTCGTGATCGTCGCCGACTGCCCCCACGCGTCGGGCTGGAGCGTGAACGACCAGGCGCGCGGCCGCAGCGTCGGTAGCGGGTTGTACGGCTTCGCCTCGATGCTCGTCGGCGCCGGCGCCTTGATCTGCGCGTCCTGCCGGCCATCGGGCGGGGTCAGCGCCTCGAGGTAGCGCGCGGGGTCGAGGTCGAGCTCGTAGAGGTCGTAGCCGTCGTGCGTGTAGCCCACGTACGCGAGGTGCTTGCCGTCGGCCGAGACGTCGGGCTGGTAGGCGCCGTTGACGACGTTGGTGACCTGCTTGATCGCGCCGGTCGCCAGCTCCTGCACGTACACGTTGGCGATGCCGCCGCGATCCGACGACCAGAAGAGCTGCTTGCCGTCGGGCGAGAACACCGGGCCGGTGTCGAGCCAGCGGTCGTGCATCAGCGCGGTGATCTTGCCGGTCTCGACGTCGACGATCTCGATGTCGCGAAAGCCTCCGTCGGTCCAGGTGCTGTAGGCGATGCGCCTGCCGTCGGGCGACCAGCGCGGCGTGTAGATCTGCTGGAACGTCTTGCGCGGCACGAGCTCGCGCGCGTGGCCGAACGGCGAGCCGTCGTGCGCCTCGAGATCGGCGACCCAGAGCGTCGTCGTCCCCTGGGCGTTCTTGGTGAACGCGACCCGCGCGCCGTCGGGCGAGACGCTCGGCTCGCTCGCGCGCATGCCGGTGGTGAGCCGCTCGCCGAGATCGGCGCGCTCGCCGACGTCGCCGGCCTGCCTGCGGAAGAGATCCCAGTAGAAGTAGATCTTCCGCGACACGTCGACGCTGTCGTAGAGGAAGCCTCCGTCGGCGAAGAACGCCGGCGACGCCGGCCCGCCCGTGCGCGTGAGGAGCCAGGGCTTGGCGGGCGCGCCCGCCTTGTCGACGTCGAGCACCCAGAGCCCGTTGGTGGTGTGCCCGTCGCCGCGGTACCAGCCGATCGCGCGCTCGCCCTTCACCAGCGGCGAAGGCGCGTAGCGCGGGTGGTAGCTCTCGTTGCCCGTGAAGGTGAGCCTGCGCCCCGCGCGGACGCCGCGCGCCTCGAGGGCCGCTCGCTGCGCCTCGTAGCGCTGCTTCATCGCGGCCTGCCAGTCGTCCCACAGCTGGACGTAGGTCTTGCCGATCACGCGGTGAATCGAGCGGTTGATGCCGTACGGGATGATCTGCGAGCCGTAGTCCGCCGCGACCTGCTTGAGCGCGTCGTGGCCGTACACCGAGGCGAGCCACTCGAGGAAGCGCGAGCCGTACAGGTACCAGAGGTTCCCCTGCGGCCAGCGCCGCGGGCTGTGCGAGACCTGATCGATCGGCGCGAACGTCCCCTCGAGCACGTCGGCGCGGAGGTACATGTCGAACGTGGTCGACTTGTCGCGCCCCGCGCTCGTGAAGCGGCTCTCCTGCAGCACCGCGAGCCCCTCGAGGAGCCACCGCGGCTGCACCTGGTTCGGCGAGTACGACTTGCCGAAGATCGCGTTGTAGATCGCCGGCAGGCCGGTGATGTGATCGGTGTGGAGGATGTGCGTGTACTCGTGCGTGACGAGCTCCACGTACCAGTCGTCGTAGTCGGCGAGCGGCGAGAGATCGTCGGGCGCCGTGACGTACAGCCGCACCGTGTTGTACGGGAGCGCCGTCGCCGAGCCGTTGGCGAAGTCGGTGTCGTCCGTGAGGACGATCTGCGTCTTCTCGTGCGGCTCCCAGCCGAGCTCGGGCGCGAGCGTCGTGTGCACCGTCTCGGCGAGCGCGGCGACCTTGCGCGCGACCGGGAGCAGCGTGTCCCACGTGTGCACGTCGAAGTGCGGCGTCGAGATGGTCTTCCAGACCAGCGTCGGATCGCCGGTGGCCGCGGCGCGCCCGGGGGCGAGCGCGCACGCCGCGAGCACGAGCGCGCCGG
>CAIXWQ010000698.1 GCA_903923175.1 uncultured delta proteobacterium | reverse complement strand
CGAACGCGACGCTCGCGACGAGCAGGAACGCGGGCGCGCGCCGCACCCAGTGGCGCTCCGCCGCGCCCTCGGTCGCCTTCGCCGCCTTCGTCTCCCTCGCCGCCATCGTCTCCGACATTCGCGCGAGCGACCCTCTACGCGATCACCCGCGGGCGTGCGATGCGGAGCGCGGCTACGGCGCCCAGCGCACGCGCGACACGCAGACGTCGTGGCCGAACCGCTGGCACTTGTCGCGGAAGAGCTGCACCTGCCGCGCGCCGGTCTTCTCCACGAGGAAGCGACGCGCCTCCATCGAGCTGCGGCAGACGGTGTCGTCGTGGTTGGGCCACTCGGCGACCTGCACGACGTACTCGCGCTCGTCGCAGGACAGCACGGTGAGCCGGCCCGAGTCGTAGAACATGTCCCACATCTCGGGCGCGCGTCGCGCGATCTCCTGCATCGACGCGACGTAGCGGATGACGATGCGGTTCACCGTGCTCGTGGCGGTGGTGACGGCCGCCGCGATCACCGGGCGCAGGAACTCCTCCTCGGGCACTCGCACGACCTCCGCCATCGTGCGCAGGAGCTCGCCGATGACGGCGTACGGATACGAGCGGCTCCCGAGCAGCCCGATCGCGGGCGCGTTCGGCGTCACGTGCGCGCGGGTCGCGGGCGAGACGCGCGCGATGACCTCGTGCGCCGCCGACGCGCCGTAGCTCTTGATGAACCACTCCATCCCGCCCACGACGACCGTCCCCTTCATGCAGCCGCGCGAGGGGGGCGGCGCGCCGGGCGACGACACCCGGTTCGAGAGCGCGGTCATGGCGCCCACCGCATGCGGGTCACGCAGTGATCGTGCCCCCAGGAGATGCACTTCTCGCGGCGCGCCTCGACGGAGCGAACGCCGGTCTGCTCGATGAGCCGCGCGGCGGCGTAGATGCCGAGCTTGCACATCGTCAGGTCGTGGTTCGGCCACTCCGTCAGGTGCGAGAGGTACTCGCGATCGGTGAGATCGGTGATGGTGATGCGCCCGGCGTCGTGGAACAGGCTGAAGAGCGTCTGCGCGTGCGTCGCCACGTCGGTCGGCTTGACCACGTAGCGCAGCGCGATCCGCGCGACGGTGCTGGTGGTCGCGTCGACGCCGGCGACCGCGATCTCGCGGATGAAGGCGTCCTCCTCGGCGCGCACCACGGCGGCCATGGTGCGGATCATCTCGCCCACGAACGCGTACGGGTACTTGCGGGTGCCGAGGATGCCGAGCACCGGCGCGTTCGGCGTCAGGTGCTGGCGCGCGCCCGGCCCGAGCCGCTGGACCAGCGCGTGCGCGGCCGCGGGGCCGTAGCGCTGCAGGAAGAACTCCACGGCGCCGCGCAGGCCCGTGCCGTAGAGGTTCCCGAATCCCGCGGCCGCCAGCTCCGCCGCCGAGCGCCGGAGGTGCGGCGGCGGGACCGAGCGGAGCTCATTCGAATCCGCCATCCGACGAAGATTCTCGCCTGCCTGGAGAGGCGCGCCAAGCGAGTTCGCGCCGCGCGCGCGCGCACAGCCGGCCCCCTCGTGCTACATGGCCCGCGTGGCGGCTCGAAAAGCGACCTCCCGCTCCGAGCGCCGGGCCGGCGAGCGCGCCGCGCGCAAGGACCTCCGCGACCGCGCGCGCCTCGCCGAGCTCGAGCCCGGTGGCGCACCCCAGCGTCCGCTCGCCGTCTCGACGGCGTCGCTCGTCGAGCCGACCGCGCGCGGCCTCCGTTGCCCCCTCTGCGAGGGCGCGCTCCAGCTCGAGGAGCACGCGGCGGAGACCGTGGGCGGCGTGAGCCTCCGGGTCGCGCGGACGCGGTGCGTGCGCTGCGGCGCGCCGCGGGCGATCTGGTTCCGCATCGCGCCGCCCCTCGCGAACTGAGTTCGAAACGCGCGAGGCGCGACGTCGTGAGACGCGCGCCTCGTCCAGCGACCGATCGATTCAGCCGTTCTTGAAGATCGCCTGCACGTCGGCGAGGAGCTTGAGCGCCTCGGGACGGGGGCGCTGGAACGCGTTGCGCCCCATGATCGAGCCGAAGGCGCCGCCCTTGGCGAGCCCCTTCACGTCCTCGAGCACGGCCTCGGTGCTCTTGGACTCGCCGCCGCTGAAGATGACGATGCGCTTGCCGTTGAACGCGCTCTGCACGACGTGCTTCACGCGCTCGGCGAGCGTCGCGATCGGGATCGCGTACTTCTCGAAGACCTTCTTGGTCTCGGCCTGCTCGATGTGCGCCGAAGGCGGCTTCACCTTGATGACGTGCGAGCCGAGCTGCGCGGTGATCTGCGCGGCGTACGCGCAGACGTCGACGGCGGTCTCGCCCTCCTTGGAGAGGCCGGCGCCGCGCGGGTAGGCCCACGTGATGACGGCGAGCCCCTTGGCCTTCGCCTCGGCGGTCAGCTCGCGGAGGTCTTCGTACATCCGGTTGCGGTGACCCGAGCCGGGGTAGATCGTGTATCCGATGGCGGAGCAGCCGAGGCGCACGGCGTCGTCGACCGAGCCGGTGATCGCGCTGCAGGGCTGATCGATCTTCGCGAGCGTGTCGCTGTTGTTCAGCTTGAGGATCAGCGGGATCTGCCCGGCGAACTTGCCGGCGACCTGCTCGAGCTGGCCGAGCGGCGCCGCGTAGCCGTTGCAGCCGCCGTCGATGGCGAGCTGCACGTGGTACTCGGGGTCGTAGCCGGCCGGGTTCGGCGCGAAGGTGCGCGCCGGGCCGTGCTCGAAGCCCTGATCCACGGGGAGGATGACGAGCTTCCCGGTGCCGGCGAGCGTGCCGGTGTTGAGGAGGCGGTACAGGTTCGCCAGCGTCCCGGGGTTGTCGGACGGGTACCAGGAAAGGATTTCCTTCACGCGCTCGGTGGCCGCCATGTCCCTATCTCCTTCGGTGGTCGGGCGTACCCGACGAGGATCGTCGGACCAGCCGACGAGGCCCGGACCCTACCACGGCCACTCTCGTTCGGACCTGCGGTAACTCAATCTAGAGTTACCAATTTAAAGCGATGCCCCTCGGGCGTACGCGTTGCGTTGCGCTCGCGCACGCAGGGCGAACGCGAACTTGGCCCGGCGCGCCGCGATGCGCGTTTCTCCGGCCGCATGCTCCTCCCTGGACGTCTCGCCAAGACGACGATCGGCGATCTCCTGGGTCGCCTCTACCGCGCTGGCGCGTCCGGTGCGCTCGAGCTCTCCGGCGGCGGTCGGCGCCAACGCATCTACCTGCAGCGCGGGCTGATCGTCGGCCTCGATCTCGACGTCGGCCCGCTGACCTCGCGCCTCGGCGAGCTGCTCGTGGGCGAGGGGCTCGCGGCGATCGATCAGGTCGCGCGCGCGCTCTCCGCGCAGCAACGCCTCGGCATCGCGGCGCCGCGCCACGGCGAGATCCTCGTGCGCGCGGGGGTCATCACGCCGGAGCTGCGCGACGCCGCGCTCCGCAAGCAAGCGCGCAAGCGCCTCGACGCGCTCTTCGGCGCCCTCGACGGGCGCGACGCCGAGATCCGCTTCCACGTCGGCATCGCGGCGCGCTTCCCCGAAGACACGAAGATGACCCACCGGTTCGTCGCGCCGCTGATGCCGCACGAGTTCCTCGCCGGCCGCCCGCGCGCCCGTGACGGGGGCACGCCGCGCGCGCCGGCCGTGACGCCGCGTCCGCCGAGCGCCGCGCCCCGCGCGCGAGAGTCGGAGTCCGAGCCGCAGCCCGCCCGCGCGCTGCCGCGCACCACCGCGTTCGAGCGGCTGCGTGCGCTGCGGCTGCTCGGCCTGGAGCCGACCGCCGATCCGAGCTCGATCCGTCGCGCGTTCCGCACCGCCGCGGCGCGCCTGCACCCCGATCGGCACGAGCAGTCGAGCGTCGACGAGCGCACGCGCGCGCAGCGGGCCTTCGCCGAGCTGAGCGCCGCGTACCACCTGCTCTGCGCGTAGCCGGCGCGCGGCCGCGCGGGAGCCGGCTATTCGTCGGGCAGTCGCCGGTGCCGCATGGCACGCATCGCGACGCGCACGCCCTGGATCCCGGCGAGGACGCCGTCCTCGTACTGCCAGTCGGGGTCGTTCAGATCCGGGAAGTCGTGCGGGTTGCGGATGTCCTCCGCGGTGAGGCCCGGCAGGATGCGACGCGCGAGGTCGATGACCTTCTGCGCCTGGACGTCCTCGACCGCGCCGATCTCGCGATCGATCGCGTCGAAGACGTCCGCCTCCGCTCGCTGCTGCGGCTGGCTCGGCTGGCTCGGCTCGTTCACCGCGCTCACGGTAGCGGAAGCGTGCGCACGTTGCCGAGCACCACCGGATCGCCCACGTTTCCCGAGTCGGCGTCGACGTCGGTGAGCCCCTTGAGCCGGTAGAAGTTCAGCACCTGCGAGCCGACGACCTTCGGCCAGAACCCGCCCGCGCCGTCCTGCGCGATCACGCCGCGCGTGAACTTCGCCGCCGCGCCGCCCTGGCCCTTGGCCCAGCGGAGCGTGTCGCTGGTCGAGTCCTGGTAGACGATGTGGACCATCCCGCCCGCGTCGATGGTCAGGTTCGCGTTCTCGCCGACCACGTGCTGGCCGTCCGCGAACTTCGCGGCGCCGCTCTCGGAGCGGCCGTCGTCGACCACCACCGGCGTCGCCACCTTGGTGAAGTCGCCGCCGGGGATCGTCGTGTAGAGGAGCGACTCGGCGATGCCGTCGGAGTAGGCGAGGTGCCAGTTGCCGGTCGCGTCGATGGCGAGCGTGGCGCCGATGCCGCGATCGCCCTTGCCGACGTCCTTCGTGGCGTCGCCCGTCCAGCCGTCGATCGGCGCCGTCGCGGGCGTCGACTTCCAGGTGCCGCCGGTGCTCGTGGCGCCGCGCAGGTTGCCGTGCGGGCGATCGTAGAAGACGAGCCCCAGCGCGCCGCTCGGCGAGGCCGCCAGCGAGATGTCGATGCCGAGCGCGTTCGGGTACGAGGTGAACGCCGGCTTGGTCGCGAGGCAGGCAGGCTTGCCGTCGACCGGGCTCTTCACGCACTTGTTGCTGCACCCCGCGGCGCAGCCGCTGGTCTCCGACGCGCAGACCGGGTCGATGCCGGTCGCCGCCGCGAGGCAGACCGTGCCGAGCGTGCACGACTCGTTGAAGCACGGGGTCTTCTCTTCGGTGACCGCGTCCTCGAACGTCCAGTCCGAGGACGACGACGGGCTCGCCGTGGTCGCCCGCGCGATGCGCACCTTGGCGCGCGTCCAGCCGCCGGTCCCCGCGTCGATCGACTGGTAGGCGATGACCGGCTTGCCATCGACGGACACCATCGAGGTGTACTTGCCGGCCCAGCCGGTGGTCGCCGCCTCGACCTGGTGGGTCGCCCAGCTCGTGCCGTCGAAGCGCGCGACCTTGAGGGCCGAGTTCGTGCGGTCGAAGTACGCGACGATCGGGTTGCCCCCCGCGTCGAGGACCATCGACGTGAAGAGGCCGACGTCGTCGCCGGGATCGGTGACGCCGCCGCGGAAGCCGTTGGCGTTCCGGGTCGGCTTGCTGTCGGTCGGCACGCCGTCGACGGTCGCCCACTTCACGACGCCGTCGGTGCCGAGCTTGCCGACCACCAGGTCGCCCGAGAAGTCGTTCGGATCGCCCGTCGAGGGGTCGCCCTCGTTGTAGCCCGCGACCCAGACGGTGCCGTCCTTGGCCGTCGCCGCGCTGGTGTAGGAGCCGATGACGTACGAGACGACCGGCGGGCGATCGTCGGGCGCGGGCGCGTTGGTGTCGGTGCCGCCGCAGTGGCAGCCCATCGCGCCGGCGCTCGAGACGAAGAGCGACGCGGCCGCGAGCTCGCGCGCGCGGCTCGTGCGACGGCGGCGCTCGACGACCGCGCCGAGCGCGGCGAGCGACGCGAGGACGAGGGCGCCCGTGCCGTTGCTGCTCGAGCCGGTGCCCGGCGTCGAGCACCCGCAGCCCGACGACGCGGCGCCCGGGATGGTGTCGGCGCGGCCGCGGATGAGAGCGGCGCTCGTGCTCGCCACGTTGCCGGCCTCGTCGGTGACCTTGACCTCGACCGCCGCGATCTCGGGGCCGTACTCGAGGGTGCGCGCGGCGGCGCCGCCGTTCGCGGCCGCCGTCGGCTTGACCTCGGCCCACGTGCCGGAGCCCTTGTCGTCGACCAGGCGCGCCTCGACCTTCAGGTCGGCGGCGTCGCTCACGGCGTCGTGCGCCGCGATGCGCAGGTGCCCGGCCTCGGCGTTCGCGACCACCACGCGCGGCGCGCCGGTGTCGAGGATGAACGGCAGGACGACGGGCGCCCCTTCGGTCTCGACCTGACCGACCACGCGCGAGGCCACCTTGACGGTGTGCTTCCCCTGCAGGTTCAGGAACGGCGACACGAGCCGGAAGTCGCGACCCGGCGACCAGGTCGTCCAGGCGCTGCTGTCGACCTGGTACGAGTACTCGACCGACTTCGTGCCGTTGTCCTCCGACGACTCCGCGTGGACGGAGATCTCGGGCTGGCGCGTGCCGAAGTCCTTCAGCGTGTAGTTGGCCGGATCGACGTTCAGGCGCGCGATGCGCGCGGTGGTGACCGTCGTCGGCATCGCCGCCGTGGAAACCTCGAGCGACGCGAAGATGCCGAGGAAGTTGTCGCCCGACGTCGGGTTGGTGACCTTCTTGATGCCCTCCTTCGGGATCGTCAGCTTGAGGCCGACCGAGGAGAGCGCCGAGGAGAGGTCGATCGGCTTGATGTTGTTGAACGTCGAGGCCGGGATGACGCCGCCGATCCCCGCGACGACCTTGGCGAGCGAGGCGTCGTCCTCGAGCAGCAGCTTGTTGTTCGAGATCTTCGCGTTGCTGAACGAGATCGGGTTCTTCGGCGGCAGCTTGATCTGGATGCCCGCGGTGCCGGCCTCGAGGTTGAGCGGCACGCCGATGTCGATGGTGCCGGTGAACAGCCGGATGAACCGGTTCTCGGACCACATGTAGAAGTCGAGATCGGTCTGCGGGAGCGTGAGGCCGATCAGCGGGCTCGTGAAGTCGGCGGAGTTGTCTCCGACCACGATCTTCGGCGGCTTCTGCGGCCGGATCGCGAGCGCCATCGCCGGGTGCGTGGTGCCGGTCGCGAAGTTGTCGGAGACCTGCGCCATCGACGGGATGAGCAGGCTGAAGAGGCTCGCGTCGAGCTGCGAGACCTGCTCGCTCGAGACGCCGATGCAGAAGAGCCCGCTGTTGTAGGCGCTCGTCGCGGCGAAGTTCAGGAACTTCTCGCTCACGCCGATGCCGAGGTGCTCGGCCGGCGCCGGCGCGGCGGGCCACGGCGTGATGGAATTCGCGCTCAGCTCCGGCGGGAGCAGGATGCCGGTCGGGATCGGGTTGTCGGCCTTCGGCACGCAGTCGGAGACGGGCTGCGGCAGCGCGCCGCCGAGCATCTGCAGCGTCGCGCCGTTCTCGGCCGTGGTGGTCGACGGCGCGGGGACCATGTCGCCGCCGACGCCGAGCAGGAAGTCGAGGCCGCCCTTGGTGCCTGGCGAGATCGACGCGAGCAGGCCGGAGAGGTCGAAGCGCGACTCCAGGCCGAGCAGCATCGGCACGCACTCTTTGAACGTCTTGTCGTCGTAGTAGCAGGTGCTGCTGTTCATGAAGGTGCCCGTCGGGCACTGCTCGCTGCCGTCGGGCAGCTTCGTCGTCTTCATGCACGTCGCGCTCGCGAGCGGCGCGGCGATCTGGCTGGTGAGCCCGCTGGTGAGCGAGCCGATGAAGATCCCCTTGATGGCGTTGAGGATCGAGCTGCCGATGCCGCCGCCGCAGAACCCGATGTTGTTGTTGAGGGTGTTCTGGTCGAACGTGACGCCCTTGATGTTGACCTTCGTGTAGCCGGCCCGCGCCGCGTGCACCGCGTCGTTCGGGATCTCCTCGAGCGAGATGTCGATGTTGACCGGCATGTCGACCCACTTGGTCGAGTCGTTGAAGTCGCTGGTCAGACAGGCCGTGAGCGAGCCGAGCCCGGTGATCGGCAGGTTCTGGAGGCGGATCGGCAGCTTGGCCGAGATCTTCAGATCCTTCGGCTTGTCGGCGACGATCGTCGTCTCCTTGATGTCCGAGATGTGGATCTCGGCGATGCACTCCGGCGGCGTCCCCATCGGCTTCGGGCCGTCGGGGCAGATGTGCAGCGTCGCGCCGAGGCAGGTGCCTCCGACGGTCGCGCCCGCGCAGGTGCTGGAGCTCGGGATCGGGAAGGTCATCATCCCGCCCGTGGAGCTGCCGCCGAGGAGCTTCTGCGCGAGCGAGGAGACGTTGCTCTGGAGGAAGTCGAGCCCCGGGCGCGTGAGCCGCACGCCCGCCGCGTTCGTGATGCGCTGATCCTTGGGGAACCCTCCCGGGATCACGCTCGATCCGGCGCACGACGAGCAGCCGCCGCCGCTGCAGCCGACCGCCAACATCGTCGAGCCGACGGCCAGCACGGTCTTCATCGTCGAGGCGAACTGACCCCGGCCCATCGTCGAACCGAAAGAGAAGCGACGCATACCGACCTCCAGAGGACGCAGTGAGCCCGCCACGCGATCGCCGAGATCCGCGTCGGGCCCATCCCCGCCGAACGCTCAAATCTTACGGGGCGGACGGCTACACCAGCAAGGTCACTTGCGTCACGATCGTGCGAGAATTGGCCCGCGCGACGCGTTCCGCGCGGGTGGAATCCAGGACGCCTGCCGCTGTCGGAGGACCTCCCACCGAGCCGGCTCGTTCGCGCGCGTCGGCGCTCTTCGCGCCTTCCAAAAATGCACCGAGCGCCGCCCCCGCTCTCGCAGGCGCGGCGCTCGTCGTCGGCGAGGGCTCGGATCAGCCGCCGCTGGCGGCGTCGCTCGCGTCCGTGCCCGTGTCGGTCGCGTCGGCCTTCGCGTCGCTGCTGCTCGCGTCCGTGCCGGTGTCGGTCGTCGCGGCGTCGGTCCCCGCGTCGCCCGGAGGCGTGCTGGTGTTGATCGCGACGCCGTACGCGCCGAAGGTCGCCGAGAGCAGGAAGGCGTTCTTGCAGCTGTCGCCGCCGACGCACGCGTCGCCGATGTCGGCGATGACCTTGCCCGTGGCCGGATCCTTCTTGCAGTGGCCGTTGCTGTCGGTCTTGCTCGAGTCGTTCACGAGCAGCGCGCAGAGGCTCTGGCAGCCGACCTTCTTGACCGGCACCGAGTCGGCGTCGTCGGCGGTGATCTTGCCGACGAGCGTGCCGTCGGTGGTCCAGCCTTGCGAGGCGCCGCAGTAGTACCCGCCGTCCCACGCGCCGATGCAGTTGTTGTCGGCCGAGACGGTGACGTTCTTCATGTAGGCCTCCTGCAGCGGCAGGATGACCGGCGGGTTCGTCACGATGTCGGTGTCGAAGATCGGGATGTTGACCGTCTTCAGCCGCTCCGTGCTGAACGTGTTGCCGTTCCAGGTGACCTTCGCGGTGACCGGATCGAGCGGGATCTGCGCCGCGCCCATCTTGGAGAAGCCGGGGCAGATGGCGTCGAGCTGGCCGGGGTCGACGGTCTGGCCGGTCAAGAACGAGAAGTTCTTGTGGTCGACCGACTTCTTCGCGCCGCCCGTGACGATCGTGTTCGCCGTCTTGTCGAGCTGCATCAGCCAGCTGAAGCCCTCGCCGCTGGTCTTGTCGACGCACGCGGCGTTGACGAACGGCGTGACGGCGATCCCCTCGAGCGCGAGCAGCGAGGCGGGGGCCCAGAGCTTGATGCGGCCGAGGCGGAAGTTCAGCACGTTGCCGGTCTGCTTCACCTGCGCCATGCACGCGGTGTCGGTCGGACACGGCAGGGTGCAGGTCTTGGTCGGCAGATCGCAGTGGTTGGTCGTGCAGTCGCCGTCCGCCGCGCAGGTCTTGACCGCGCACTTCGAGTCGCCGACCGAGACCGGATCGCACTTGCCGGGCGGGTTGCAGCGATCGGCCGCGGGCGGGTCCTTGTCGCAGCCGGTGTTCGTCAGCGGCGTCGGCGTCCCGATGGTCGTGCACTGCGGGTCGTTGCCGCCGACCGGGCCCGTGTCGGGGTTGGCCGCGGGGCCGCCGCTGCTGCTGCTGCTGCACCCGACGTACGAAACGGAACCGAGCGCACAGGTGAATCCGAGCGCAACGAGCATCGAGAGACGGCTCTTCATCGAAAATCCTCCAAGGAGTTTGGGCGCACGAAGGCGTCGCTCCGGAGCGCGCGCGACGCCCCGCTCGCGCACTCCGTCGGGACGACGCCCGAAGTCGAAGACCCCACCAGCTGGTCGACGATACTATGCGATCGTCGCGCCGGCCGGGCGAATGCATGGCAGGCCGGCGGTCCGCCCCCCGCGGGCGTCGCCGGCTCTGGCAGCCGTGTCATGCCTCCGCAAGCTGGGGGCTGCGCGCGATCGCAGCCCCTCCTCCTCCGCGGATCAGGCTCTTTCAGCGCAGCAGCGTGAGCGCGTCGAGCTCGTGCTCCACGTGCACCAGCGACTTGAAGGCCGAGAGCCGCTCGCGCAGCTCGGCCCCCTTCAGCGACAGCAGGCGTGCAGGGCCCACACCTTCGACGCAGAACGACGCGAGGGCGCTGCCGGCGGTGATCGCGCGGCGGTACGCGCCGCGATCGAGCTTGCCGCCCTGGCTGTCGCAGTGCGCGAGGTAGCCCATGAAGCCGCCGGCGAAGGTGTCGCCCGCTCCGGTCGGGTCGAGCACGTCCTCGAGCGGGTAGGCCGGGGCGAAGAAGGGGGGGCGCTCGCCGTCGAAGAACAGCGCGCCGAACTCGCCGCGCTTCACGACGAGGAGCTTCGGGCCCATCTTGCGGATCGCGGCCGCGGCGCGGCTCACGTTGTGGTGCTCGCCGAGCTCGCGGGCCTCCTCGTCGTTGATCACGAGGACGTCGATCTTCTCGAGCAGCTTGCCGAGCAGCGCGCGCTCGCCGGAGATCCAGAAGTTCATCGTGTCGGCGACGACGAGCTTCGGCGTGTCCATCTGCGCGAGCACGTCGAGCTGCAGCGCGGGGTGGATGTTGCCGAGCATGACGAACGGCGCGCGGCGGGCGTGCGCGGGGATCTTCGGCTTGAAGTCGGCGAAGACGTTGAGCTGCGTGTCGAGCGAGACGCGCGACGAGAGGGTCGCGTCGTAGCGGCCTGCCCAGCGGAAGGACTTGCCCGCCGCGCGCTCGACGCCGCGCACGTCGACGCCGCGCTCCTCGAGCGCGTCGAGGTTCGCCTTGGGGAAGTCGTCGCCGATCACCGCGACCAGATCGATCGGCGCGAAGAGCGACGCCGCGATCGCCGCGTAGCTCGCCGAGCCGCCCCACACGTCCGCGTGGCGCTCCCAGGTGCGCTCGGTGACGCGCGCTGCGCCTGCGGCGTGCGCCGTCTGCTCGATCGGCTTGGGGAGCTCGAGGTCGTCGAAGGCGACGGAACCGACGATGAGGAGGCGAGACACGATCGGGGACTCCTTGCAGAGGGGGACGCGGGAGCGGTGAGGGGGCACGAGGGCGCGCGGCGCACGCGCCTCGCAAGCCGGCCTCTCCAGGAGCAGAGGACGGCGGGGTCGATTTCAGCCGAGCAGCAGACGGTAGCGGAGGCGCACGTCGTCGCGGATCGCGTCCGGCGAGGTCATGACGGCGAACTTCATCGCGCCGTGCGCGTTCGACTGCGTCGGATCGGGGAGGCGCGCGGCGAGCGCGAGCACCGCGGCGCGGGCCTTGGCGACGTTCGCCTTCATCGTGGCGATGACCTGCTCGACGGTCACCGACTCGTGCGAGTCGTGCCAGCAGTCGTAGTCGGTCGCGAGGGCCAGCGTGGCGAACGGGAGCTCGGCCTCGCGCGCGAGCTTGGCCTCGGTGGCGTTGGTCATGCCGATGACGTCGACGCCCCACGAGCGGTACAGCAGCGACTCGGCGCGCGTCGAGAACTGCGGGCCTTCGATGCAGACGTACGTCCCGCCGCGGTGGACCACCGCGCCGGTGCCCTGCGCGGCCTCGACGAGCGCGGAGGCCATGTGCTTGCAGACCGGATCGGAGAAGGCGACGTGCGCGACCGGGGAGCCCGCCTCGGCGCGCGCCTCGTCGGTGCCGGCCGCGGCCTGCGAGAAGAACGTCGACGCGCGGCGGCGCGTGAGGTCGATGAACTGATCGACGACCACCAGGTGCCCGGGCTCGATCGCCTCCTTCATGGAGCCGACCGCCGAGACGGCGACCAGGTGCGTGGCGCCCAGCGACTTGAGCGCGGCGACGTTCGCGCGGTAGTTGATGGCGCTCGGCGCGACGCGGTGACCGCGGCCGTGGCGCGGGAGGAACAGGAGCTTCACCTCGCCGTTCGGCGTCTCGAGGCGGCCGCTCACGACGGCGTCGCTCGGCGCGCCCCAGGAGGTCTCGACCTTCTCCTCGCGGAGATCGGTGAGGCCGTCGATTTCGTAGAGACCCGAGCCGCCGAGGACCCCGAGGACGTATCCCGCCATGGTGGCGGCCCCTTCGCCCGGATTTCGCCTGGTCGCAACCGGCGCCTGGGATTCCGCGAAACATTGCCCCGCGGGCTCGCGGGAGAGGCGCCGGGCTCAGCCCGCCGGCGGCAGCCAGGGGACGTCGGCGACGTCGAGGTAGAGGTTCGCCCGGCGCGCGAGCGTGAAGAGCAGATCGCTCAGCCGGTTCACGTAGACGATCGGCTCGCGGCGCACCGGCTCCTCCGAGGCGAGGGCGACGAGCAGGCGCTCCGCGCGTCGGGCGACGCAGCGCGCGACGTGCAGCTCGGCCGCGGCGCGCGTGCCGCCCGGAAGGATGAACGTCGTGAGCGGCGCGAGCCCCTCCTCGGCGGCGTCGATGGCGCGCTCCAGCCGCTCGTGCGCGCCCTCGGGGAGCAGGCGCATGTGGCGCGTGAGCTTCTCTTCCTGGCCGGGGAGCGTGGCGATCTCGGCGCCGAGGGTGAAGAGATCGACCTGGCAGGCCGCGAGCACGGGATCGATCGCCGCGATCTGCGCCCCCTCGAGCGCCGCGCGCGCGCGGCCGAGCACGGCGTTGGTCTCGTCGAGCGTGCCGTACGCCTCGACGCGCAGGCTCCCCTTCGAGACGCGCGCCCCGCCGAAGAGCCCCGTCGTGCCGTCGTCGCCCGTGCGCGTGTAGATCTTCATGGGTCGGCCGACCTTGCCGGCGCGGCGCCGCCGAAGCAACGTCGAGCGACTGCTCGCTCGCCGAGACGACCCGATGGCCGACCGCCCGCGCCCCGACGCCGACTCGATCGCCGACGCGCTCGCGTCCGCTCACGGCATCGATCCGCGCGCGAGCCTGGTGCTGCGCGCGCGCTTCGACCTGGCGCTGGCCGAGGATCCGGTCGACGCCCCGACCGGCCCTGCCGAGCTCGCGCGCCTCGCCCAGCGGCTGCGCGTCGGCGAGACGCGCTTCTATCGTGATCCGGACCAGCTCGATGGCCTCGCGGAGTCGGTGCTCCCGCGCGCGGTCGCCGCCGGGCGCCTGCGCGTGCTCTCGGCGGGCTGCTCGACGGGCGAAGAGGCCTGGACGCTCGCCGCGATGCTCGAGGACGCGCGCGGCGATCGCGCGTTCGCCTGGGAGGTGGTCGGGCTCGACGCGTTGGCCGAGAGCGTCGCGCGCGCGAGAGAGGCTCGCTACTCCGCCTCGTCGCTCGCGGCGATGCCGCGCAGGCTCGCGCGCTTCTTCGCCGCCGAGGGGGAGGGGGCCGCGGCGCGCGCGGTGCGCCCGAGCGACGCGCTCGCCGCGCGGTGCCGCTTCGTGGCGGGCGATCTCCTCACCGCGCCGCTCGGCGGGCCCTATGGCCTGATCGTCTGCCGCAACGTGCTCATCTACTTCGAGGAGGCGGCGGCGCTGCGCGTGCTCGAGCGCCTCGCTTCGCAGCTGACGCGCGACGGCTCGCTGCT
>CAIXWQ010000697.1 GCA_903923175.1 uncultured delta proteobacterium | reverse complement strand
TCGCGCGCTGCTCAGGTCGCGCGCATACCCCCTACAGGCCTAGCTTCGGGGTCCGCCAGGTGCGGTCGTCGCACTCCGGGAGCGGATCGGTCGGGCACGAGGTCGAGGTGACTCCCCCGGCGTGCCAGATCAGGCGCGCGAGCGCGCCCGTCGCGTCGCGCACCTTGAGCTCGAGATCGAGCCCGAGCGGCTGCCCCAGCGCCGGCACCGGCGAGAGGTCGCCTCCCTTCGCGATCACGCTCCAGGGGAACTTGGCTTCGAGCTCGTAGCCGCCGGCGATCCGCCGCGCGCCGAACTCCACGCCGGCGGGGAGGCCGTGCGCGGGCGCGCCCCGCACGTCGACCGCCGCGCGCGCGGGGACGGTCCCCTGCGCGGGGGCGAGCACGAAGGCCGTGGCGCCCTTGTCCGCGACGTCGTCGTACGCGCCGGTGAGCGGCGAGACCGCGCCGACGTAGAGCGTGAACGACGCGCCCGTGTCGACCGGGCTCGCGGCCGGCGCGACGTTCAGCGAGGCGTCGCGCACGACGACGTCGAGGAAGAGCGCCGAGGAGCTCGCGTCCGCGCCGGCCTGCCACGCGAGGCGAACGCGCGCCCGCGCGCCGGCGGCCCACGCGGGGAGCGGGTCGGGCTCGAGCCAGTTGCACGCCGCGGCGTCGAGGTCGAAGGCGCGCAGGCTGCACCACTCGCCGCCGTCGCCGTCGATCGCGATCGGCGTCGAGACGGGGACCATCGACACGGTGTTCACGAGATCCTGGCCGACCGCGATCGACGGGCAGCTCCCGGCGGGGAGCGACTCCGCGTCGGTCGCGTCCGCGTCGCTCGTCGTCTCGGCCGCGTCTCCCGCGTCTCCCGCGTCGCCGTCGGCGTCGGTGGTGCCCGTGTCGGTCGTCGCGTCCGCGCCGGCGCCGACGAAGGCGAAGTCGGGGTACCCGCAGCCGACCGTCGGCACGCACAGCGTCCCGAGCGTGAAGAGCGCGCCGAGCGTGAAGCCGGCTGAGCGCCCGGCGACGCGGCGCAGGGCTCGCTCCGTCGACGTCGTCACGCGCTTCGGCCGCTCACTCGTCGCACGCATCCGACGCACCGCCGCCGAAGATACCACGCGCAGGCCGAGCGTCCGGCGCGCGACGCCCGTGCGGCGCGGCGTCAGCCGATCAGGCCGTGCTTGCGGGCGATTTCGGCGAGGTACTTCCGGTCCATCTGCACCTCGCGCGCGGCCGCCGACACGTTGCCGCCGTGGCGCTCCAGCAGCCAGTTGAAGTAGCGACGCTCGAAGAGCGAGTCGACGCGCGCGCGCGCCTCGCGGTAGCTCGTCCCCGCGCGGAAGCGGAACACGTCGTCCGGCCCCTCGCCCGGCGCGGCGAGCTCGTCGCCGAGCTCGATCCAGCGGATCACGCGCTCGCTCGAGGCGTCGGCGAGGAAGGCCGCGCGCTCCAGCACGTTGCGCAGCTCGCGGACGTTGCCCCGCCACTCGTGCGCGCACAGGCGCGCCACGACCTCGTCGGCCAGCCCGAGCGGCGCGTCGGCCGCGCGCGCGTCGAGGATCCGCCGGGCGATGAGCGGCACGTCCTCGAGCCGGTCGCGCAGCGGCGGCACCCGCACGGAGACGACGGCGAGGCGGAAATACAGGTCCTCGCGGAAGCGCCCCTCGCGCACCTCGCGCGGCAGATCGCGCGTGGTGGCGGCGATGACGCGCACGTCGATCGGGATCGTCTTCTGGCCGCCGACGCGCCGCACCTCGCGCGCCTCGAGCACGCGCAGCAGCTTGGGCTGCAGATCGATCGGCAGCTCGCCGAGCTCGTCGAGGAACAGCGTGCCGCCCGCCGCGCGCTCGAACGCGCCGGCGCGCGCGCTCGCCGCGCCGGTGAAGGCGCCGCGCTC
>CAIXWQ010000696.1 GCA_903923175.1 uncultured delta proteobacterium | reverse complement strand
TCGCCGGGCAGCGCGCCCTCTTCGAGCTCGCGCGCGAGGGCTGAGCCCGGTGCGCGCAGCGGCTCGGGCGTACGGAAGGGCACGCCGCGGCGCGGCGGACCCAAACCCGCGAAGTTGCGCGAAATCGGTCGCGGGGAACCGCGTGCCCCCTTCCCGCATCGTTCCGCTCGTGCTCGATTCCCCGGCCCTCATGAACGCAGACCCCCGCGGTCCCGCCTCGCACGTCGAACCCCATCCGGCCTCGGTGCACGACGATGCCCCGCTGCGTGGGCGAGACGAGCTGATCCTCCCCTTCGTACGCGCCTGCAAGCCGAGGACGGAGTTCCGCATCGGCGCAGAGGCCGAGAAGTTCGGCGTGTTCGAGGGGACGTACGCGCCGGTCCACTACCGCGGCGCCAAGAGCGTGGAGACCATCCTCCGCGCGTTCGTCGACCACCACGGGTGGGCGGAGGAGTCGGAGTACGAGGGGGCGCCGACGATCGCGCTCCGCCGCGGCGACGGCTCGATCACCCTCGAGCCCGGCGCGCAGCTGGAGCTCTCGGGCGCGCCGCTCCCGCACGTGCACCTGATCGTCGCCGAGCTGATCGGCCACCTCACGGAGCTCAAGGGGCTCTCGCGCGAGCTCGGCATCACCTGGCTCGGGCTCGGGTTCCACCCGTTCGCGCGGCAGGAGGACCTCGATTGGGTCCCGAAATCCCGCTACGCGGTCATGCGCGAGTACCTGCCGACGCGCGGCGCGAACGGCCTCGACATGATGCGCCGCACCTCCACGGTGCAGGCGAACTTCGACTACTCGAGCGAGAAGGACGCGATGCGCAAGCTGCGCGTCTCGTTGAAGCTCGCGCCGGTGACCACCGCGGTCTTCGCCAACAGCCCCTTCGTCGAGGGGAAGATCACCGGCGAGGTCTCGCGCCGAGCCCGGGTCTGGCTCGACGTCGATCCGGATCGGACCGGCCTGCTGCCGCAGACGTGGCACGAGGGGGCGGGCTTCGAGGACTACATCGCCTGGGCGCTCGAATGCCCGATGTTCATGTTCAAGCGCGACGGCCACGCCGTCGACAACCGCGGGCAGCGCTTCCGCGACTTCCTCGAGAACGGCTTCCAGGGGCACCGGCCGACCATGGTCGACTGGGAGACGCACCTGAACACGCTGTTCCCCGAGGTGCGCCTCAAGCGCACGATCGAGATCCGCGGCGCCGACTCGCTGCCGACCGACATCTTCGCGGCGATGCCCGCGCTCTGGACCGGCATCCTCTACGATGAGCGCGCGCTCTCGGAGGCCGAGGCGCTCACCGCGGACTTCACGCACGAAGAGCTCGCCGAGTCGCGCCGCCGCATCCCGTTCGAGGGGCTGCGCACGCCGTTCCGCGGCAAGCCGTTGCAGGCGCTGGCCGAGCGGATGGTGTCGATCGCCATGGGCGGGCTCACGCGCCGCGGCATCGTCGACCGCGACGGACACGACGAGAGCGTGCACCTGCGCGCGCTCGAGGCGCTGGTCGCCAAGGGGCTCACGCCGGCCGATCAGCTGCTCGAAGGGCTCGTCGACGGCGCCGATCTGAAGGCGCAGATCCTCAAGCGCGCGGCGCTCTGAGCCAGAAGCGCGCGCCGCGCTCGGGGCGTCGGACGGCGCTCGCGGCCCCGCAGCCGGCGCGTCCGTCGCGGCGCCGCTGGTGATACCTTCGCGCCGGGATGTCCGCCGGCGCTCCGATCTCGCTCACGCCCGGGAGCCTCTTCGCAGGCGACTTCGTGATCGTGCGCCCGCTGAGCGAAGGGGGCATGGGCGCGGTCTACGTGGTGCAGCAGCGCAGCACCGGCCGGGCGCGCGCGCTGAAGCTCATGCACGGGCAGCTCGTGCAGGATCCGCGGCTGCGCCAGCGCTTCGAGCAGGAGGCGCAGGTCGGCAGCCGCATCCAGAGCGAGCACGTGGTGGAGGTGCTGGGCAGCGGCGTCGAGGACGCGACCGGCATGCCGTGGCTCCTGATGGAGCTGCTCGACGGCGAGGACCTCTCGCATGTGCTCGCCCGACGCGGCTACCTGCCGCCGCACGAGGTCCACGAGATCTTCCTGCAGCTGTGCCACGCGCTGGCCGCCGCGCACGCGGAGCACATCGTCCACCGCGACCTCAAGCCGGAGAACGTCTTCATCGCGAAGGCGAGGCGCGAGGGGGTGCCGTTCACCGTGAAGGTGCTCGACTTCGGCATCGCGAAGGTCGTGGCGGAGGCGCAGACGCGCCAGGCGACCGCGGCGATCGGCACGCCGATGTACATGGCCCCCGAGCAGACGACGGCGGGGACCAACGTGGGGCCGCCGACCGACGTCTGGGCGCTCGGGCTCATCGCCTATCGCCTGCTCACCGGGCGCTACTTCTGGGTCACTGCGAACGAGCCGTCGCCGTCGACGCTCAACCTGCTGCGCGAAGTCGTGATGGATCCCATCCCGCTCGCGTCGCAGCGCGCGGCGAGCCAGGGGTGCGCCGCGCTGATCCCGCTGGGCTTCGACGCGTTCCTCGCGCGCTGCCTGGCGCGCGATCCGCGCGAGCGCTTCGCGCACGCCGGCGAGGTCCGCGCGGCGCTGGCCGGGGCGCTCGGCGCGGCCTCGATGCACGGCTCCGGCGACGCCTACAGCGTGCGCGTGACCCCCGCGGACGG
>CAIXWQ010000695.1 GCA_903923175.1 uncultured delta proteobacterium | reverse complement strand
TCGTAGGCACGTCCGACGGAGCCAACGTCGCCGTGGGCACCGACGACGGGACGGTTCTCCTCCTGGCGCGCAGCGACGGGTCGATCGTACGGCATTGGCGACTCGACGCGGGGGTTCGTGCGCTGGCGAGCGACGCGGGGAGTCTGCTCGTCGGGACCGCGGACGGGCGCGTCTCGCTCATCGACGTCACATCGGGAAGCGTGCGCGGAACGCCTGCCCACTCGGGCGCCGTCACGGCGGTGACGACGTGCCCACGGCAGAACGTGATCGTCAGCGGAGATGCCGACGGCCACGTCGTCGTTGCGCGGCGCGACACGCTCGCCGTAGCTCGCAAGGTCCGCGTCGGCACTGTGCCGGTTCGGGCAATTGCGATCGGTGTGGAGGGAGAAGCATGCTTCGTCGGCGATTTAACCGGTGCACTCCATCGAGTCGACCTGCGGCGCCCTGACCGCATCGACACCGCGCGCGAGCATGACGACTTCATTCGCGGGGTAGTTGCAGTCGACGAGCGGCGGGTCGTCTCGGGCGGAAATGACGGCGTCCTACGCTTGTGGAATCCGTCTGGCGCGACTTGGAGATCGGCGACGGCTACGCGCGCCGACGACGGCATCGTGCGGGCGTTCGAGCGCCTCGACGAAGAGCGCCTTCTGTCCGTCGGGATGGACTCGCGGGCTGCCGTGTGGCGTGTCCGCGATGGCACGCTCGACCGAGAGTTCCGTCCGGGCTGGCGGCATGCGAGCGACGTATCCATCCTTGCGGGGACCTCTCGCGCCTACGTCGCAGCGACCGACGGCGTGCACGAGTGGGACATCGACGAAGACGCCAGCCTTCGCGTCTTCGACCTTCAGGGCGACGCGCCGACACGCGTGCTCTGCGACCCCAGCGGCCGATGGCTTGTCGCCGGGGGGGCGGCAGGCAGCATCCACGTCTGGAATCCTTGGTCGGGAGAGCGGCTGCGGGCCGTGGTTGGTGACGCGGGAATCACGGCCTTCTGTGGCTATGGCCCGGACCGGATCCTCGTCGGTGACGGAGCCGGCTGGATCGTGGAGCTCGCCGTCCCCTCGTTGGAGCTCGTGGGCGCCAGGCGGGAGCATGCCGGCGCCGTGTCCGGGCTCGTTGCGAGGTCGAGCGGAGGCTTCTGGAGCGGCTCGTTCGACGGAACGATTCAATCGTGGGAGGGCATCGACCTGTCGCCCACGCGCAAGGCAGTTGCACACCCTGCCGGGCTCACTTCGCTGACGCCGTGGCGCGCGGCGCAGCTGCTGGTCTCCACGGGGTTCGACGGCCGCGTCCGGTGCTGGTCGACGGGTCTTGCGCTCGTGAGCGAGTTTCACCTGGGGGCGCGCGTTTACGATTGTCATGCAATCGGCGACACGCTCGTCGCCGGCGGCGCGAGCCGGCGCGTTGCGTTTCTCCGACGCAGTCGCCCCGAATGAGGAGTCGCCAGACGGACGAGCGGAGACCGAAAGTGCGAACGCAAAGAGGTCGATCGATCATGCTGTCTACACTCGGCGGGGCGTCTCCGCGCTGGAGTCTCGGTCCCAGCAGCGACAAGCGGCGGTTCGATGCCGACTCGACATGGGTGGCACATAATCGCGATGGAGGGAGGGCTCGCCGCGCCTCGGCTTGGCCATGAGTCGCCTTCGCCCGCACTCGATCCAGCGCGTTCATGCCCGGCTCGCGGACGAGACGCTCGCGTTGGCGCCGCGCACGGGCCCACGAGAGGAGTACCTGTTGCCACACGGCATCGCGCACGCGCTCGGGCTGGGTCGGCGGGATGAAGCGCGCGCGAAGCTACTCGATCTGGGGTTCAGGGCTGCGGCGATCCAGGCGTGGCCGTCGTTCGCGTCGCCACTGCGACTGTGGCGCGCGCTGGGCCTCGCGGAGGCTGACGCCGGCTACGCCTCGGCAGCGGCCGTATTGCCGGCCAGCGTGGATAGGCAGGCCATCGAACTCTGGCGCGCCGCCGCCGTAGTGGCCGACTTTCTCCGCGTAGCTGGTCTGTTCGGCGGCTCCGAGCCACTGACGCGGTGGTCTCTCGCGGCGTCCGAGCAGCTGTTCGGAGCCGACCACGCCGAGACCGTTTCCGCGCTGCACGCCGCTGCACAACTCGCGCACGACCTGGGTCGGCTGGAGGAGGCGGAAGCGCACTTCCGTCGCGTCGCCAACGCACGCGAACAGCACCTCGGTCCCGACGACGCGGCCACCCTGACCGCGTGGACCAATCTCGCATTCGCCCTGCATGAACGTGGACGGAGCGCGGAGGCAGAGCCGATCGCGCGTCGCTGCTTCCTGGGTTGCGCGCGGCGGCTCGGCCGAGACGCTGAACAGACTCTGGCCGCGCTCGGCACGCTCGCCGTCACCCTCCACGCGCAGGGGCGCTTCGCGGAGGCGGAGCCGCTCTACCTGGAGGCCAGCGAGGGGCTGGCACGAACCGCCCCCAGTCATCCGCGGGCGCTCGTCATGCTCGGGAACCTGGCGCTGCTGCGCTGCTCCCAGGGGCGCTTCGCCGAGGCCTTGGAGCCACTACGGCAAGTTCACGAGGCATTCGAACGCCTCGTCGGGCCCGGGCATCCCCTCAGCCTCCACGCTGCCCGGAACCTCGGGAAGACGCTTCGCGACCTGCGGTGCTTCGACGAAGCAGAGAGCCTGCTGCGCGGGGTGTTCGAACGTCAGCGTGCCGGGCAGGGGATCGAGCACTTCGACACGTGGATCACGATGAACGAGCTCGCCCTCGCACTCGAGTCGCGGGGGGCGCTCGACGAGGCTGAAGCGCTCCACCGACGTGCCTTGGAGCTGCGCGAGCGCACGCTTGGGCCAGAGCACCCGAGCACGTTGGCGTCGTTGCACAACCTCGCCTCCCTGCTCGCCGCGTGTCGCCGCTTCGCCGAGGCTGAGCCGTTGGCGCGGCGCGTAGCAGCGGCCGCAGCGGCAACGCTGGGCCCCGACTCCCCCAAGACGCTCGCCGCGCTGAGCGGCCTCGCCGATCTGCTACGCGAGCAAGGTGAGCTCGAGGAGGCCGAGGCGCTGCAACGCCGCTGCCTCGAAGCCTCCGCACGGGCGCTCGGGCCCGAACATCCGGACACGCTCGGCTTGCTCAACGGGCTCGTGCGCACCTGCATCGATCGCGAGCGCTGGGAGGAGGCAGGGGAGCTCTCGGCGCGGCTCGTCGCGTCGTGCGAGCGCGCGTTGGGTCGCACGGACGAGCGCACGCTCATCGCGACCGCGCGCTGGGCACGCCTGCTGCGGCAAGCCGGGCGCACCGGGGAGGCGGAGTCCCTCCAACGAAGCGTCCTCACGACAACCGAGGCGAAGCTCGGCCCCCTGCACGAGGACTCGCTCGGCGCCGCGGCCAACCTCGGGTCGACGCTGCTCGATTTGGGGCGAGGTGCGGAAGCGCGCCCGCTCTTCGCCCGGGTGGCAGAAGGGGCGGCGGAGCCGGACGAACGCCTGCGTCTCGGGAGGTTCGGCGTTGCGCTATGCACGCTGGTGGAAACGGGCGATCGCGGACCTGCGGAGGCGGTGGCGACCGAGCTCGCAGCGCAGTTGGGGCAGACGCACCCAGATGTGGACCGGCTGCGCCGGCGGATCGAGCAGGTGACGCGACGAGTCGAACGAGGCTGAGTGGTCGAGCTTCGATGCGCATCGCGAGCGAGTGCATCGAGGGCTCCGTCGCGCTCGCGACTTGCGATCAGCGCACACGAGAAGCGACCGCCTTTGGCGCTGCCGGTGGAACGATGGCGAGCGGCAGGTCCGGAAGCTGCTGGCAGCTTGGGGGATCGGGCGAAGGCCGAAACTCCGCAGTGCGACACGATCGGTCGCACGCGGTGCGCGTCACGCCCATCGTGATCACCCGTTTCGCAGCATCGTGATCACCTGACACGCGCCATCGTGATCGGAGCGAAGCGACGGATCTCTCGGGTCTCGGTGTCTGGTTTCAAATCCTCTCTTTGACGCACCGGGAGGGTACGTCTCGGCGTCACGAACGTTCAAGCGGCGTTGGTGCTCTCCTTCGTCTTTCGGCGTGAAGGGCCTTTGAGCGAGAGGCGGTGAGCGCCGTGCATGACGCGGTCGCAGATGGCGTCGGCGACGGTGGGGTCGGCGAGGTAGTCGTGCCAGAGCTTGGGCTCGAGCTGGCTCGTGATGATCGTCGAGCGGAGGCCGTAGCGGTCTTCGAGGATCTCGAGCAGATCGCGACGGCTGTCGTCGGTGAGTGGCGCGATCGCGAAGTCGTCGAGCACCAGCACGTCGACCTTGGCGATGCGCGCGAGCAGGCGCGGATAGGAGCCGTCGGCGCGCGCGAGGCGCAGCTCGTCGAAGAGCCGCGGCACGCGCCGGTAGAACACGCGCAGGCCTCTGCGACAGGCCTGGTGCGCGAGGGCGCAGGCAAGGTAGCTCTTGCCGGTGCCGGTCGCGCCGTCGACGAGGACGGCCTGGTGCTCGTGGATCCATCGGCACGTGGCGAGCGCGCGAACGACGGATTTGTCGAGCTCGCGCGCTTTGGGGAAGTCGATCCCCTCGACGCACGCGTCGGCGATGCGCAGCTTGGCGGCGCGCAGATTCT
>CAIXWQ010000694.1 GCA_903923175.1 uncultured delta proteobacterium | reverse complement strand
TCGGCGCGCTGCTCGACGACGGCTTCTCGTTGGTGCTGTTCGTGAACAACCACCTCGAGCCCGCGCACGTCGAGGCGATCGCGCGCGCGACCGCGCAGCTCGTGGAGGCCCGCGGCGCCGCGCACGTCGGCTTCGCCAACCAGCTCGCGCGGCGCTGGGGGCGCACGCTCACCGACGAGTTCAAGCGCGGCGACTGTCACGCCGGCCGCTACGAGACGTCGCTGGTGCTGGCGGCGCGCCCGGAGCTCGTCGCGCGCGCCGCCGCAGCGGCGCTGCCCGCTGTGCCGATCTCGCTCGCCACCGCGATCCGCGAGGCGAAGGGGGCCGAGGTGACGTTCGCCGGCATCGGCATGGCGCGGGCGTACACGGGCGCGCCGGCCGAGGCGACGCGCGAAGAGGGGGAGGCGACGTACGCGCGCCTCGTCGAGATGATCGTGACCGAAGTCGAGGAGCGGCGCGCGGCCGCTCGGGAGCAGAAGCCGTGAAAGTCGTGTCGATCGGCGGCGGGCCCGCGGGGCTGTATTTCGGGATCCTGCTCAAGCAGAGCCATCCGGCGCACGAGGTCGTGATCTACGAGCGCAACCGGCCCGACGACACCTTCGGGTTCGGCGTGGTGTTCTCCGACGCGACGCTCGGCAACCTCAGCGTCGCCGACGAGCGGAGCTTCGTCGCCATCACCCAGAGCTTCTCGCACTGGGACGACATCGAGACGCACGCGCCCAAGCCCTGGCCCGACGGCGGCGGCGAGGAGGTCGTCACCTCGACGGGGCACGGCTTCTCCGGGCTCTCGCGGGCTCGGCTGCTCGCCATCCTGCAGGCGCGCGCGCTGGAGGTCGGCGTGCGCGTCGTCTTCGAGCAGGAGCTCGCGTGGCCGGCCGACGGCGCGCTCCCCGAGGAGCTCCGCGGTGCGGACCTCGTGCTCGCCGCCGACGGCGTGAACAGCGCCACCCGCGCGCGCTTCGCCGACCGCTTCCGGCCGGACGTCGACGCGCGGCCGAACCACTTCGTGTGGCTCGGCACCACGCGCCCGTTCCCCGCGTTCACGTTCTACTTCGACGAGAGCGACGACGGCCTGTTCCGCGTGCACGCCTACCAGTTCTGCAAGGAGGCCGACGTGCCGGGCGGCGCGATCTCCACGTTCATCGTGGAGTGCACCGACGAGACGTGGCGCCGTGCGGGGCTCGACCGCGCGACCGAGGCCGAGACGCTCGCGTACTGCGAGAAGCTGTTCGCCCCGCGGCTCGACGGGCACCCGCTCATCCCGAACCGCTCGGTGTGGCGCCAGTTCCCGACGATCTCGAACGGCCGCTGGTGGTTCCGGCACGAGGCGGGGCCGCACGTGGTGCTCCTCGGCGACGCCGCCCACACGGCGCACTTCTCGATCGGCTCGGGGACCAAGCTCGCGATGGAGGACGCGATCGATCTGCGCGACGCGGTGGTGGAGCACGCGGACCTCGACGTCGCGCTGGCCGCTTACGAGCGCGCGCGGCGCCCCGGCGTCGACGCCGTGCAGCGCGCCGCCGCGGTCAGCCTGCGGTGGTTCGAGGAGACGGAGCGCTACGCGCGGCGGCAGGATCCGCTGACGTTCACGTTCGGCATGCTCACGCGCTCGCTGCGAATCCACCACGAGAACCTCAAGGTTCGCGACCCGGCGCTCGTCGGCCGGGTCGATCGTGCGTTCGCCGCGCGCGCCGCCGCGGCCGCCGGCACCGAGCTCGCGAGCGCGCCGCCGCCGCCGCCGATGTTCACGCCGTTCCGCGTCCGCGAGCTGCGGCTCCAGAACCGGATCGTGGTCTCGCCCATGTGCATGTACTCGGCGGAGGACGGGCTGCCGAACGACTTCCACCTGGTGCACTACGGCAGCCGCGCGATCGGCGGCGCCGGGCTCGTGATGACCGAGATGACCGACGTCGCGGCCGACGGCCGCATCACGCCGGGGTGCACGGGCCTCTGGTCCGACGTGCACGCGCTGGCCTGGAAGCGCATCGTCGAGTTCGTGCACGCGCAGTCGCCGGCGAAGATCGGCGTCCAGCTCGCGCACGCCGGCCGCAAGGGCGCGACCAAGAAGATGTGGGAGGGGATCGATCAGCCCCTCGAGCACGGCGCGTGGCCGCTGATCGCGCCGTCGCCGATCCCGTACCTGCCGCACAGCCAGGTCCCCCGCGAGATGACGCGCGCCGACATGGATCGTGTCCGCGACGAGTTCGTCGCGGCCGCGCGGCACGCCGAGCGCGCGGGCTTCGATCTCCTCGAGCTGCACATGGCGCACGGCTACCTGCTCGGCAGCTTCCTGTCGCCGCTCACCAACCGCCGCACCGACGAGTTCGGAGGGGCGCCGCACCGCCGCCTGCGCTGGCCGCTGGAGGTCTTCCGCGCGGTGCGCGCCGCCTGGCCCGCCGGCAAGCCGATCTCCGTGCGCATCTCCGCGTCCGACTGGCTCGAGGGCGGCTTCGACGTGGAAGACGCGGTCGACGTCGCGCGCGCGCTCAAAGCCGAGGGGTGCGATCTGATCGACGTCTCCTCGGGCCAGACCACGCCCGAGAGCAAGCCGACCTTCGGCCGGCTCTACCAGACTCCGTTCAGCGACCGCGTGCGCAACGAGGCCGAGGTCGCGACCATGACGGTCGGCAACGTGGCGAGCTGGGGCGACGTGAACGCCATCCTGGCCGCGGGGAGGGCCGATCTCTGCGTGCTCGCGCGTGGGCACCTCTTCGATCCGTACTGGACCCGCCACGCCGCCGCCGAGCAGGGCTACGCGCTCGCGTGGCCTCCGCAATACGGCCCGGCGGCATCCTTTACACCTAGAGGATCATGACGCGCGCCGTCATATTTCCGCCCCTTTCTGACCCTCGCTCGCCACGTTACGGACGCGCGCAACCATGACCGTGAAGATCCACGACCCGATGCCGCTCGAGGCCCTCATCGCGGTGGAGCCGCTCCTCACCGAAGAAGAGCGCATGATCCGCGACGCCGTTCGCCGCTTCGTGCGCGAGCGCTTCCTTCCCCGCGCGGGCAAGCTCTTCGAGGAGGAGCGGTTCCCGATGGATCTCATCCCCGAGATCGCCGGCATGGGGCTGCTCGGCGCGAACCTCGAGGGGTACGGCTGCGCGGGGATGGGCGCGGTCGCCTACGGCCTCGCGCTGCAGGAGCTCGAGTACGGCGACAGCGGCCTGCGCAGCTTCGCGAGCGTGCAGGGCTCGCTCTGCATGTACCCGATCCATCGCTACGGATCGGAGGAGCAGAAGCAGAAGTGGCTGCCGAAGATGGCCGCCGGCGAGATCATCGGCTGCTTCGGCCTCACCGAGCCCGACAGCGGCAGCGACCCCGGCTCGATGAAGACCTACGCGCGCCGCGAGGGGAGCCACTGGGTCCTCAACGGCAGCAAGATGTGGATCACGAACGCCCCGTTCGCGCACCTCGCGGTGGTGTGGGCGAAGGTCAAGGAGGGCGACACGGTCGGCGGCCCCGACTCGATCCGCGGCTTCGTCGTCGAGCGCGGCATGAAGGGGTTCGAGACGCCGACGGTGCACGGCAAGATGTCGCTGCGCGCCTCGGCCACCGGCGAGATCTCGCTCACCGACTGCGTGGTCCCCGAGGCGAACGTGCTCCCCGGCGCCAAGGGGCTCGGCGGCCCACTGTCGTGCCTCAACCAGGCCCGCTTCGGGATCGCCTACGCCGCCCTCGGCGCCGCGCGCGCCTGCTACGACTGCGTGGTCGACTACACGCGCACGCGCGTGCAGTTCGGCGTGCCGATCGCGAGCAAGCAGCTCGTGCAGGAGCAGATCGTGGAGATGGCGATGGAGATCGCCAAGGGCGAGCTCGTCTCGCTCCACTTCGCGCGGCTGAAGGAGCAGGGCAAGCTCACGCCGCAGCAGGTCTCGCTCGCGAAGAAGAACAACGTGGCGTGGGCGCTGAAGATCGCCCGCAGCGCGCGCGGGCTCCTCGGCGGCAACGGCATCCTGCTCGACTACCCCGTCATCCGGCACATGCTGAACCTCGAGAGCGTCTACACCTACGAGGGGACGAACGAGGTCCACACGCTCATCCTCGGGCGCGCGCTCACCGGCATCGACGCGTTCTGAGCAACGCCGTCGAGGGCGCGTCGCGCCGACGTCCCACCCGAGCCCGTGCTCGTGTCCTGGTCTGGGCACGCGTTCGGGCTCGCCGCTTTTTGTCCCGCCCCCCCCTTGACGCGTGTGTCACGACGAATCACATTCCATCACGTCGTGAGCAACCGTGATTCCAGCAAGCCCGCCCCCGAGTCCATCGTCGAGCCGGTCGCCGAGGACGCCGAAGCCGTGAAGGCCGAGGCGCCCGAAGCCGCCGGAAAAGAGCCGAAGGAAGCCGAGGAGGGGGGCGAGAAGCGCAAGGAGCGCGTGATCCACACGCGCGTCCCCGCCGTGCTCGAGCAGGAGCTCAAGCGCCTGGCGGTGAACATCCGCGTCCCGGTGTCGAACCTGGTTCGCGCCATCCTCGAGGACGCGGTGGAGATGGCCGACCGCGCCGGCCGCGGCGTCGAGGAGGAGCTCCGGCACGCAGCGACCACGCTGTCGTCGAAGCGCTCCGACATCCTCGGCAAGAAGGAGCGCGCCGCCCGCAAGCCGTCCGCGCTCGACGGCGTCATCGGCTTCCAGCCCATCACGCTCGCCTCCGACGCGCGCTGTGCGCGCTGCGAGAAGGCGATCGACGAAGGCGAGGACGCGCACCTCGGGGTGGGCGCCGACGCCTCCGCCCCTCGCGTCGTCGTGTGCGACGCGTGCGTGCCGAAGAAGAAGAAGTGAGCCCGACGCCGTCAGGGGCCCGTCGCGGCGCCTGAGGCACGGCGGTCGTGCAGCCTGACGACGTCCGCCTCGCGCGCCCTGCGCGGGGCTGCGCATCGGTGCGCGCAGCGTCGAAGATCCAACGTGAGCAACCAAGGAGTACCCGTCATGACCCAGCCGACCACGACCCCGGAGACGCAGGCGAACGAGAGCTATCCGCACGGCCACGCGACGCCGGCCGACGAAGGCCAGGCGCCGTTCATGAGCCTCGTCGAGGGGCTCGCGCAGTCCGGGCTCCGCTTCGGCCTCACGCTCGGCAAGATCGGGCTGCAGCAGGCCTCGAAGACGCTCGAGTCGACCGCCGGCTTCCTCGGCGAGGTCGCGGGCAAGCTCGAGAAGGCCGGCGACAAGGTCAAGGGCGACGACGCCGTGAAGAGCGACGAGACGCCCAAGGCGTGAGCCGCTCCGCTCGAGCGCGCGCGCACGGCGTGATTTCCCCGCCGCCCGCGCGCCTCGTGTCGCTTCACATCGGGCAGCGGCCGATGTCGATCTTCCACATGTGGAGCTTGGTCTTCGGCCGCTGCGAGCCGTTGACGTCGACCTGCTGGATCAGGTCGGCCGCCGGGTCGAGCGAGACGCCGTCGGCGTCGAGGCAGCTTCCGAACACGTTGTAGTCCGCGCTCGGGCCGCCGCCGACCACGACGTAGAACTGGCTGCCGCTCGGGACGAACGTCGGCCCGCCGTCGGGCAGGGGGGCGCCGTTGCCCGCGGCCATCGCGAGCGTGCCGAGCGGCTCCTTGACGTGATGCTCGTTGGGGATGTCGTAGCCGGGGCCGCCGCCGCCGTTGCCGAGCGGATCGCCACCCTGGATGACGAACCCGAGCACCACGCGGTGCCAGGTGAGCCCGTCGTAGAAGCGGGCCAGCCGCCAGTTCCCGCTGGTGTCTTGCGAGGGGCGCGTGCCGCGCGCGAGCCCGACGAAGTTGGCGACGCTGATCGGCGCGTTCTTCTCGTCGAGCTTGCAGACGATCTTGCGCGTGACCAGCCCGCCGTCGGCGCTGCGCGCGACGCCGCCGTCGGCGCCGAGCTCTCCGGTCTCGGTGGTGATCACCGCCGTCAGCACGCCGGTGCCGGCTGGGAAGCCGGCGAGCGCGGCGCTCAGATCGAACGACGCGTCGCCCACCGGATCGCCGCCGCCGTCGGTCGGGATGAACCCGGCGTCACCCGGCCCCGGATCGAGCGTGCAACCCTCGAGCGGATCCTTCGCCGGCGTGGTGTCGGCGGGGGGCGGCGTGGTGTCCGCGGTGCCGGTATCGGGGAGCGCCGCGTCGGTGCCGGTGTCGTCGGCCGGCGTCGTGGCGGTGCTCTTCGAGGAGCACGCGGGCGCGAGCGCGACGAGCGCCCCCGTGAAGGCGAAGGCGAGCGACGTCGGGACCAGCCAAGCAGAGCGGTGGCGCATGGCGGCAAACAAGCACTGCCTGGGCTGCGGGGCCAGCGCGGACGCGCCGTCGAAACGCCGTCCCCGCGCGATTCTCGCGCGCAGTCCCGCGCCGCCTTCCCGTAAGCTCGGGGCGTGAACGACATCAAGACCGACCAGCGCGCGACGGTGCGCGTGCTCTTGCGTGGCGGGCACGGTGCGAGCGAGGAGGGGAAGCAGCGTCGCATCGCGGGCTACCTCGCCATCGTGATCGGCCCTGCGCCCGAGGCCGAGTGGATGCTCAGCGGCTGGCAGCCCGGCGACGTCGAGGCCGTGGTCTGGACCACGCCGCGCCAGGTCGCCTCGGTCGTGCAGAACCTCAAGGCCGCCCCCGGCGTGATCGACGCGCACGGCCTCGAGGGCTGAGCGCGCCGAGACCGCCCGAAGAACGCTCCCAGATCGCTCCGTGAACGCGCTCGAGCTCGTCGGCATCACCAAGACCTTCGGCGCGCTGCGCGCCGTCGACGCCGCGTCGCTGCGGCTCGAGCGCGGGCGCGTGCACGCCATCGTCGGCGAGAACGGCGCGGGGAAATCGACCCTGCTGAAGATCGCCGCCGGCGTGATGCACGCCGACGCGGGCGAGGTGCGGATCGACGGCGAGGCGCTCCACCCGGCGACCGCCCGCGAGGCGACGCGCCGCGGGGTCGGCATGGTGCACCAGCACTTCATGCTCGTCCCGACGCTCACCGGGCGGGAGAACCTCGCGCTCGGCGTCGAGCCCACGCGCTTCGGGCTGCTCGACCTCACCGCGGCCTCGGCGCGCGCGGAGGCGCTCGCGCAGGAGCTCGATCTCCCGCTGCGCCTCGACGTGCCGATCGAGCGGCTGTCGATCGGCGAGCGGCAGCGCCTCGAGATCGTGCGCGTGCTCGCGCGGGCGGGGCGGCGCGGCGTGCTGGTGCTCGATGAGCCCACCGCGGTGCTCGGGCCGGTCGACGCGAAGGCGCTGCTCGGCCTCGTGCGCAAGCTCGCCGACGACGGCGCCGCGGTCGCGCTGGTGACGCACCGCCTCGACGAGGTGGTCGCCTGCGCCGACGAGGTCACCGTCATGCGCCGCGGCCGGATCGTCGCGACGCACGTCGCGGGCGCGCCCGAGCTGCGCGACGCCCGCGCGCTCGCCCGCGACGCGCTCGGCGAGGACGTCGCCGAGGTCGCGAGGCCGACGCGCGCTCCGAGCGCCTCGGACG
>CAIXWQ010000693.1 GCA_903923175.1 uncultured delta proteobacterium | reverse complement strand
GGCCGGCGCGGACGGCGCGGCCGAGGCCTCCGCGCCGCCGCCGCAGCCGAAGCCGGCGACGAGCGCGTCCGCGCGGCCGATGTCTTCGACCGCCGTGGATCTCCGCGAGCTCAATCGCTTCGACGAGAAGTCGCCGCTCGACCTGGATCTTCCGTTGAAGAAGCGGACCCGCGTGCCGCGGAGCCTCGACAAGTGACGCCGCGACGGGCGCGGCGAGGTCGGCGACGGCGCGCCTGGGGCTCGACGCTGGTGATCGGGCTGATCGTCGCCTCGGCCAGCGTCGCGGGGCGGCCCGAGGCGCCGACGTCCGTGCGCGCGGCGCACGCCGCCACGCCGCTCCCGTCCGGGGTGCGCCTGGAGGCGAGCGTCGATCGCGCGGTCGTGGGCGTCGGGCAGACCGTCGACTACACCGTGAGGCTGTCGACGACGGTGAGCGGCCTGCGCGCGAGCGTCGCGACCGCGGGCAAGACCCCGGGCTTCGTAGTCGCGGCTGGGCCCTTCACCGGCATCAACTCGATGACCACCCAGCAGGACTTCGGCCCGGCGACCGAGGTCACGACCCTGACCACGACCTTCCGACTGCGCGCACAGGATCTGGGCGAGCACGTCCTCGGGCCGGGGCAGATGCGCATCGGCGCGACGACGTACGACGCGCCGACGGTGAAGGTGACGGTCGTCGTCCCCTCGAAGCTACCGCCTGCGCCGATGCCGCCGCTCGGTCTGCGCGGCCGCCCGTCGATGCCGAACCTGCTCGACGACGAGCCGGCCGAGCCGCCGCCGCCGGAGCGGTTCGAACCGAGCGATCCCGCCGCGAAGCTCGACGCAGCCCCGACCGATCCGCAGGAGCGGGTGGCGTTCGCGCGGCTGGTGGCGGAGCCGAAATCGGCCGTCGTCGGCCAGGCGGTCGTGGTGAAGGCGATCGTCTACCGACGCCTGCGGCTCGGGTTCGCGGGCGGCCAGGCCGCGACCTTCCCCGACTTCGCGCTCGTCACGCTCCCCGACGATCAGCAGGAATTCCGGCCGATCACGATCGGCGACGAGACCTGGGAGTACGTGGTGGCGCAGCGGCACGCGGCGTTTCCGCTGAAGACGGGGCGGCTGACGATCTCCGGCTTCGAGCTGAGCATGCAGGGGCACCCGGCCGGGCTCGAACGGCTGGTCGCGCCGCCGCTCGTGCTCGAGGTCGCCGAGCCCCCCGAGGAGGGGCGTCCCGCGGAGTATCGGGTCGGCGACGTGGCGAGCGGCTTGAGCGTGCAGTGCGAGGTCTCGCCGCGCGACAGCGTCGACGGCCACGCGGTCGTGACCGTGCGCCTCGCGGGGACCGGCCGGCTCGATCACCTCGAGCCGCTGATGCCGAGCCTCGCGGGCGTGACGTTCACCAAGACGTCGGAGGAGACCAAGACCGACACGCAGGGCTCCCGCGTGCTCGGCCGCCGCAAGGTCGTCTACGACGCCGCCGCGACGCGCGCGGGCGCGCTCGCGCTGGGCGACGCGCGCGTGATCGTCTGGGATCCCTCGACGGCGAGGTATGCGACGATCACCGGCGCGCTCGGCTCGATGACCGCGCGGGTGGCCGTCCCGCCGAAGGTGGCCTCGGGCAACGCGGAGCCGAAGCTCGAGCTCCCGCCGCCGCGCAGCGATCCGGGCGAGCGCGGCGAGGGGACGACGATCGCCGATCGCGTCTGGACGTGGATCTTCGCGGCCGGCGCGCCGCTGCTCGTCCTCTCGGCGCAGGGAGCGGCGAGGGCCGCCCGCTCGATGCGCAAGCGCGTGGTCGCCCGCCGCGAGGATCCGACCTCGCGCGCGAGGCAGGCGCTGCGCGAGTCGCGCGCGCTGGAGGCGCAGGGCGACGCGCAAGGAGCGGCGGCAGCCGCGGCGCGCGCGATCGAGCTCGCCGTCGAGGCGGCGACCGACGGGACGGTGCGCGTGCGCGGCATGACCGGCGCGGAGGTCCGCGCGCGCTTGCCGGAGCACGGCCTGGACGAGACGCTCGCCGAGCGGATCGCCTCGACGCTCAGCGCGCTCGAGACCGCGCGCTTCGCCGGCGGGCGCGGCCCGGGCTCGGCCGAGGTCGCGGCGCTGGTCGACGCGATCGCGAGCAAGGCGAACGCGAGCGACGCGACGAGCGCGAGCCACGCGCCCGGCGACGGGGCACGGTCGTGAGCGCGCCCCTCGCGCCGGCCGATCGCGCCGAGCT
>CAIXWQ010000692.1 GCA_903923175.1 uncultured delta proteobacterium | reverse complement strand
TCGTCTTCTACCGGCTCGTCGATCTCGTGCTCTCGCGCGAGCGCTCGCCGGCGCTGGCCCGCTCGTGGACGGTGCTGCACCCGATCACGCCCGAGAGCCCGCTCTTCGGCATGTCACCCACGTCGTGCAAGCTGCAGGAGGTCGAGCTGGTCGCCACCGTGGTCGGCACCGACGACACCTCGCTGCAGCCGGTGCACGCGCGCCACCGCTACGTCGCGGCCGATCTCGTCTGGGGCGCGCGGCTCGCCGACGTGCTCCGCGAGCTCCCCGACGGCCGGCTCGAGCTCGACGTGCGCAAGTTCGACGCGATCGCGCCGAGCGAGAAGACCGAGGCCTTCCCCTACGGGGCGTGAGCGCGCTCGATCACGCGCGCGCGATCGCGCCACCCCCGCCTCAGGGCGCGAGCTCGGGCGGCCGCGCGCCCGTGAGCTGGCCGGCCTCGATCTTCAGCACGTACTCGCGCGTCTTGTCGTGCGCGGCGCCGCCGCCCGCCGCGACCGGCGTGAAGCTCCACGCCTCGCGCACGCGCAGCCCCGTGTCGGTGCCGTCGATGGTCGCGGTCATCTTGCGCATGAACCCGCCGACGGCGGAGCTGTCGCGCGTGTCCTCGAGCCCCGCGAGCACGTCGCCGAGGCCGACCAGGCGCTCGCCGTCGAGCAGCCACACCGTCGACATCGTGTGCTCGGGCGACTCCTCGCCGGCGTCGGAGCCCGCTTCGAGCATCACGCTCCGGCCGCCCGCGGTCAGGAAGCGCACGCCCGCGGCGACGCCGCCGCAGCCGCCGCTCCAGGTCGCCGAGGCGACGAGCGTGGTCGTGCCCGGCGTGCCCGACGTGCCAGCGTCCACGCGCACGAGCGCGAGATACCCCTTCGGATCGCCGCAAAGGCTCGGCTCGTCGCCGACCACGATCCAGTCGACCTCGAGCCCCTTCGCCCAGCCCTCGCCGGGCTTCGCGCTCACGGCCACCATGCCGGGCGAGAGGCTCGGGCCGGGCGGCAGCGACGAGACCACCTCGCCCGCCTTGCCCCGCACACGGAAGCGCTCGCCGCCGTCCTGGGTCTTCATCGGCTCGATGGCCACCCGGTGCTGCCGGACGTCGTATCGCTCGAGCACCAGCGCCGCGACGGCGTCGTCGTGGGGGAGCCCTTGCACGTACGCGCCGTTCGACGCGCCGCTCGAAGACGCGCCCGACGCGCCGGGCGGGTGCGCCGCCGGGGTCGACGCGCCGCAGGCGGCGAGGACGCAGAGCGAGAGCGAACCTGCGGCGACCACGAGGCGCGACGGGGACAGGGTGAGCTTCATCGCGCGATCAAGCCGAAATCTCGGCGCATGCGCAAGCGCGATGAGGCGCGCGCGCTCAGGGGCACGCGGTGAGCGGCGACGCGGTGACCGCGCTCCAGCCGAACGTCGAGCTCGAGGTCACCGCGCCGGTCGCGGGATCGAGGCTCCGGTCAGTCTCGACGAAGCCGGTCGGCGTGATCTGGAGCTTCTGCACGAAGCCGCTCGTCGACCAGTCGAGCGACACCGAGCTCACGAGGGAGCTCTTGCAGACCTGCCAGGTCGCGCTGTCGATCGCCTTGCTGCCCGACGCCGAGATCGGCGACTCGACCGCGATGCTGCTCGTCGCGAGGGGCCCGCCGAGCGACAGCCGGGAGAGCGGGCAGAGCGCGCTCGTCACGTCGCTCGTCTCGACCGAGATCGGCCCCACCTGGGGCTTGCCGGTCGGAATCCCGCCGCTGGTGGCCAGGAGATCCGAGGCGCTCACCTTCGAGGCGCGGATCGTGGCCGGGTCGAGCGGCCACGCGGCGTCGCCCTGCTCGTACGAAAGCGGCGCCGTCTTCGGGCAGCAGGCCGCGACCGTGCAGGCCGCGCCGAGGGTCCCCTGGACGTCGATGTCGAGCAAGCTCACCCCGCCCGCGACGTTCAGCGAGAACTGGAGCTTCTGCGGCACGAAGCCGTACGTCTCGAGGAACTCGGGCCCCGCGGCGTCGGCCTCCGAGGTGACGACCGCGTTGGTCAGAGAGATCGACCCCGCCTTCTTGCCGGCGGCGTCGAGCAGCGTGAGGTTGATCGGGTTGACCGCGCCGGCCATGAAGAGCTTGCTCAACAGCTGCGCGCTCAGCGAGCCCGGCCGCACGGTGACGTAGACCGGCGCGAACGACGGCTTGCTGGCCACGCCACCGGAGGAGATCAGCAAGGACGCGTCGATGCGGATCTCGACCACGTCGAGCGTGTCGGTGCCGAGCGAGGGCGCGTCGAGCCTCGCGATCGGCGGGGCGACGGTGGGCGCGGCATCGGCGGCATCGGCGGCGTCGGCGGCGTCGGCGCCCGTCTCGTTGGCGTCCGCCGCGTCCGCCGCGTCCGGCGCCGTGTCGGCGACGCTCGTGTCCGGAGTGCTCGTGTCCGGAGTGCTCGTGTCCGGCACGCCGCCCTCGAAGCCCGCGCCGGGCGGCCCCTGCGGCCCGGGATCGCCCTTCGGCCCCTGCGGACCGCCTTCCCCCGTCGCGCCCGTCGCGCCCGTCGCGCCCGTCGCGCCCGTCGCGCCGGCCTCGCCCGCAGGTCCCGCCGGCCCGATCTCGCCCTGGCTCCCCTGGCTGCCGCAGGCGAGCCCGAGCGCGGACGAGGAGAGCGCGAAGAACGAGAGGAGCGCGAGGTGGGCGACGGAGGGGGAGCTACGCATCCGCGGAACATAGCGAGAGTGGGCATCACGAGCTCCTCCGAATCGACGCGTTTTCCGCGTCGAACACCGCCCCGGAGCGCGCCGCTCACCCCGCGCGGATCAGGATCGCCAGCGCGGTCACGAGCGGCGTCGCCATCGTGACGGCCGCCGCGAGCGCGAACGCCGAGACCGTCGAGCGCGTCGCGCGCCACCCGGCCTCCAGCTCGTCGGGCGTGCCGACGAGGGCCTCGAAGCGCGGGCGCTCCGCGTGACGGAACGTGTCCGACGACGCGGCGCCCTCGACGATCACCGTGACGACCTCGTACTCGCGCCCGACGAACCCGCGCGGCGAAGGCCAGCGCTCGCCGTCGGCGAATTCGAGCTCCCCCCCGCGCACGCGGGCGAGCCGCGCGCCCGAGAGATCGCGTCCACGACCGAGCTTCGCGCCGCGCGCCAGGAGCGCGATCGCGATCGCGACGCCGAGCGCCGCCGCCAGGAGCCAATCGCGTCGTGGGCCGAGCGTCGACGCGACGTCACGGACCGTGACGGCACGCATGCCGTTCGCGTCGAACGCCCTCACGTTGCTCGAGGCGACCTCGGCGGCCGCCGAGAAGAGCGTCAGGCCGGTCGTCGCGTCGCGCCGCACGAAGAGCGTCCCGTCGGGCGCGAAGTCCCCCCCGAAGGCCTCCGGCTTGGCGTCCGACCACGCGAAGCCGCAGTAGTCCCCGAGGCAGCGGCGGTAGAGGTCGACGCCGAGGAGCGTCGTGTGGGCGATCTGGGCCGACGTCGCGGTGGCGTCTCGGAGCGGCTCCGCGCGCTTGCCGGTCCACGCGCTCGGCGGGATCGCAGCGACGAGCGGCCGCGTCTCGATCCAGTGTTCGGGCTCCGGCAGCCGCGCACGCACCGCGCCGTACCCGACGGCGACGAGGGTCACGCACGCGACGCCCTGCGCCAGCCGGTGCAGCGCGCGCTCCATCCGCGGCCCGACGGTGAGCCCCGCGGCGATCGTCGCCACCAGCATGCTCACGACGCTCCAGCCTGCGATGAAGAACGGCAGGACCATCAGCAACATCGCCTCGCCGGTGCCGCAGCGCCAGTGCACCTCCACGAGCGGCTGCGACAGCGCCCCGGCGGCCAGCAGCCAGTCGATCGGCGCGAGCCCGATCAGCGCGAGCGCGACGAGGAGCGGGCCGCGCGGGCCGAGGCTCGCGCGGAGCGGGCGCGCAGCGAGGGCGACGACCGCGAGCAGGGCGAGGTTCCAGGCCGCGATCACCGGCAGCCAGCGCACGGCCGCGCCCATCACCGCGCAGCCGACGAGGGTGAGCGGCGCCGCGAGCGCGGCGACGACGATGGTGCCGGCGAGCGCTCCCGTAGGGGGGCTCGACCGGCGCGGCGCGCTCGACGAGATCGGCCCGCCCTCCACCCCTAATGCGCGCTCCGAGCCCATCCTGGGAGCCTAACGCGCGAACGAGGCGCGAGCTTTCACCTCCAGCACCAGCCACGCCCGGCACGCGGGATGCGCCCCGCGCGGTGTAACCTCCCGCGCCCCGCGCGCGTCCGACGACGCCGTTCCGCATTTCCAACGAGGATTCCATGACCCGCTTCGTCGCTCCCCTCGCCCTCGCCAGCGCTCTCGCGCTCTCGGCCCTGCTCTCGCTCGGCTGCGGCCACTCGCAGTGCTGCGGGCCGCACGGACAGGCCGCCGCCGCCGAGGCGCCGCTCCCGCCCGTCACCAGCTCGGGCACGTCGCTCACCTGGTACGGCCACGCCGCGTTCCGCGTCGACACGCCCAAGGGCAAGACCATCTGGATCGACCCGTGGATCACCAACCCGAAGAACCCGACCGGCAAGGAGGACCTCGCCGCGATCGACAAGGGCGATCTCGTGCTCATCACGCACGGCCACTTCGATCACGTCGGCGACGCGGTCGCGATCGCCACCAAGACCAAGGCGAAGCTGGTCAGCACGTTCGATCTCGGCCACGCGCTCGTGAAGTACGCCGGCTACCCGAAGGAGCAGATCGGCTTCGACTCGCAGGGGAACTTCGGCGGCGAGATCACGCTCCTCGACGGCGAGGTCACGATCACCTTCGTCCCCGCGATCCACAGCTCGCAGATCGAGAGCGCCGACGGCGAGCTGCACGACGGCGGCAACCCGGGCGGCTTCCTCGTCACGATCAACACGCCGGACGGCAAAGGGCCGACGCTCTATCACACCGGCGACACCGATCTTTTCGGCGACATGGCCGCCATCCCGACGCACCACCCCGTCACCGTGATGCTCGGCTGCATCGGCGATCACTTCGTGATGGGCCCGGAGCACGCGGCCGACGCGGTGAAGCTCGTGCGCCCCGCGATCGTGGTCCCGATGCACTACGGCACCTTCCCCGTGCTCACCGGCACCCCCGAGGCCTTCGCCAAGGCCGTCGAGAAGCGCGGCGTGGGGACGCAGGTGAAGGTGATGGCCGTGAAGGAGACGCTCAAGCTCTGAGCTCGAGGCGCGCGTTCGGCGCGTTCGGCGTGACGAGCGTCACGATGTCCATCGTGGCGCTCGTGTGCCCGAGACGGCGACGGCGATCACGGTGCCACCTACCAAGCGGTAGATTCATCGGCGCCCCATGCGCCGCCCTCTCCTTCTTCACGCAGCTCACGCTCTGCACGCCATTCGCGCCGCACGCCCCGCCGCCCTCGCCCTCGTCCTCGCCGCGGGCGCGCTCGGCGCCTCGAGCGCCTTCGGCTGCTCGAAATCGAGCAGCGGGCCGGCCGCGTCGCCGTACGTGCCGCCCGCCGCGAGCGCCGTCGTCGAGCCGGGGGTGCGGCGCGAGATCGCGATCGTCGCCTCGAAGGCGCCGCCGCCCAACCCGCTCACCGGCGACGCGACCCCGGCCGAGCAGAACCGGCTGCGCGTGGTGCGCTATCGCGTCGACACCGCCGCGTCTTCGCCTGTCGCGGCGCGCGCGATCGTCATCATGATGCCGGGCTTCCTCGGCGGCGCGGGCTCCTTCGATCCGCTCGCGCGCGCGCTCGTGCGCCGCGGCAAGGACGATCCGGCCGGCCCGATCGAGGTCTGGGCCATCGATCGCCGCTCGAACCTGCTCGAGGACACGCACGGCTCCGACGTCGCGGAGGTGCGGCAGGACACCTCGTGGGCCGAGCGATACTACGTCGAGGGCGAGACCATCGAGGGGAAGACCTTCGCCGGCTTCCACGACGAGAGCGATCTGCCACAGGAGTCCGAGTGGGGGATGGCGACCACCGTCGACGACCTGCGCGCGGTCGTCGCGCTGGTGCCGCCCCCGGAGCGAAAGGGGCGCGTGGTGCTCCTCGGCCACTCGCTCGGCGCGACGATCGCGGAGGCGTACGCGGCGTGGGACTTCGCGGATCTCGCGGGCGGCCCCGCGACGCGCGGCTTCGACGAGCTCGCGGGGCTCGTGCTGATCGACGGCGTGAGCGGCGCGGAGCTCGATCCTCCGTCGGCGTTCGACACGACCGCGTACACCGCGACCGAGCCCGGCACCGTCGGCGGGGGCGGCGGCGGCGCGTTCTCCGCGCCCAACCTCGCGCAGATCCGCAAGTACCAGCCGTTCATCTCGCTGCCGTTCCTCGGCGTCGCCGTGTACGAGCAGGCCGAGCGCATGGCGATGGCGGCGACCTTCGCGCCCGCGGCGCCGCGCCTCGCGGACGACGATCTCACCAACACGCTCGCGATCGTCCTCGGGCTCACCTCGGCGCAGATCCCGAAGCTGACCAACGAGGCCGCGTTCGGCTTCGCGTTCGACGACGCCTCCTGCAACGTCACGATCGCCGGCGTCTCGATCGGCGCCGGCACCGGCGGCCCGGTCGCCTCGTACGACTCGCTGTTCGGCCCGAAGCTGATCCACCCGAGCGATCCTTCGGCGAGCTACACGTGGGTGCCGTTCGATCGGACCTCGCCGACCGAGCTGACCGATCTGCGTGACGCCGCGCGCTCCTGGTACGCCGGCCCAGGGCTCAACTTCGCCGAGTGGTACTTCCCCGCGCGCCTCACGCTCGACGCGTCGTTCGTGGGGAGCCTGAACATCGCCGAGGGCGACGTGCGCACCACCTACGGCCTGCGCGCCCGCCACGGCGCCGAGCTCGATCTGCCGATCCTCGCGCTCGCCGCACAGCTCACGCTCGACCCCGCCCCCGCGCCGGGCTCGACCCAGCCGCAGACCGCGAAGTCCTACGACAAGCTGCGCGCGATGGTCGCGAGCAACCCGATCGGCGCCGGCCGCCCGCTCGCGGGGACGCCGCGCACCGACGCGCGCGCCTTCCAGCTGCGGCTCGCCGCCGGCTTCACGCACATCGATCCGCTGGCCGCCGCCGACGTCGGCCGCGGCAAGGACTGGTACGACGCGCTCGCGGCGTGGGTGCGCGATCACACGCAGCCGGGTGGCGTGGTGGTCCCGGTGCGGAACTGAGGGCGAATTCGCGCGCGACGAATGCACCGTCGCACGCGGGCAACGAACGAGACATGCGCCCCTTCTTCGTAGCGATCACGACGGCGGCAGCGCTCGCGCTCGGGGCGTTCGGCTCGCTCGCCGGCTGCGCCGCGCACCTCCCCACGCGCACCGGCTCGGCCGTCGCCACGCTGCAGTCGCCGACCGAGCGCTACGAGGCCTTCCGCACGACGCTCGACAAGGCAGAGGCGCTCGAGGAGCTGCTGCCGCTCACGAGCAGCGCCGTGCGCGACGAGATGGCGAAGCGCCCACCGGCCTACCGCCAGGCGATGCTCGCCGAGCTGAAGACGCGCGGCCTCGGGCAGTACCGCGTCATCGCCGAGCGCGTCGACGGCGATGTCGCGTGGCTCACGGTCGAAGGGACGAACCTCGTCGATCCCGAGCACGACGTCCGCTCGCACGCCCGCGGCAGCGTCGTGCTGCTCCGGCAGGAGGGCGCCTGGCGCGTCGACGACGAGGTCTGGACGCTCGAAGGCGACAGCCAAGGCGAGCTAGGCCCGCAGGGGTGGTCGAAACCTCAGCAGACCTCACCCCCGCGCTGATTCAGCGGTGCGCCCTCCCCCCTCTCCGCCTGCGGAGAGGGGGCCAGGGGGTGAGGTTCACTTCACTTCCCACGTCTCGCCCGAGCCGAGCAGCGCCTGCAGATCGGCCTTCTTCTTCGACTTTGCGTACGCGATCTGATCGCCCGCGAGCTGCTCGTACGCGGGCCGGTTCACCGCGCGGAAGACGCCGAACGACATCGGGAACTCCGGCGGGTTCAGGCGCGCGAGGAGGAACGAGAGCGCGTCGGACTGCTCGTCGTGGATGAGCACGTTCGGCGCGTCGCCCGCGACGATCGTCGGCCGACCGTGCGAGTCGATCGCGATCCCCTTGCTGCCGTCCTTGCCGAAGCGGAGCGGCTCGCCGTGCACCATGCGCAGCTGCTGCTCGGCCTTGTTCTCGGTGTACTGGTCGAACGCGCCGTCGTTGAAGATGACGCAGTTGGTGAAGATCTCGACCAGCGCGGTGCCCTTGTGCTGCGAGGCGCGCGTGAGCACGTCGTAGAGCTGCGGGCCGTCGTTCCCCATGGCGCGCGCGATGAACGTCGCGCCCGAGCCGAGCGCGAAGCTCACCGGATCGATCGGGTAGTCGATGCTCCCCATCGGGGCGCTCTTGGTGACTTTGCCGATCTCCGACGTCGGGGAGTACTGCCCCTTGGTGAGGCCGTAGATCCGGTTGTTGAAGAGGAGGATCTTCAAGCCCACGTTGCGTCGCAGCGCGTGCATGAAGTGGTTGCCGCCGATGGCGAGCGAGTCGCCGTCGCCGGTCACCACCCACACGTCCAGATCGGGACGCGCGAGCTTCAGGCCCGTGGCGATCGCCGGCGCGCGGCCGTGGATCGAGTGAAGCCCGAACGTCTCCATGTAGTACGGAAAGCGGCTCGAGCAGCCGATTCCGCTGATGAAGGCGAAGTTCTCACGCGGGATGCCCAGCGTGGGAAGGAGCTTCTGGACCTGATTGAGGATGGAGTAGTCGACGCAGCCGGGGCACCACTTGACCTCGGCCGAGGGGACGAAGTCCTTACGCGTCAGCGCGCTCGGATCCGTGTGCGCGAGAACCGGCAGTGAGCTCATTCTTCTTCTCCAGATACGGTGCGGCGGCCTCGAGGAGCTCCGACTCGTAAAACGGCTTTCCTTGGACCTTGGTGTGCGAGACGACGTCGGCGAGCAGCTTGCCGCGCAGCAGGAAGGCGAGCTGACCGAGGTTGAGCTCGGGCACGATCACCTTCTTGTAGCGCTTCATGATCGCCGCGAGATCGTTGGGGAGCGGGTTGAGGTTGCGCAGGTGGACGTGGCCGACCTCGTGCCCCTGCACGCGCAGCGTGCGGACCGCCTGACGGATCGAGCCGAAGGTGCTCCCCCAGCCGAGGAACAGCAGCTCGCCGCTCGTGTCGCCGTGGACCTCGGTCGGCGCGTAGCTCTCGGCGACCTTCTGCACCTTGGCTTCGCGCGTCTCGACCATCGCCTCGTGGTTCTCGCCGTCGTACGAGATGGCGCCCGTCTTCTGGTGCTTCTCGAGGCCGCCGATGCGGTGCTCGAGCCCGGGAGTGCCCGGCAGCGCCCACGGACGCGCGAGGTTCTCGTCGCGCTCGTAGGGGAAGAAGCCGTTCGGGTCGGTGCGGAACGAGACGGGGATCTTCGGCAGATCGGCCACGTCGGGGATCTTGAACGGCTCGACGCCGTTCGCGAGGTAGCCGTCCGAGAGGATCAGCACCGGCGTCATGTACTTCACCGCGATGCGCGCGGCCTCGAGCGTGACCCAGAAGCAGTCGGCCGGAGTCGCCGGCGCGAGCACGGGGATCGGCGACTCGCCGTGACGCCCGAAGAGCGCCTGCAACAGGTCCGCCTGCTCGGTCTTGGTGGGCAGGCCGGTGCTCGGCCCGCCGCGCTGCACGTCCACGACGAGGAGCGGCAGCTCGAGGATGACCGCGAGGCCGAGCCCTTCGCCCTTGAGCGCGAGGCCGGGGCCGCTGGTGGTCGTGGCCGCGAGCGCGCCGCCGTAGGCAGCGCCGATGGCCGACGTGACGCCGGCGATCTCGTCCTCCGCCTGGAAGGTCGTGACCCCGAAGTGCCGCAGCGCCGCGAGGTGATGGAGGATGTCCGAGGCCGGCGTGATCGGGTAGGTGCCGAGGAACAGGTCGAGCCCGGAGAGCTGCGACGCGGCGACCATGCCGAGCGCGACGCCTTCGTTGCCCGAGAGGTTCTTGTAGCGGCCGGGCGGGATGGCCGCCGGCGGCACCACGAAGCTGTGGGCGAAGACCTCGGCGTTCTCGCCGAAGATGTGCCCAGCCTTGAGCGCCGCGATGTTGGCCTCCGCGACGTCGGGGCTCTTCTTGGCGAACTTCGCGTTGATCCACTCGATGGTGTGATCGAGCGGGCGCGTGAACATCCAGTAGACGAGCCCGAGGGCCCAGAAGTTCTTGGAGCGCTCGGCGTACTTGCGCCCGAGCTTCGTCCCCTCGACCGCCTTCATCGTGAGCGCGGTCACGTCGACGGCGACCACTCGGTACGCCGAGAGCGAGCCGTCTTCGAGCGGCGACTTGGTGAGCCCGGCCTTCTCGAGGTTGCGCTTGTCGAAGCCGGCGGTGTTGACGATGAGCGTCCCGCCCTTCTTCACGTCCGGCAGGTTCACCTTCAGCGCCGCCGCGTTCATCGCGACCAGCACGTCGGGCGCGTCGCCGGGCGTGAAGACCTCCAAGCTCGAGAAGTGGATCTGGAAGCCCGAGACGCCGGCCACGGTCCCCGCGGGGGCGCGGATCTCGGCGGGGTAGTCGGGGAACGTCGCGACGTCGTTGCCGGCGAGCGCGGTCGTCTCGGTGAACTGCGTGCCGGTGAGCTGCATTCCGTCGCCCGAATCGCCTGCGAAGCGAATGACGACGGACTCCAGCGTTTCGACTTTCTTGCTCATAGGGGGGTCTCAGGGGGCGAGGTCACGCGAGCACTCGGGCGCGCGCCGGGCGAACGGTGCGCGCCGGACCCGCGAGCATGGGGCCGCGGGGGCGGTCTCGTCGAGGGGGGGGCTGCCCGGGATTCGGGCCCACTCGGTGACCGCGTTCGCGCACACATTCCTTCATGACGGGCCGTTCGTCCATCGGCTGGGGCGCGTTCGGGCCCGGGACCCGCTCGGAGGCGAAAACGCCGGGCACGTCGGAAACGGCGGCGCGGCGCTCATGGCCCGCGCCTCTTCCGCGCCATCCGCGCCTCGTCCGCTTCTCACCGGAGCGCAGCGTAGGGCGCTACGCAGGCCGGCCCGACGCCCGACGTTGGACGCGGCCGTTGGCTATGCTGGGCCGCAGATGCTCGTCCGTCGGACCGCGCCGCGCCGCCTCGCGCTCTCCGCGCTCTCCGCGCTCGCCGCGCTCGTCTCGGGCGCGTCAGGCGCGAGCATGGCCTGCTCCTCCGGCGACGCCGGGACCAGCGCGTCCGTCACCCCCGATGACGCCGACGCGGCGGGCGACGTCGCCGCCCTCGACGCGACGCAGGAGAGCGCCGCAGAGGCAGGCGACGCCGCCGCGGACGGGAGCGCCGACGACGGCACCGGCGCGCTCGACGCGAACGTGCCCGATTCGACCGCGCCCGACGCGCCCGACGCGCCGGATGCGCCCGCCGACGTCGCGGCGCCGAAGCCGACCTGCGGTCCGAAGGCGGTCGCCGGCGACTACTGCGGCAACGACGAGCTGGTGAACGCCGACCCGGGCACGCTCTACACGTGCTCCGGCCCCAACGCGGCGCCCACCAAGGCGGTCGTCTGCGCGGCCGGTTGCCAGGTGCAGGCCGCCGGCACCAACGACGTGTGCAAGACGCCGACGACGCCGAATTCGTACCGCCTGCCGTGGACGCACGGCGTCTCGATGCAGCTCACCCAAGACTGCAACGACGCGTGCTGCTCCGACCACGTCGGCAACGACGAGTACGCCTGGGACTTCGCGAACGGCAGCTCGTTCGTGGTGCGCGCGGCGCGGGCGGGGACGGTCACGCACTTCAAGCTGAGCAGCGCCACGGGCTGCGGCACGAGCTCCTGCGCCGACGACGCGAACATGATCGTCGTCGATCACGGCGACGGCACGCAGGCCATCTACATGCACCTCGCGCACGCCTCCGCGCAGGGCGGCCTCACGTGCGGCGCGAAGGTGACGCAGGGGCAGGCCCTGGCGATGTCGGGGACCACCGGCTGGTCGACCGGGATCCACCTGCATTTCCAGGTCAGCCAGGTGCACGCCGGCGCGCCGACCTGCGAGTGCGGCGCCGACGGCCTCGGCTGCGCCGGCAACTGGAACCCGTACACCAGCACCTGGGTCAACGCGACCTACAAGACCGTCGCCATCGCCTTCGACGAGTGGGCCGCCGCGTCCGCCTGCGCCAACCGACGGCTGACGATGCCGCAGTCGCTCAACTGAAGCGACCCGCGCGAGTCCGTCGCGCCGCGCCCGAGCGTCGCACTTCTTCACGCGCCTTCACGGATCATCGTCGGCGCCGAGCGCACCTTGGCCGCGGAATCGAAGCGGCGGTCTGCACGCTCGCTTCGTCGGAGGCCGCCATGCACGCCCGCGCCGATCGAGACGCGCTCATTTCGGGATTCTCGCTCGTGCTCGCGCTCGCCAGCTCGCTCGTCGCCGGCTGCGGCGTCGGGTTCTCGGAAGCGCACGACGTCGCTGCGGCGGGCGGCGGCGGCGGCGGCGACGCGGGCGTGACCGACGGCGCCGCGACTTCGAGCGATGGCGGCGTGGGCGCGGACGCGGCCAGCACGGGCGTCGCGAGGCTCACGACCGCGATCGGCGTCGGCGACGGCTACACCTGCGCGCTCCACGCCGACGGCGCGCTCTCCTGCTTCGGCGCGAACGACTACGGCCAATCCACCCCTCCGCGGGGCACGTTCGTCGCGCTCGACGTCGCGATGGAGCACGCTTGCGCGATCGCCAGCAACGGCCAGATCGCCTGCTGGGGGCACGACGTGCTCGGCGAGACGCACGCGCCGACCAGCTTCTACCGGAGCGTGTCGCTCGGCGCGTACCACTCGTGCGCGCTCGCGACCTCCGGCGCGATCGCCTGTTTCGGCGCGAATTCCTACGGCGAATCGAGCCCGCCGAGCGGCGTGTTCCGCGCCGTCTCGGCCGGCACGCTCGGCACCTGCGGCGTGCGCGCGTCGGGCGAGCTCGCCTGTTGGGGCTACGAGCGCGCGACGCCGGGCGCCGCGACGCCTCCTTCGGGCACGCGCTTCGTCGACGTGCGCGTGGGCGACGCGGTGGCCTGCGCGCTCGACGTCGACGGCGTGGTCGAGTGCTGGTCGACCGTCGACGCTACGCGCTGGACGCGTCCCGGGCGCTGGGTCGCGCTCGGCAGCTCGCACGAGCCGTGCGCGATCGGCCGCAACGCGGCGATCACGTGCTGGGATGGCGCGACGATCCTCCCGGTGCCCGAGCTCGCGCCGGCCGCGGACGTCGCGCGGGAATTCAGCCACGCCTGCGCGATCGGGGCCGACGGCGCGGTGGCGTGCCTCGGCAACGACGAGCACGGCCAGTCTTCGCCGCCGACCGCGACCCGCTTCGAGCACCTGTCCGCGAGCGAGAGCCACGTGTGCGGCCTCGCGACCGACGGCCACGCCGAGTGCTTCGGCATGCTCGGCGACGGCACGCCCGCCGGCGACTTCGCGCGCGCGCACGCACCGCCGGGGACGTTTCGCGCGCTCGGCGTCGGGCTCGGGCACACCTGCGCGATCGACGCCGGCGGCGCCCTCGCCTGCAGCGGTGACTACGCCTACGACCAGACACGCCCCCCGCCCGGCGCGTTCGTCGATCTCGGCGTCGGGCCCCACGACGCTTGCGCGGTGCGCGCAGACGGCACGGTCGCGTGCTGGGGGATGGGCGCGAGCCTGCTCTCGGACGGCGCCCCGCCCGGCCCGTTCGCCCGCGTGCGCCGGAGCGATCGCTCCGCGTGCGGCGTGCGCGCCGACGGCACGCTCGCCTGCTGGGGGTTCGGCACCCGGCCCGCGCCGCCAGGCACGTTCCGCGACGTCGCGGTCGGCCCGACCAGCGCGTGCGCGATCCGCGAGGACTTCACCGTCGCGTGCTTCGGCCTCTACGCCGAGCTGCCGAAGACGCTCCAGCCCGATTTCCCCATCGTGAAGGTCGCCGTCGGCGACGGCGGCGCCTGCGCGGTGCGCACCGACTTCACGCTCGCCTGCTGGGGCGGCGCGTTCGCCGACGCCGCGCCCGTCCCCGAAGGGCGCTTCCGCGACGTCGTCGTCACCGCGCGGCACGCCTGCGCCGCGCGCGAATCGGGCGGAATCACCTGCTTCGGCGACCTCGCCCGCTGACCGGCGCGACGCTCACCGCAGCGTGACCTTCAGCTCCACCTTCGCCGCCACCGCGTCGCTCTGGACGAGCACCACCCCCGGACGTGAAGCGTCGTAGCATCCGCCGGCGAGCTCGACGTCGAGGCCGCTCGGCGCCGCGCGCGCAGGGAGCGAGATCTCCGTCACGCCCGCGGCGTCGGGCACGTACGAGAGCGTGAACGTCCTGGTCGCGACGTCGAACTTCATCGCGACGTCGTGCCCCGCGGTCGCGCGGGCATACGGGCGCACCAGCGCCGCGGCGAGCTTCCATTCGCTGCCGTCGGGCCTCACGAGGCTCATCCCCTCGTCGTTCCAGTCCTCGACGGCGACGCTGTACTCCCACTGCGAGCCACTCGACAGGCGCGCGTCGAGCGCGTCGTAGTGCCAGGTCAGGTCGTCGAAGGCGTCGGCGGAGTCACGGTCGTTGTGGCCGAACTCGCCCACGAAGACCGGCACGTTCCAGGACTGGCCGAGATCGGCCCAGTTGCCGAGCCCATTGGAGATGACGTCCGCCTCGAGCGCGCCGAGCGGGTAGTAGTGCGGCGCGAAGACGATGCCTTCGCCCTGCGGTCGCACCAGCCGCGTGGTGGCGAAGCCTCCGTCGAAGCCGATGGTCTCGAAGAACACGAGCGAGGCCGGCGCGCTGGCGTGGATGCGCGCGATCATCCGCGAGTAGAAATCGGCGAGGGTGGTGGCCTCGAACTGCCCCGGCTCGGCGCTCCCCGCGTTGGGCTCGTTGATCGGCTCGAAGCCGATGACGCCGGGGCGGTCCTTGTAGCGCGCCACCATGCGATCCCAAAGCTGGGCATAGGCCTCCTGGACCTTGGAGCCCGGCGCCCAGAACGCGTCGAATGCGGCCTGCACCGGGGCGGTGAAGTACGCCGAGCCCCAGCCGGGGCAGTCGTGATGAGGCGCCGGGAGCGGGCCGGGGAGCGTCCACGCAGGGAAGCCGTCGCCGCAGAAGTTCTCGGCGTACACGTCCTGATGGAAGTCGACCACCACGCGGATCCCGCGCGCCCACGCGGCGTCGATGATCGCGTCGTAGCGCGCGAGAAACGTCGGGTCGTCGCTACCCTGGGTCGGCTCGACCGCCGACCAGACGAAGGGAAGCCGAAGGACGTTCGACCCCCAGGCAGCCGCTCGATCGAGGTAGCTCGCGAGCGCGGCGTCGAACGACGGCGACGAGCCGGAGGCGAAGTCGAACGGGACGAATGGGGCCCACTTGCTCCGTCCCCCGGCGTTCACGCCGCGAAGCACGACGATGCGACCGAGCGCGTCGCGGAACGCGGTCCCGTCGGCGCGCAATCGCCAGTCCTTGGGGGCGGGCGGTGCGATCGAGCGTAACCGTTCACGGCATCCCCGCCGCGCCCAGCACGCCTACGCGGCCAGCCTGGCTGTCAGATCGCACTTCTGATCGGCTGTCACGATGAGCGACGGCGGCGCCGATCCTCGGAGCCTCGCGACGCAGGCGTCACGTAGGAACGCGAG
>CAIXWQ010000691.1 GCA_903923175.1 uncultured delta proteobacterium | reverse complement strand
GGCTGCCGCTCGGGCTCGCGACCGCGATCTTCCCGTGCGGCGCGCTCGCCGGAGCGGTGCTCGCCGCGGCGGCGAGCGGCACCTGGTGGCTCGGGATGGCGATGATGGTCACGTTCGCGCTGGCGAGCGCACCGGCGCTCGGGCTCGCGGCGCTGGTCGGTCAGCGAGTTCGCGCCTTCGTGCAGGGTGAGCGCAGGGTGCAGATCGTCGCGGGCGTGGCGCTGCTCGCGGTCGCCGCCTGGATCGTGGCGACGCCGGTCGCCGCGGCCGTGCGCGCGCAGCGGGGCGGACCGGCCTGTCCGCACTGTCACCCCCAGACGCGCTGACCCTGACGCGCCTGCGCAGGCGCCAGCGCATCTTCGCGCCTCCGCTGGCGCACGGTCGCGACGCGCTATGCTCGCGGAGATGCCCCCGTCGGTTCCGCGCACGCCCATCGCGTCGCCGTTCCCGATCGGCGAGAGCCCCTTCCGCGTGAAAGGGGTCCTCTACCTCGGGACCGCCAGCTTCTTCGCCGCGAAGGTGAAGGGGGGCATGGGGGCGCTGCTGCAGCAGATCGACGACGAGCGCCTGCGCGTGTTCATCGGGCAGCGGTTCCTCGCGGGGTCGTTCTACGACGTGCTGCCGGTGCAGCCGCTGATCCTCGCCGAGGCGCGCGCGTGCAACCTGCCGCTCGCCGTGTACCTGCGTCAGCGCTCCGAGTGGCAGGCGGAGCAGGACATGGCGGGCGTCTACAAGGTGCTGCTGAAGCTCGCGAGCCCGGAGGCGGTGCTCGCGCGCTTCCCACGCCTCGCGACGCAGTGGCTGAACTTCGCGAAGGCGGAGCTCATCGACAAGTCCGAGCCAGGCTCGCGCGGCTTCGTCCTCTCCGGGATGCCGGCGATCCTCGCGGCCTGGTACGTGAACGGCCTCTCCGTCTACGCGCAGCACGCAGTGAAGCTCGCGGGCGCGAAGAAGTGCCAGGTGACGATGCTCGCGCCCGAGCCGGAGGGGCAGAGCAGCGGCGTCGATCTCGTGCGCGTGCAGTTCCAGGTGCAGTGGACCTGAGGGGCGGCACCGGAATGCGCGCGTCGCGTGTCTGAAATTCGCTCGCTGACGGCACTGTATGCGCATCCTCGGAGGTGTTCATGCACGGCTTCGTTCGCTTCGCGCTCGCGTCCGCCCTCGCGCTGTCTTCCGCCGTGATCGCCGCCGCGTGCGGCGGCAACAGCTCCGTGAGCGTCGATCCGACGGGCAACGGCGTCGGCGGGGTCTGTCGCGACGGCTGCCCGACCGGTCGAACCTGTGACCCGGTCTTCGGTTGCGTCGAGTGCGTGCTCGACTCCGCGTGCCCGGCCGCGAAGCCCCGCTGCGTGCAGGGCGCCTGCTCGGTCTGCGCCGGCAACGGCGACTGCCCCGCGGCCGCGCCCGCCTGCTATCCGGCCGATCACGTGTGCCACGCCGCCTGCACGAGCAACGCCGCGTGCGGCGTGAGCACGACGCCGAAGTGCGACACCGCGAGCGGCCAGTGCGAGCAGTGCGCGAGCGACGCGGACTGCACCGCGATCACCGGGCGCCCGTTCTGCGATCCGACGACGCGGCTCTGTCGTGGGTGCCTCGCCGACTCGCAGTGCGGGCTCGCGGCGCCGAAGTGTCACGTCTCCGACGGCACGTGCGTGCAATGCCTGATCTCGGCGAACTGCCCGACGGCCACGCCGATCTGCGGCAGCGATCTGCGTTGTCGCGCCGGCTGCACGACCAACGGGCAGTGCACCGTGCCGGGGAAGTCCTTCTGCGGAAGCGGCGGCGAGTGCGTGCAGTGCCTCGCGTCCACCGACTGCGGCGGCGTGACGCCCGTGTGCGGCGGGGGGCAGTGCGTGCAGTGCGCGGCGGACGCCAACTGCGGCGGCGTCACGCCCTACTGCCGCGGGACGGTCTGCGTGCAGTGCAAGAACGACAACAACTGCCCGGCCGCCACGCCGAAGTGCAACAACGGCCTCTGCGCCATCAAGTGACTCGCGTCAGCCCGCGTCGAGCGACGCGAGGAAGCGGCGCACGACGCGGTGCACCTCGTCCGGCGCCTCGATGGGGGCGAGGTGCGTGCAGCCTTCCGCGACGTGCGTCGTGCAGCGAGAGAGCTCGCGCTCCACGGTGCGCGCGTGCGCCGGCGTCGCGAGCTGATCGAGCCCGCCCACGATCTGCAGCGTGGGGACGCCGACGCGCGGGAGCAGCGGCCTCGCGGTGTGCTCGACGTACGAGCGCGCGACCGAGGCCATGAGCCGCACGTCGAGGCGCCGCACGTTGCGCACGAGCGCCTCGATCGGGGCGCGCGGCGTCGTGCGGGCGAGGCCGCCGAAGAGCGAGCCTATGCCGATCAGCCAGTCGGCGTGCATCACGGCGTCGCGCACGGCCGTGGAGACGCGCGACGTCCGGGAGAAGGCCCGGAGCAGCGGCGGGGCGAGGCGATCGACCGCCTTCGCGGTGAGCCCGTCGCCGATGCCGAACACGGGCCCGCAGAGCAGCACGACGCCGGAGACCCGCTCCGGCGCGCGCGTCGCGACCTCGAGTGCGACCCGCACGCCCATGCTGTGGCCGACCACGATCACGGGCTCCGCGACGGTATCGAGCACGGCGAGCGCGTCGTCGACCAGCGACGCGAGCGTGACCGCGCCGGGGTAGGCGGGGTCGGCGCTCCGGCCGTGGCCGCGGTAGTCGAACGACACCACGCGGTGATCGGCCGAGAACTGCTCGATCCACGGCCCGTAGTACTGCGTCGTGCAGTAGAGGCCGTTGCAGAGCAGCATGGCGCGCGCGCCGGCGCCTGCCTCCTCGACGTGGAGCGCGACGCCGTCGCGCGTCGTGACCGAGCGCGCGCCCGTCACGTCGCCCCCGTGGAGAGCAACACCTTGCCGAACGTCGCGTCGGCGGCGACGTGCGCGTGGGCCGCCGCGGCCTCGGCGAGCGGGAACACGCGGTCGATACAGGCGCGCACGCGACCCGCGGAGAGCCACGGGACGAGGTTGCGCTCGAGGAGTCGCGCCGCGGCGATCTTCTCGTGCAGCGGTCGACTTCGCAGCACGGTGCCAGTGAGGGTCAGCCGCTTTCGGAGCACGGTGCCGAGGTCGAGCTCGCAGCCGCGGCCGCCGGTCAGGCCGACCAGCACCACGCGGCCGAGCGACGCGCACGCCTCGACGTCCTCGGCGACGTAGCGCCCGCCGACGAGCTCGAGCACCACGTCGACGCCGGCGCCCCCCGTCGCCGCCAGCACCGCCTTCGCGAAGACGCCGTCCTGCGCCTCGATCGCCACGTCGAGGCCGAGCGCCCTCGCGCGCTCGAGCTTCGAGGCCGTGCGCGACGTGCCGATCACCATGCAGCCGAGCGCGCGCGCGATCTGCACGGCGGCCGTGCCGACGCCGCTCCCTGCCGCGCTGACGAGCACGCGCTCACCGGGTTGAAGCCCGCCCCGCACGACCAGCGCGTCGTAGGCGGTGACGAACGCCTCGGGTACGGCGGCGGCATCCTCGTCGGACAGGGAAGCCGGCACGCGCGCGACCTCGTCTTCGTGGACGACGAGCTGCTCGGCGTACGCGCCCCCCGCCACCAGCCCGAAGACGCGCTCGCCGATCTGGAAGCGCCGCGTGCCCTCGCCGAGCGCGTCGACGACGCCGACGTACTCGAGACCGGGGATGTCGCGCGGCACCCCGGCGGGCGCCGGGTACGCGCCCAGGCGCTGGAGCAGATCGGCCCGGTTCACGCCCACGTAGCGGGTGCGAATCCGCACGTGGCCGTGCGGTGGCGAGGGGGAGGGGAGCTCGCGGAGCTCGAGGACTTCGGGGCCACCGGGCTCGCGGATGACGACGGCGCGCATGGGCGAACCATAGTCGCGCCGCGGCTCCCGTGGGGCCGATCGGATGATTCTTGCCGCGGGCGCGGGGGAGGTTGTCGCAGGCGAGCCCACAGTCGCGCAGGGGGATGCGCACCGGGCGCGGAGCTCGGCTCGCCTGGGCGCGTCGCTCAGGCGCGCACGTAGCGTTCGACGATCTCGACCTCGGGCCCGAGCGTGAGGCGCACGGGGCACGTCCGGCCGGCCTGCTCGAGGCGCGCGAGGTCGGCGTCGCTGCACGTCGTCGCGAGTCGATATTCGACCGTGAGCCGCCCGATGCGCCGCGGCGCCGCGCTCATCTCCTTCGAGACGACGAACTCGACCGCGTCGAGCGCGATGCCGTTGCGGGCCGCGAAGAGGCTGACGATCGTGCTGGCGCAGGCCCCGAGGCTCGCCGCGCAGAGGTCGGTCGGCGAGAAGCTCGAGCCGTCGCCGCCGTTGTCGACCGGCGGCGCCGTGCGGATGACGGTGCCCGAGGGCTCGTGCGTGATCTCGAAGCCGAGGGGGCCTACGCGGCGGCCGCGCATCGTGACGGACATCGCGTCACGATGCGGCGAGCCGGCCTCAGCGTCCAGCCTTCTCGGCCCCGCCTGCGCTCTGCGACTTCGCCTCGTCGGCGCTCATCGGTTCGCGGCACTTGCAGCGCGCCTCGGCGGGAACTCCGCGGAGCACCTGCTCGACGTGGGCGCCGCACCCGGCGTAGGTCGCCTTCCCGCAGCTCGGACAGTTCACTCGAACGCACATCGACGGCATCTCCTTCGAACCGCCCCGATCGGCGGCGAGTCGTTGGAGCCGGCCGCGCGGCGGAGGATTCGCGGCACGAGCGTCGGTTCGAAATGCGCGGGGCTCGCGATCGATCTCGACCGCGAGCCCCGGGGCTGCACGCGCGGCGTCAGCGCCGCGAGCGCGTCGGTAGCGACGGAATCAGCCGCCGCTCGCCGCGTCCGAGACGCCGCCGTCGGTCGTCGCGGCCGCCTTGAAGACCGCGTTGTCGTGGCAGGCGTTCGTGTAGAAGCGCACGATGTCGGCGTCGTTCGGGACCTGGCAGCCCGCGAACTTCGCGTCCTTCTGGCAGCTGTCGAGCGTCGAGTACTTCACGGCGTTGTCGCAGGTGCCGCCGGCGCCCTGGGCAGTCTGGAGGCACGACGACAGCGTCGTCGAGTCGGAGCAGTCGTTGTAGCAGACGACGTTCGTGCAATCGTCGTCGCACTCGTCCGACTTGGCGCAGTCGGTCCGCGTGGCGTCGACGGCGAGGTAGCAGCCGGCCGTCTGGAGCCAGCCGTCGGCGCGGGTCCAGTTCCCGAGGCAGGTGTCGCACGCGGCGTTGGAGGACTTGAACGCCGAGCAGGTCGTCGAGTCGGCCGAGGCGCCCCAGCACGCGTCGAAGAGGGCCTGCGCGTCCGCGGCGGTGCAAGCGGTGCTGCCAGCGGGGAGCGTGGGCGTCGCCGGGCAGGCGTAGGTGCTCGGCAGGTCGGTCGGGCAGGTGTTGCCGCTGCCGGTGTCGCTGGCCGTGCCGGTGTCCGCCTTGACGCCGGTGTCCGTCTTCACGGTGCCGGTGTCGGTGCCCGAGTCGGTCGTCGGGCTGACGGTGGCCGGCGTGCTGCTGCTGCTGCAACCGAACAGGGCGGCCGAAGCGCAGGCGACCGCGAAAAGGCCATTGATCAGGGTCGTGGGGGCTTTCATTCGCCCCCCCTACCACGGCGTGGCGCGTGACAGCCACGTGGCAGGGCGCCCTTCGCGCGAAGAAGCGTCAAGAATTCGTCGGCGACGTCACGCGCGCGAGGGGGCGGAACCCTCGAACCGCTCCGGGCGCGCCGACCGCGCCGCGCCGGAGCAGGCCGCGTCCGCTCGCGCGGCGCCTGGTCCGACGGCCCGACGAGAACGGAACACCCTCGGCCTCAACCGACGTCTCGCCGGGGAGGCGACGGGCGTCGAAAGCAGGAAGTATGCTGAATTTGCTGGGCTTCGCGATGGGTCGGCGGCGGCGTTCGGCCACGTGACGCGGCGCCGCTCAGCACCGTCCGCGCGCCTCAGAAGTCCGCACCGAGGTTCCCGATCGACACGCTCGGCCCGAACACGAACGCCCACGGGCTGCCGGAGCCGAAGGCCGCGCGACCAGGCTCGTACTCGACCCACGCGTGCAGGTTCACCGCCGTCTCGGTCGCGAGCGCGCGGTTGGCGATCGGCACCGAGAGGCCGATGCCCGTGACGATCGAGACCTGCGTCATCGAATGCCCGTTCGGGCTCTGGTCGTTCGCGAGGCCGACGCCGACGACGCCTGCCTCGAGGGCGAGCAGCCCCTCGCGCCCGAGCGTGTCGAGCCAGGTCAGCCGCGCGAGCACGCCGAAGTTGAGCGTCAGCAGCCCCGAGTGGTCGCGATCGGAGACGCGATAGAGGCCCGTGGGGATCGCCGTCGTGGCGTAGACACGCGCCGAGCCTCGGCCCGTGATCACGCTCCACTGCGCGGCGGGCAGGCCGGAGTCGACGGCGACGTCGCCGGTATCGGTGCGCTTGTCGTCGGTGACCTGCGTGAGGCGGACCGAGTAGCGATCGAAGCGCGACTCGGCGCCGTGCAGGAAGACGGTGCGCGGCGCGTCGCCAGGCGCCAGCGTGATCGTGCGCGAGACGCGCGCCTCGCTGCGCGGCGAGCCGTCGACGCGGTTGACGTCGACGTCGAGGGCGAGTCGCTGGGTGCCCGCGGCCGGATCGATGCGCTCGCGGTGGAAGACGAGCCGGCACGAGTCGTGGCGATCGAACGGGACATGCGAAGTCGCCCCCGCGACCACCGTGACGGCGCCATCGCCGGTGTCGCAGACCAGCTCGACGATCGCTCCCTTTCCGGCTGCGGTCGCGCCGCTCGGTCCGAGGATCGGAAGCGGCACGCTCGCCTCGCGGATCGGCCGCTGGACCGGATCGACGAGCACGGCGAGGTCGAGCGCGGCGAACGGCGCCGGCAACGTCGGCCGACGCAGCGACACGCGCAGGGACACGGCGCCGAACGCGCCGGCGACGCCCCGCACGCGGGTGATTCCATCCTTCGTCTCGACCACGTACGCCGCGTCGACCGGGAGCACGGCGAGGCTCCCGTCCCACGTCGGCGCGCTCGCGTGCGCGATCGCTCCCGCGTTCGTGGGCACGAAGTCGATCGCGCCTCGTCCGGACAGCTCGAGCGCCACGCGGACCGCCGGCGCGGCGCGCGTCGCTACGCGGGTCTGCGCGACGACGAAGGCCTCGCCCTCGGTGCGCGTCGCCACGAAGCTCAGCTCCTCGCTCTCGGTCCGTGGGAGCCGCACGACGACGTGCGCGACGCCGTCGACCACCGCGATGTCGACGGTCTCGGTGGTCGCGCCGCCGACGGCGAACCGTAGGTTCTTCGCCTCCGCGGCGCAGCGCCCCTCGAGGCGAAGCACGGCGCGCTGGCCGTCGACCGCGCGCAACGGCGCGCCCGACTCGACCGAGAGCGGGCAGCGGAGCACGGGGACCTTCACGCTCGGCGCGGTCTCCTGCGCCTCGCCGACCCGCGCGACGACCCCCTTCGCGAGCTTCAGGCGCACGTTGAGCGCGGTGATGCCCGTCGGCAGCGACCCGACGAGCACGCGGCTCCCGTCGAGCACGCAGCTCGCCGGCCAGCAGTCGACCGAGGTCACCGCATCCGCGTGTTGGAGCGGGATCGAGGGAGCGGCGGAGAGCGCGTCGATCGCGACATCCGGGCGAACGAGCGTGTTGACGATCACGCGCGCGGCGACGGCGCGTACCCGATCGAACGTCGTCCGCTTGCCGGATTCGTCGAAGATCGACGCGTCGTCCCTGGCGGCCGCGCCGGCGGGGAGCGCCGTCACGCGGATCGACGACGGGTCGGCCCCGAGGCCACGACCGAGGGCAATCGTGCAGCGCTCCGAGTCGCCGTCGACCCGCACCTCCGTGCAGACTTCCTCGCCGGACGCGGCGCCAGCCTCCCAACGCACGTGCGCGCCGCGCAGCCGCTTCCCTCGCACCTCGAGGCGCGCGTCGTCCAGGCTCGCCGAGAGCTGCGTCGCGTCGAGCGTCGGCCATGCGCCGATCGTCACGAGCGAGACCTTCTCGCTGCTGCTCGCGCACGTCGCCTCGCTTGCGGCGATGGCGAGCGAGCCCACGACGCCGAGCGTCGCTTCCGCGGTCGGTGGTCGCACCGAGCGCTTGTCCGCCTCGACGGTCCAGCCGCTCGCGCTGGGCGCGCACGCGACGCGCCCAGCCGGAAGAGCGACTGCCTTGCCGCCGATGGGAGACTCCAACGTCTCGGCGGAAGCCGCAGGAATCAACAGGAAAATCGAGAGCGAGGTGAGGACGGCAAGACCGACGCGTAGCAGGCGCGAAGCAGAACGAACGTCCAAGGAGCCCTCTCGAGGTTGCGTGGCGGGGCGCGCCGCCGCGTGGCGTTGCAGCTCGGGCGCGAGCGGAAGGTCGACCCAGAAGACGGTCCCGCGCGGCGTCCGCGCACGGTAGCCGATGCGACTGCGGTGAGCGTCGACGAGGCGCTTGGCCGTCGCGAGGACGAGCCGCCGCTCGTGCACCGATACCGCGACGAACGCCGCCACGACCGCCACGACCGCCGCGCTGAGCGCCAGCGGAGGCGCTGGGTGCTGGAGCAGCGTGACGGGATCGCGAGCGACGGGAGCGAACATGGGGCCCCGATCGCCCTACTGCGCGAGCATCAGGTCGACGCGGCGATCGCGTGACCAGCCGGCGTCGTCGGTCCCCGTCGCGTCCATCGCGCCGCGCGAGGTCGACGACGTCTGCGACGCCGAGAGCCCCTTGCCCTGCACGTGACGCTTCACCGAGTCGGCGCGCGCCTGACCGAGCACCACGTTGTACTCGGAGTCGCCGCGCGGGTCGGCGTGACCGATCAAGTTCAGCCTGCGCCCCTTCAGCGGCCCCGTCGCGAAGCAGGTCGCGACGGCCTGCAGCGTGCGGTCGTCCTCGCCCCGGACGCGCGACGAGTCGAAGTCGAAGTGCGCGGCGTCGGCGCCGATGCCGCAGGCCTTCACGATGGCGGGGTCGATGTTGACCGCGGACCGCCCCGGATCGTCGCCCTTGGCGTTGCGCGGATCGCTCTTGGCGGTGTCGGCGGTCGTCGCGTCGTCGGCGAGGCTCGCCTTCTTGGCCGTCTCGGGCTTGGGCTTGTCCGAGCCGCAGGCGATCGCGAAGGTGGCGGGACCGAGCAACAGTACGAGGGAGAGGACGCGTCCAGCGGAGTTCATGCGCGCTCTCCAAAGCAGCGCGCGTGCCGGCGCTTCGTCCGGAAGAACACCGGCTTCGCTGCGCGAAGGGCGGGGCATCTTGCCCCGTGGGGCATTTCTCCCCGCCCCACCAGAGCGCGCGCCTACGAGGCGGCGGCGTCGACGCCGAAGGACGCGAGCTTTCGATAGAGCGTCTTGCGATCGAAGCCGAGGATGCGCGCCGCCGCCGTGCGGTTGCCCGAGACCGCCTCGAGCACGCGCAGAACGTAGCGCCGCTCCACCTCCTCCATGGAGGCGAGGTCGCTCGGGTCCTGGGAGGCGACGACGATGTGCGAGGCCACGTGATCGCGAACGCGCTCGGCGAGATCGTCGACCTTGATCTCGACGCCGCGGGCGAGGGCGACCGCCCGCTCGATGCAGTTGCGGAGCTCGCGCACGTTGCCCGGCCAGGGATACGCGAGCAGCCGTTCGGCCGCGCCCGCCGAGAGGGTGGGCGCATCCTTGCCGGTGCGCCGCGCCGACCCGTTCAGGAAGTGCTGGGCGAGCAGCAGCACGTCGCTCCCGCGCGAACGGAGCGGCGGCAGCTCGACGCGCACGCCCTCGAGGCGGAAGTAGAGATCCTCGCGGAAGCGCTTCTCCTCGATGGCCGTCTGAAGGTCACGGTTCGTCGCCGCGACGATGCGGACGTCGACCGGGATCTCCTTCGACGAGCCGAGGGGGCGCACCACGCGCTCCTCGAGCACGCGCAGGAGCTTGGGCTGGATGGTGAGGGGCGTCTCGCCGATCTCGTCGAGGAACAGCGTGCCGCCGTTCGCGCGCTCGAAGAGGCCCGCGCGCGCCGCGTGCGCGTCGGTGAACGCCCCTCGCGCGTGGCCGAAGAGCTCGCTCTCGAGCAGCGTCTCCGGCATGGCCGCGACGTTGATCGCGACGAACGGGCCCTTCGCGCGCGGGCCGCGGTCGTGCAGGAGATGGGCGACGACCTCCTTGCCGGTGCCGCTCTCACCCGTGACGAGCACGGTGATCTCCGCGTCGGCGAGCCGGACGAGCACGTCGCGCACCTGGAGCATCGCCGGGCTCTGACCGATCATCGCGCCGAACGCGCGCCCGCGGTCGAGCTCGCTGCGCAGCTCCTTGACCTCGCCTTTGAGCGCTCGGTTCTGCGCCGCCCGTCCGATCGCCAGCGCGAGCGTGTCGAGCTGCACCGGCTTGGTCGCGAAGTCGTACGCGCCGGCGCGCATCGCCGCGACGGCGGTCTCGATGCTGCCGAACGCGGTCAGCACGATCACGGGCAGGTCCGGGTCTCGAGCGACGATGCGCGTGCAGAGCGCGAGCCCGTCCATTCCCTTCATGCGCAGATCGGTCACGACGACGTCGAAGGTCGCCTGCGAGAGGCGCGCGAGCGCGTCCTCGGCGCTGGACCTGGCCTCGATTTCGAGGCCGCGGCGACGCAGCCCCTCCTCGAGAAGCTCGCCCATCGAGCGATCGTCGTCGACCACCAGCACGCGGGTCTGCGTCGTCATGCGAGGCAGGGCTCCAGCCCCGAGGCGAGGTGCTCGGGCGTGATCCCGGGCCCATCGTCGCGCACCTGCAGCAGCGCGCAACGTGCCACGGTCCCCTCGATCGCCCGAGAGCCCGCCACGACCTGGATCCAGACGTGGCCCCCCGGCGGCACGGCCTGGATCGCGTTGACCACGAGGTGGGTGAGCGCCTGCTGCATCGGCCCCACGTCGACCTCCGCGACCACCGCGGCGTCGCCCGCGAGCGGCTCGAGCGAGACCCCCTTCTTCTCGGCCAGCGTCGCCAGCAGGTTCGTCGTCACGCGCGCGAGCGCCACGAGGTCGAACGGCTGGGTCTGCGCAGGCCGGCGTCGCGCGAAGTCGAGCAGCTGCCGAAGGATGGTGGTCATGCGCCCGGCCGACTGCTCGATGACCTGCGCCGAGCGCACCGCGTCCTCGCCGCTGGGGCGCCGGGAGCGTCGAGCGGGATCCAGCTCACGCGCTGCTCGTCGTTCGCGGCAGCCTCGACGCGCGTGAGCGCGCCGTCGCGCTGAAGGGCCTCGCGCGAGGCGGCATCGAGCGCGGGGAGCGGGAGCAGGCGCATCCGCACGCGCTGCTGACGACGCTGCGCCGTGTCGACCAGCGCGCGTGCGCGCGCTTCGCCCTCGGCTCGCCAGGTCGCCGAGATCGCGAGGCCGAGCGTCCCGCCGATGGCGCGGCGATCGCGCGCGGCCGCGTTCTCGAAGAACTGCACCTCGCGCCGCACGCGCAGCACGCCGTTCGCGCCGAGCACCGCGAAGCTCCCGGCGAGAAAGGCCACGGTCAGCTTGTGTACGAGTCGCACGCGCGCAGTCTGCCACGACCGATCGGAGAAGCCGGTCGACCTCGGCGCCCCGCCGTACGCGCCGACCCACGCCGTCGGCCTTCGTGCGTAGGTCGGGCGCTGGGGCATTTTGCCCCACGCCACGGAGGCCGAGCGCGTGCTCCGTCGCCGCCGCTCCGCGGGGCGGCCGTTGCCCCGTGAGCCGAGGCTGCGCTCAAGCCGCGTCCGTGCTCGTCTCCGTGCTCGGTGAGTGAGAGACGCCATTGACGCCCTCCGGCCTGCACGGGACACCGCCCGCTTCCAGCGAGCAGTCCCGCGAGATGCAACGAGATCCAGAGCGTCCGAAGCCGTGGTCGCGGCCAGGCTTCCTGCGAATGCCCTCGATCGCGAACCCGCCGATCGACCTCACGCTCCTCGGGCGCACGCTGTTTCACGCGGCCATCGTCGGCGCTGCAGCCGGTCTCGTCGGCTCGCTCTTCTTCTACGCACTCGAACGCACGCAGCACCTCGTCCTTCACGACCTCGCCGGGTATCGAGCGCTGCGCGCGCACGGGGAGCTCGAGCCCGAGGGGAACGGCACGCCGTTCCGACCGTGGGTGCTCTGGCTGATCCCGGCCGTGGGCGCGCTGCTCGGCGGCATCCTCTCGGCGACCCTCGCGCCCGAAACGCAAGGCGGCGGCGGCGACGCGATGATCGACGCGTTCCATCGCAAGGGCGGCTTCATTCGCCGGCGCGTGGTGAGCGTGAAGGCGCTCGCTTCGGTGCTCACGCTCGGCTTCGGTGGATCGGGCGGACGCGAGGGGCCGACGATGCAGATCGGCGCGGCGATCGGCTCGGTCGCGGCGCGCTACCTGAAGGTCGGCGCACGTGAGCGCAGGATCTTGCTCGTCGCCGGCTGCGCGGCGGGCATGTCGGCCGTCTTCCGGACGCCGCTCGGCGCCGCGCTCCTCGCCGTGGAGGTGCTCTACCGCGACGACTTCGAGTCGGACGCGCTCATCCCGGCGCTGCTCGCGAGCGTGGTGTCGTACTCGGTGTTCACGTCGATCTTCGGCGAGAGCACCCTCTTCTCGCACGCGGTGCACTACGCCTTCGTGCCGGCGCACCTGCCGCTCTACGTCGTGATGGCGGTCGTCATCGCGCTCGCGGCGAGCGCGTTCCTCGGCATGCTGCACCTCGTGCAGCGACGCTCCGCCGCGTGGAAGGTGCCGCGCGGCGTGCGTCCCGCCGTCGGCGGCCTGTCCGTGGGCATCCTCGCGACGGTCGTGATCGTCTGGATTGGCCCGCGCGTCGGCGAGACCGGGCAAGGCTTCGGCATCCTCGGCGGCGGCTACGGCGCCGCGCAGATCGCGATCGTCGGGGGAGGCTGGCTCCCTTCGGGATGGCGCGCGGCGGAGCTGCTGCTGTTGCTCGGCGTCGTGAAGCTCGTCGTCACGTCGCTCACGGTAGGCACCGGCGGAAGCGCCGGGGACTTCGGCCCCTCGCTCGTCATGGGCGGCCTGTTCGGTGGCGCGTTCGGCCACGCGGCGCGCCTGATCTTCCACGACCCGCGGATCGATCCGGGCGCCTTCGCGCTCGTCGGCATGGGGACGTTCTACGGCGGCATCGCGCACGTGCCCGTGAGCTCCCTCGTGATGGTGTGCGAGCTCGCGGGTAGTTACGACCTGCTCGTCCCGCTGATGCTCGCCGAGGCGGTCGCGTTCGTGGCGCTGCGACACCAGTCGCTCTACCACGCGCAGGTGCCGAGCAAGCGCGAGTCTCCCGCGCACAGCCAGGAAATCGCGGCCGATCTGCTGGAGCAGAAGCTCGTCGCCGACGTGCTGGATCCGACCCGCCCGTTCGTGACCTTCGTGCCGAGCAGCAACGCCGACACCGTGCGCGGCGAGGCTGCGAAGCGCCCCGGCCAGACGATCTTCCCCATCCTCGCCGAGGACGGCAGGCTGCTCGGAATCATCAATCCGCGCGTCCTGCGCATGCTGGGTCAAGAGCACGCGTTCGACAGCTTCTCGATCGCGGCCGACTGGATGCGGCCGGCCTTCGGCGTCGGGCAGCGAGCGACGCTGCGGGAGGCGCTGGAGAAGATGATCGAGCTGGAGGTGCGCGAGCTACCGGTCCTCGACGAGGCAGGCCTCCTCGTGGGCCTGCTCGACGAGCTCGAAGTGTCGCGCACGTACCTCGAGGGCTCGAGCAGGGCCGAGCAGCGGGCGATGCGCGAGTCCGGGGTCGAAGCCGAGGACGCGGACGCGTAGGGATCGCCGGCGCCTCGCGACGGACGAGGCACTCGGGCGAGGCGCGTCGTGCGACGGTGCGCGTCGGGGTCGGGCTCGGCCTGGTGCGCGAGCTCGCGCTCGTGTTGCTCGCGTTCTTCCTCTCCGCCGTCGCGATCCGCTGGGCGCGCGCGCTCGTCTGGTGGTACCCGAAGGCGTTCGAGCGCACGGCGCAG
>CAIXWQ010000690.1 GCA_903923175.1 uncultured delta proteobacterium | reverse complement strand
GCGCTCCGGATCGCGCCGCGCGCCAGGGCGCGGGTGCGGATCGTGGCACTGGGTGCACGAGAGCTTCGTCGCGCACGCGCCCATCATGAAGTCGCGCCCCTCGCCGGAGCTGACGTTGCTGCCGCCGGCGCCGGTCGACTGCGCGTCGGCGCGCGCGCCGCCCTCCCACGTCCACGCGTAGCCCGAGAAGAGCACCTGGTGACAGCGCGCGCAGGCGCGGTTGATCCATTGCGCGCGGTTCTCGGGGCCGCTCACCTTCAGGAACGGCGAGGTGGGCACGAAGCTCGGGTGCACGCGCGGCGCCTCGACGTGCTCGCGCGCGCCGCCGTGACACATCTCGCAGCCGATGCCGACCTCGACGAGCTCGTGCTCGCCGAGGCGCAGCTTGGTCTCGTGCAGCGTCGCGCGCACGAGCTTGTCGAGCGGCGCGTCGTGATCGCGCAGGGGCTTCTTCGCGAGGAAGGAGAGCTCGTCGACGAGCGCGCGCCGCAGCGCCGGCTCGTCGGTCACCTCGAGCTTCCAGCGGAGCGCCTTCGGCAGGAAGCGATCGACGATCGAGCCCTGGTAGCCCGAGGTGCCGGCGAGCTCGCCGAGCGCCGTCGACAGCCACGGCACGGTGTTGTGGCAGAAGATGCAGGTCTGGTTCCAGATCGGGCCGGCCGAGAGGCCGGGGCGATCCTTCGCCATCACCGAGTAGCCCTTGTAGCGGAGCGTGCGCGGCTCGAGCAGCCAGGTCACCGGCAGGATCTTCTCGTCGTGCGGGTCGCCGATCGTCGCCGCGTCGGCGCGCGCTGCGGCGACCTCGACGCCGGCGAAGTCCTCGCGCACGCGCCCGCCGATGACCTTCGTCACGCGGAACACGTGCGTGCCCGCCGCGACGGAGCGCACGCGCACGAAGCGCTCGGCGCCGTCGGCGAGGAGCTCGGCGCGATCGCCCTGCAGCTCGAAGGCGCGACCGTCGAACGGCGCCTGGATCTGCGCCGCGCTCGCGAGGCGCGTCATGCGGTGCATGGCCGACGCAGCCCACGCGGCCGCGACGTCGCCGTGGCAGCGCGCGCACGCGGCGCTCCCGGCGTAGTCGGCGCGTCGGACGTTGCTCGACACGAACTCGCCGGGCGTAGCCGCGGGGGTCCGCGCGCCGCGGCACGCCGCGAGCACGAGCGCGAGCACGACGGCGAGAGCGACGGGCGCTACGCTCGCACGCATGGAAATCCGACCCCTCGGGCGATGCGGGCTGCGCGTGAGCGCCATGAGCCTCGGCGCGATGACCTTCGGCGAGTCGAGCACGTTCATGAAGGGGGTGACCTCCCCCGACGACGAGGCGCGGCGGGTCTTCGATCGGGCCGTCGACGCGGGGGTGAACCTCGTCGACACGGCGAACGTCTACAGCGAGGGGAGGAGCGAGATCCTCACGGGGGAGTGGATCAAGGGCAAGCGGGATCGGGTGCTGCTCGCGACCAAGTGCCGTTTCCCCATCGGCTTCGGCCTCGACCGCAAGCCCGGACCGCACGAGCTCGGGCTGTCGCGCAAGCACGTCCTCGAAGCCTGCGAGGCGTCGTTGAAACGGCTCGGCACCGACGTGATCGATCTCTACCAGGTGCACATGCAGGACGGCTCGGTGCCGATCGACGAGACGCTCCGTGCGCTCGACGACCTCGTGACGCAGGGGAAAGTGCGCTACGTCGGCTGCTCGAACTACACGGGCTACCGCTTGGTCGAGTCGCTCTGGAGCGCCGATCGCAAGGCCACGCACCGGTACGAGTCCGTGCAGCTGCAGTGGTCGCTCGCGGTGCGCGACGCCGAGCGCGAGATGGTGCCGGCGGCCCGCGCGTTCGGCCTCGGCGTGCTCGTGTGGTCGCCGCTGGCCCGCGGCTTCCTGAGCGGCAAGTACCACCGCGGCCAGGCGGCGCCGGCCGGCACCCGGCTCGAGACGTGGAAAGACAGCTACAAGGCCTACGACAACGACCGGATGTGGAGCCTGATGGACGCGATTCGCGCCGTCGCGACGCGGCGCGAGACGACGGCGGCCGCGGTGTCGCTCGCGTGGCTGCTCGCGCGCCCCGAGGTGAGCACCATCATCGTGGGGGCGCGCACCGTGCAGCAGCTCGACGACAACCTGAAGGCGCTCGAGGTGAAGCTGACGCCCGAGGACGTGAAGGCGCTCGACGACGCGTCGAGGCCCGATTGGGGCTACCCGTACTCGTTCATCGGGATGCGTGAGCCATGGTGAGCGAGCGCGCGGGGGCGCCGCGACGATCGTGATCCGGATCGCGAGGCGGGCCGATTCGCGAGCGAGCGCGTCGCGGCGTCCGATCGCGTCGCGTATCCTCGCGCGATGAGAACAGCCCCCATTTCGCTCGCGATGCTCGCCGCCCTCGTCACGCTCGGCTGCAACCCCACCAACTTCCAGGGGTCGGCGAAGTACCCCGGCGGCGCGCGCGGCTGCTTCGACGCCTGCAAGGAGGGCGGCATGAAGATGGGCGCGTTCGTGTTCGCGGGCGAGTACTCGACCGCCTGCGTCTGCGAGCCCCTCGATCCGCCCACCGGCGGCGCGAAGCAGACCGCCGGCGGCATCGGCCCCGCGGCGGTCGGCGTGGTGCTCCAGGCCCGCGCCTCGCAGCAGGCGCATCAGCCGTATTCGTCGGGGCGCTGAGGTCGGGCGCCAAGGCCGCGCCCGCGTGAGCGCGGCGAGCCGGGCTTCCGACTACGGGTCGGCGCACCAGTGGGCGCGCGCATCGAGCGCCCAGCTCACGTCGACGTCGGGGTGCTTCTCGAACACGGCGGTCAGGTGCGCCTTCAGCGGGCCGCCGGTGGCGAAGGCGTCGAGCAGCACGCGCGCGCACTCCGGCAGCTCACCGGGGTTCTCGAACGAGAGGCGGAACGACCCCTCGTTGTAGTCGAACGACCAGGTCGCGCCGAAGGTCCCCTCCATGCGCTGGCCTCGCTCCTTGGCGTAGCCGCCGAGGCACGCGCCGAGGTCTCGCACGAGCTCGGGCGGCGCCAGATCGGCCGCGCTGAAGTAGCGCGGCACATCGGGGCAAGTGACGGGGCCGCCGTCGGTGCCGCAGTCGTGCACGCGCACCGAGGCGAACGAGAAGGGCGCGCCGCACGGCCCGGGCGCGGCCACCGGCGGAGCGGCCG
>CAIXWQ010000689.1 GCA_903923175.1 uncultured delta proteobacterium | reverse complement strand
CGGTGCGACGGCGCGCGGCCTGCTCCCCGGCGCGCGGCGCGCCGCGGGAGGAGCCACGACCCTACAGCCGGTCCCGCCGCGAAGGCACCGACCTCCGCGTGCGCGTCGGATGGCCGACCGAGCCTCGAGTCGCGGCCAAGGAGGGGCCGCGCACCGTCGCTCCGCCACGCAGGGTCAAACTGGATGTTCCGTCGTAGGCGGAGCATCGGCGCAACCGTGGACCAGCCCGTCGGTACGGCCGATTCTTCGCCCATGCTCCGCGCTTGGAAGGCCATGCTGCTCGCGGTCGTCTCGGCGCTCCTCGGCTGTGGCGCGGCGGGAGACTTCGACGCGCGGCGCAGCGAGGGAGACGCTTCGCTCGTGGGCGACGCGACCGCCGGACCTCGCGTCGCCGAGGCCGCCCTCCGGCTCGCGGCGGCGGAGCCCGAGCTCGTCCGAAGGCTGCGCGGCGCTCCAGACGCATTTCGGCGCGACGCCTCGGGGGTCGGCTCGCCTTGCTGGCGCTTGCGCGAGCGGGCCGCGACGCGGCAGGTCTGCGCGCGGCTCCCGGAGCGCGCGAGCGCACCGCACCTCGTCGGCGACGGGCAGAGCCCTCGACTCACCCTGTCGTTGACGCCGGAGGGAGCTGCCGCTTCGGCGGCCGAGATCGAGCAGGGGCTGACGAGCTACGCCGACGTCTGGCCGTCGACCGACGTCGTCTGGTCCTCCGAGGCTTCGCGCCTCGAGGCGTTCCTGGTGATTCGCGGCGCGGAGGCGCCGAGCGAGTTCGTCTGGAACGTGGCCTTGCCGGAGGGGCTCCCGCTCGCGTGGAAGGAGCCCTCGGGCGCCATCGCGTTCGGCGACGAGCGCGGAACCGCGCGCCTGCGGATGCCGAAGGCGTTCGCGATCGACGCGCGCGGGGTGCGCCGCGACGGGGAGGTCTCGTACGAGGCGGGGCGCCTGACGCTGCGTCTCGACCGGCGTGGACTCGAGCTCCCCGTGCTGCTGGATCCGGCGTTCGAGCTGGCGCTGTGGGAGGATCGAACCCCGCAGCCGGGCCCGCGCAGCGCCCTCGCGATGGCCTTCGACAGCGCCCGTGGCAGGACGGTGCTCTTCGGAGGCTCGAACAACGGCAGCACGTACTTCCCGAACACGTGGGAGTGGGACGGCACGAGCTGGCTGCTGCGCGCCAAGGTCGGCCCGGCGGCCCGCATGGGGCACGCGCTGGCGTACGACTCCGCTCGCAAGCGCACGGTGCTCTTCGGCGGCTCCACCGCGAGCGGCACGCTCGCCGACACCTGGGAGTGGGACGGCACGACCTGGCTCCAGCGCGCGACGACCGGCCCGACGGCCCGGTTCCTCCACGCGATGGTCTACGACGGCGCGCGGGGGCGCACCGTGCTCTTCGGCGGCAACGGCGCCACCGACACGAGCGACACGTGGGAGTGGGACGGGACGACCTGGTCGCTCCGCAGCAGCTCGGGCCCGGCCGCGCGATCGGGGCACATGCTCGCGTTCGACAGCGTCCGCGCGAGGACCGTCCTCTTCGGGGGTCGGAGCTCGACCGGGAGCCTCACGGACACGTGGGAATGGAACGGAACGGCGTGGACGCAGCGCGCGACCAGCGGCCCGCCGGGCACCGACGGCATGTCGATGACGTTCGACGCCCCGCGCGGCCGGACCGTGCTGTTCGGTGGGCTCGGAAACGTCTCCACCTGGGAATGGGACGGCACGAGTTGGACGCGCCAGGCGACGGCGGGCCCCGACGGCAGCTACCGCGCGGCGCTCGTGTACGACGCCGCGCGCAGCACGACGCTGCTGTTCGGGGGGAGCGATGGCGCCAGCCCCTACGGTGACCTCTGGGCGTGGGACGGAGCGAGCTGGGCGCTGCGGAGCTCCACCGGCCCGGTCGGCGAGTCGGGTCACGCCGTGGCCTACGACAGCGCCCGTCACCGAACGGTGCTCTTCGGCGGATCGACGAGCGGCTCGAAGCTCCTCGGCGCGACGTGGGAGTGGGACGGCGCGACCTGGACGCGAGCCGCGATCTCCGGGCCCGCGCCGCGCAGCGGTCTCGCCCTGGCCTACGACGCGGCGCGGGGCAGGACGCTGCTGTTCGGCGGACTCGCGGGCACGACTCGCCTCGGCGACACGTGGGAGTGGGACGGCGTCACCTGGGTACAGCGCTCGACGACCGGGCCCAGCGCGCGGGCGGGAGCGAAGATGGTCTACGACTCCGCCCGCGCGAGGGTGGTCCTGTTCGGTGGAACCACCCCTTCGTACTCCGCGGAGACCTGGGAGTGGGATGGAGCCACCTGGGCGCTCCGGGCGACGACGGGCCCCTCCGCGCGCGGCGGCACTTCGCTCTCCTACGACGCGCGGCGCCGACGCTGCGTCCTGTTCGGCGGCTACGCGGGCGGGTTCGTCGCGGACACCTGGGAGTGGGATGGGACGACCTGGACGAGCCGCGCGACGACGGGGCCGAGCGCGCGGGAGTTGCACGCGGCCACGTACGACGCCGCGCGCGGCAGGACGGTCATCTTCGGAGGCCTGGCTGCCTCCGGCAACCCGACCGACACGTGGGAGTGGGACGGCACGACCTGGACCCAGACGGCCAGCGCGGGCCCCACGACCGGCTACTACGAGATGGCCTTCGACGCCGCGCGAGGACGATCGGTGCTCGTCGGCTACGGCGCCACGTGGGAGTACCACACGGCCGGCGGCGCGTGCGCCTGCGCGACCGGCACCGCCTGCGCGAGCCCAGCGTGCGACACCGGCTTCTGCGTCGACGGGGTCTGCTGCGAGGGCGCCTCGCTCGCCACCACCAGCCCGCCGGCCTGCGCGACGTGCCAGGCCTGCGACACCGCGGCGAGCCCGGGGACGTGCGCGGGCCTGACCAAGACCTTCGACCCCGACAGCTGCCCGAGCGGCAACTACTGCGACGCCGCGGGCGCCTGCGTGGCCGAGCAGGCCGTCGGCACGGCGTGCACGTATCAGGCGCAGTGCGGCACTTGCCTCGACTGCGTGTCGGGCAGCTGCCAGGTCGTCGCCGGCGCCGACGATCTCGAGACGTGCACGGGCGCGAGCACCTGTGACGCGGCCGGCGCCTGCAAGGCGAAGAACGGCCGCGCGTGCGCGACCGGGGCCGAGTGCGCGAGCGGCCACTGCGCGGACGGGAACTGCTGCGAGAGCGCCTGCACGGGCGGGTGCGACGCGTGCGACGCGACCCCCGGGTCGTGCACGCTCGCTCCGGCAGGCGCCCCTGGCGCGAGCCCCTCGTGCGGCGCCTACGCGTGCGACGGACTCCACGCGGCGTGTCCGACGACGTGCTCGTCCGACGCGGGGTGCGCCGCCGGCAGGTACTGCGACGCGACCGGCAGCTGCGTCCTTCAGCGGGCCGTCGGCGCGACCTGCGACACGCGCATCGGCGCCGACTGCCAGGTCGCCGGCTGTCGCGCCTGCGCGAGCGGCTTCTGCGTCGGCCACGTCTGCTGCTCGACGCCGTGCTCGGGCCCGTGCGACACGTGCCTCGCGCCCGGGGGCACGTGCGCGCAACTCGCGAAGGGGAGCGTCGGCGAGCCGACGTGCGCGCCCTACCTGTGCCCGGGAGGGAGCGAGACCTGCGCGAGCGGCTGCGCCTCCGACGCCGAGTGCGCCGCCACCGGCTACTGCGACCCGAGCGGCCGCTGTCGGGTCCAGCAGCCGAACGGCGCCGCCTGCAGCCGGGCTCGCATGTGCGCGTCCGTCAACTGCGTCGACGGCGTCTGCTGCGACGGGCCATGCACGGGCAAGTGCGAGGCCTGCGACGCGACGGGGACGTGCGCGCCCGTCGTGGGAGCGCCGCGTGGCGGGCGGGGCACCTGCGCGGGGACGGGCCCCTGCGCCGGCGCGTGCGACGGCGTCGTCCGGGACGTGTGCGCCTATCCGGGGACGGGCACGACCTGCGCCCCCGCGAGCTGCACGGACGCGACGCACGCGCTGTCGAGCGCTGGCTGCGACGGGCGCGGCGCCTGCCTCGCGCCCTCGCCCCACGACTGCGGTCGCTACGCGTGCGACGCCTCGACCTCGAGCTGCAAGGTCGCGTGCACGGGCGTCGGCGATTGCGCGAGCGGCTTCGCGTGCGCGGCAGGCGCGTGCCAGAAGGCCGCCCTGGGGGCGAGCTGCACGCTCAACGCGCAGTGCGACGCCGGCCACTGCGTCGAGGGGATCTGCTGCGAGGCCGCGAGCTGCGAGGCCCCCTCGCGCTGCACGGTCCCGGGCGCGCTCGGCCGCTGCACGAGGCCGCGCGGCGCGGCGTGCTCCGCCGCCTCCGAGTGCGGCTCCGGCTTCTGTGCCGACGGGGTCTGCTGCGACGCGGCGTGCGCCGGTCGATGCCAGGCATGCGACCTGTCGGGCGCGGTCGGAACCTGCACGGCCGTCATCGGCGACCCGCACTCCGGACGGGCTCCGTGCGGCGGCGACGCCGCGTGCGCAGGCGCGTGCGACGGGGTCGACGTCGCGGCCTGCACGTTCCCGAGCGGGCAGGAGTGCAGCGCCGCGTGCACCTCGGCCCAGCAGACGATCGGGCAGTGCAGCGCGCTCGGCGAGTGTCGCGCGGGCGCGCCGCAAGGCTGCAACGGCTTCGCGTGCGAGGGGGCGGTGCGCTGCAAGACCGCCTGCGCGGCGCAGGCCGACTGCGCCCCAGGCTTCACGTGCTCGGGCGCGAAGTGCAAGCCCGACCTCGACACGTGCACCGCCGACGAGGCCTCGTACGTCGACCCTCGCGGAAGCGTCGTCTCGTGCGCGCCGATCCGCTGCCGCGCGGGCGCCTGCTTGCCGAGGTGCGCCGACTCGACGGACTGCCTCGCAGACTTCCGCTGCAACGCCGATGGCGCCTGCGTCCCAGCGTCCAGCGCCGCGGAGAGCGGCGGCGGTTGCTCGGTCGGCGCGCGCGACGGCGGCTCGGCTCCGCCGTCGCTCGGCGGACTCGGTGCCGTGGGCTTGGTCATCTTCATCCGTGCGCGACGACGAGCTCGCCGCGCGCGCGCCGCGAGGAGCCCGTCGTGAGCAGCCGTGAACGCGTCGTCGTGCGTGCGATGTGGTGGGCGCTGCGCCTGTGCCTGGCCCTCCTCGTGGCGAGCTGCGCTGCGTCGACCGACGACGAGGCGCGCCTCGACGCCTCGACCGCGCCAGAGCCGACGACGGCCGCGACGCGCGCGACGAGGCGCGCGCTCGAGCTCGCAGCGCCGGAGCCAGGGCTCGGCCAGCGGCTACGCCCCGCGCCGGAGGCTTGGCTTCGCGACGGCGCGGCGTGCAGCTCCCCCGGCTGGCGCTCGGCGCGCGCCGGGGCGTTCTACGACGTAGGAGCCCGGCTCCCCGAGACCGCCGCGGGCGCGCTGCCGATCGGGGTGGGACAGAGCGCTCGGCTCACGCTCACGCTCACGCCGGAGGGCGCGAGCGCCTCGCCGCTCGAGCTGCACGAGGGGCGCGCGCTCTACCTCGACGCGTGGCCCTCCACCGACGTGATCTGGGTCGCCGAGGCGGCGCGCGTCGAGGCGTTCCTGCTCCTCGCAGACGACCGCGCGCCGCGCGAGTTCGCGTGGCGGCTGGCCCTCCCGGAGGGGCTCCCAGGGCTCCGCCACGATGCCTCCGGCGGCCTCGAGTTCGTCGACGCCGCCGGCAAGGCCCGGCTCCGCATGCCTAGGCCCTTCGCGCTCGACGCGCGCGGCGTCCGCCGCGACGGGGACGTCGACTACCACGACGGCCGGCTCGTCGTGCGCCTCGATCCGCGCGGCCTCGTGTACCCCGTGCTGCTCGATCCCGCCGTCGAGACGGCCATCTGGCAAGATCGGACTCCGCCGCCCGGCCTTCGCGCGAATCACTCGATGGCCTACGACGTCACGCGCGGCGTGACCGTGCTGTTCGGCGGGGCGGGGCTCCAGATCTCCCTCGGCGACACCTGGGAATGGGACGGCACGACCTGGACCCTCCGCTCGACCAGCGGCCCTTCGGCGCGCACCGCGCCGCTCGCGTACGACAGCCTGCGGCACGTGACGGTCCTCTTCGGTGGGCCGGGAGCGAGCGACACGTGGGAGTGGGACGGCGCCTCCTGGAGCCGTCGATCGGCGGTCGGCCCGTCCGCGCGCTCGGGGCACGCCCTGGCGTTCGACAGCGCACGCGGCAAGACCGTCCTCTTCGGCGGCTCCGCCACCGGCGTCCTCGGCGACACGTGGGAGTGGGACGGGACCAGCTGGACCCAGCGAGCCACGACGGGTCCGCCGGCCCGCGCCTGGCACGGCCTGGCCTTCGACGCGGCGCGGGGGCGAACCGTGCTCTACGGAGGCTCGACGAATCCCAGCGAGCTCGGCGACACCTGGGAGTGGGACGGGAGCAGCTGGACCCAGCGAGCGACCACCGGGCCGGCCGCGCGCAAGGGCCTCGCGATGGCGTACGACGGCGCGCGCCACAAGACGGTCGTGTTCGGCGGCAGCGGCTCGGCCGGTGAGTTGAGCGACACCTGGGAGTGGGACGGCACGAGCTGGCTGTTCCGAACCAGCGGCGCGCCGGGCGCGCGCCAATCCCCAGCGATGGCATACGACGGCGCGCGCGGCCGCTGCGTGCTGCTCGGCGGGATCGGCCAGGGGACGCTCGGCGACACCTGGGAGTGGGACGGCACGAGCTGGGCGCAGCGCACGAGCACCGGCCCCGCAGGCCGCGGTCAGGCTGCGCTCACCTACGACGCGACGCGCGCGAAGTCCGTGCTCTTCGGCGGCAATGACGGCCAATGGGCGCTCTCCGACACGTGGGAGTGGGACGGCGCCCGCTGGGTGCAACGCGCGGTCTCCGGCCCCTCCGCGCGGCTCTCGCACGCCATGGCCTTCGACGCCGCGCGCTCGCGGTCCATCCTGTTCGGCGGCCGCACCGGGAGCACCTATTACAAGGACACTTGGGAGTGGAGCGGCACGGCCTGGGCGAACCGTTCGGTGACGGGCCCCGGCGCGCGGGCGGATCTCGCCCTGGCGTACGATCGGACGCGCGCCCGGACGGTGCTCTTCGGCGGCTATGACGGGAACAACTATCTGGGAGACACCTGGGAGTGGGACGGCACGCTCTGGACGCAGCGCTCGTCGAGCGGGCCCGCGGCGCGCAGCGGCCACGCGCTCGCGTTCGACACCGGGCGCGGCAAGACCGTGCTCTTCGGCGGCTTCGACGGGACGAGCGAGTACGCCGACACCTGGGAGTGGGACGGGGTCGCCTGGGCCCGACGCGCGACCTTCGGCCCCTCGGCGCGCCGCGCGCACGCGCTCGCGTTCGACGAGGCCCGCGGGCTGACGGTGCTCTTCGGCGGCGACGTCGCCGGCGCCGAGACGTGGGAGTGGGACGGCACGCTCTGGACCCTGCGCAACGGCGCGGGTCCCGTTCGCTCCGGCCTCGGCATGGCGTTCGACGTCGCGCGCGGAGCCCTCGTCGTCTTCGGCGGGCTCTTCCAGCTGGCGGACACGTGGGAGTTCCACACCCGCGGCGGGGCCTGCGCCTGCCTCACCGGCACCTCGTGCGCGAGCCCCGCGTGCGACTCGGGGTTCTGCGTCGATGGGGTCTGCTGCGAGCGCGCGTCGCTCGCGTCCACGAGCCCGCCCGCCTGCGGCACCTGTGCGTCGTGCAATTCGGCGTCGAACCCCGGCGTGTGCACGGCGGTCATCGCCGGCTTCGATCCCGACAGCTGCGCTCCGAGGAGCTACTGCGACGCCGGAGGCGCGTGCACGCCCCAGTCGCCCGCCGGGGCGGCGTGCACGTCCGCGGCGCAGTGCGGGACGTGCCTCGCTTGCGTGAAGACGGGGACGAGCAAGCTGTGCACCGCCGTGCTCGGCGCCGACGATCCGGAGACGTGCACGGGCGCGAGCACCTGCGACGCCAGCGGCGCGTGCAAGTCCAAGAACGGGCAGGGCTGCGCGAGCGGCGCGGCCTGCGCGAGCGGCCTCTGCGCGGACGGGTACTGCTGCGACGACGCCTGCACCGGCGGCTGCGATCGTTGCGACCTGGCCGGCTCGCTGGGCAAGTGCTCGCCCGCGCCCGCGGCCGCCCCTGGCGCGGCCCCGGCCTGCGCGCCGTACGTCTGCGACGGTGCGCTCCGCACGTGCCCTGGCGCGTGCAGCACCGACGCCGGCTGCGCCGCGGACGCCTACTGCGACGCCGGGGGACACTGCGCCCCACGCAAAGGCCAGGGGGCCGCGTGCAGCGACGCCGCGGGGGCGGACTGCCACGCGGCGGGGTGCCGGGTCTGCTCGACCGGCTTCTGCGTCGATGGCGTCTGCTGCGACGTCGCGTGCCAGCGCTCGTGCGACGTCTGCGGCGGCCCGAACGCGACGTCGCCGGCCGGCCAGTGCGGCGTCGCGCGAGAGGGGTACGTGGGCGAGCCTCCGTGCGCGATCACCGCGTGCGATGGCGCGAAGCCGATCTGCCCGGCGGCGAACGCGTGCGCGAGCGACCTCGACTGCCAGTCGGGCTACTACTGCGCCGCCAGCGGAGCCTGCGCCGCCCGCAAGGCCGTGGGCGCCGCGTGCGACGCCGCGGCGGACTGCAAGGCAGCGAGCTGCCGCATGTGCGGCACGCCCGGCGGATGCGCGGACGGCGTGTGCTGCAACGCGCCGTGCGCCGGTCAGTGCGAGGCCTGCGACGCGACGGGGACGTGCTCGGCCGTCGCGGGCACGCCGCGCGGCGCGCGCCCCGCCTGCGGCCCGAGCGGGACGTGCGCCGGACGCTGCGATGGCGCGACGAGGGACGTCTGCGACTACCCCGGCCCGCTCGTCGCGTGCGCGCCCGCGGGCTGCGCCGACCCGAGCCACTCGCTCGCGAGCGCGGCCTGCGACGGGAGCGGCGCGTGCCACGCGCAAGCCGTGATCGACTGCGGCAAGTACGCGTGCGACGCGGCGACCGCCACCTGCAAGACCTCGTGTGGTGACGCGACGGACTGCGCCCCGGGCTTCGCCTGCGTCGCCGGGGGCTGCCAGAAGTCGGCGAACGGCGCGACCTGCGCCGCGAACGGCGAGTGCGACTCGGGGTTCTGCGTGGACGGCGTGTGCTGTCAGGCCTCCGCCTGCGCGGCGTCGGCGCGGTGCGACCTCCCCGATCGCCCTGGCGAGTGCAGCAAGGCCAAGGGCGCGACGTGCGCGGGCGATGCGGAGTGCGCGTCGGGCTTCTGCGCCGACGGAACCTGCTGTGACGCGCCTTGCAACGGGCAGTGCGAGGCTTGCGACGGGCCAACGACGCCCGGGACGTGCACGGCCGTCGTGGGGGCGCCGCACGGGGGGCACAAGCCCTGCGGCGGCGAACCGAAGTGCGCGGGGACCTGCAACGGCGTCAACGTCGCCGCGTGCACGTTCCTGGTCGGCACGGAGTGCCGCGCGACCTGCACCGCCAACCAGCAGACGCTGGAGACCTGCGACGCGAAGGGCGCGTGTCGAGCCGGCGCGGCGCAGGGCTGCAACGGCTTCGCGTGCGACGGTGACGTCCGTTGCAAGGTGGCGTGCGCCTCCTCGGCCGACTGCGCGGCCAACTACGCGTGCAACGCGGGGAGGTGCGAGCCGCAGAAGCCGACGTGCAGCGCAGACGAGAGCGCGGCGATCGACTCGACCGGCAGCGTCGCGAGGTGCGCGCCGCTGCGCTGCCGAGACGGCGCCTGCCTCGCTGCCTGCGCGGACACGGCAGACTGTCTCTCCGGCTACCGCTGCGACGCCCAGGGGTCGTGCGCGCCGACCGAGCAAGCCACCGACTCGGGCGCGGCCGGCGGCTGCACGCAAGGCCCGCGCGCCGGCGGAACGAGCGCGCTCGGGCTCGGCGGCTCGCTCCTCGCGTGGCTCGCTCGGCGGCGACGCAGGAGAGGCGCGCGTGCGTCGTGAGGGGCGCCCCCGCTCTCACGCCCCGGCGACGATCGCGAACGCGCACCGCTCCGCCTCGCGGCGGCTCGCGTCCTCGTCGGTCGAGCGCGGCTCCACCCACGCGACCATGTCCTCCGCCTCCCATCGATAGGGCTCGCCGTTGCAGCGCACCCGCCCCTCGGCAACCGCGCGCGTGACGTCGGCGACCGGCAGCGCGCCGAGATCGCGGAGCATCGCTTCGAAGCGCCCCTGGCGCTCGGGCGAGACGAAGCGCGCGACGGCGCGCGACGCGTACGCCATGTGGTAGTGGCTCGGCGTGAAGGCGACGCCCGCGAGCTTCAGCCGCTCGACCATGCGCGCGAAGAGCGCCGAGAATTCGCGCGAGAGCCCCGGCCCCTGCACCTCCTGGCCCGGGAGCGCGAGCTGGCCGTCGACGATCGGCGCGAGCGGGTGGCGCAGCGTGAGCCAGTGCACGTAGAGCACGGCCTCGCCCTGGATCTTGCGGCGCTCGAGCACGACCTCGATCAGCAGGTGCTCCTCGCCGCGGCAGCGACCGAACGCGCGCGCGCGGTCGCCCATGGTCTCGCAGTCGACCTCCACGCGGAAGTCTCCGTAGCCGAGGCGCCGGAGCTGATCGAGCATCCCGTAGTGATCGAGCGCGAGCTCGAGCCCCTCGGGCGTGTAGAAGTCGAGCAGCCGCGGGCGGCGGCGCGAGAGGTGGAGCTCGGCGGCGAGATCGTCGAGGCCGTAGTCGTCGCGATCGGTGAGGTCGGCGCGTTGCAGCGAACGCGCCATCCACGAGTAGCGCCGCGACATCGGATCGTAGCTGGGCGGCACCTGCGGCACCGGGCTGCGAGCGATCACCAGCGCGGTGTTCGCGAGCACGCGCCAGGAGTCGCGGTGGTAGCCGCCCGCGGGGAGCCAGACGCTGCCGACGTCGCCGAGGCGCGCGGCGACGCGCTCGTCGCGCCGGCGCGCGCCGTCGACGGTGAGCGCGAGGCCGCCGTGGTGATCGCTCGCCAGCACGTCGCCGCCCGCGACCACGAACGCGAGCTCCGGCCGTGGCATGCGGCGCAGCAGGCCGTCGAGGGCGTGCAGGTACGTGTCGTCGTCGGCGCCCGGCAGGAGCGTCTCGTCGACGTCGCCGGCGAGCGCGCCCCAGTCGGCGCCGGAGATCGAGCCGATCCACGCCTTGGGATCGCGCTGCAGGCACGCGGCGGTGCCGTCGGGCGGGTGCGCGTCGAGATCGATCACGCACACCTGGCCGCGGAAGCCGTCGTCGCGCAGCACGGCCACGGCGACCGCGATGTCGTTGAGCAGGCAGTAGCCGCCCCCCTTGTCGGGCTCGGCGTGGTGGAAGCCGCCGCCGAGGTTCAGCGTCGCGCGGCGCCCCGCCACGGCCTCGCGCGCCGCCGCGAGCGTGCCGCCGCAGGCGAGGCGGACGCTCTGCAGCACTCCGGCGACCGACCCCTCCGTCAGCGTCGAGGCGTACACGCGCGCGATCGTGTCGGGGTGCCCCATGCGGTCGAGCCACGCGGCCGAGTGCACGCGCGCGAGATCGCGGTAGGAGATTCGCTGCGGGCTCCGCTGGTCCTCGAGGCGCACGAGGCCGGTGTCGGCGAGGTACCACGAGACGAAGTCGCTCCGCCGCAGCTCGGCGCCCATCGAGGCCTCGAAGCCGGGGAGCGGCAGCCGGTAGGTCTCGTGGTACCAGGTCGGCAGCGTCGGCTGACCGAGGCGCCGCATCGCGCGGTGCACCGCGCGCTGGACGAGCGCGGAGTCGCGGATCGGCGTGTCGCGCACCGCCCGGCGGACGAGGGCGTCGACGCGAGGGAAGCTTGGCCGTGGGAACATCGTGCGCGCCGAGTATGGCTCGCCGCGGCGCGGTCGACGCGCGAGAAGTCGCGTCGAGCGCGCAATTCGGAGCCGCGATCCGGCTCGACGTTCGCGCGGCGCGCAGCGGTCGCGTGGCACGCGACTCGCCTGCTCCCGAGCGGTGCGCGGCGCGTCGAGCGCTGCCGTCGCGCCCGCGCGCAGAGTCCGACTCGTCCGACTCGTCCGACGCACGTCCGACGCACGTCCACCGCAAAGGAGAGCCAGCATGCATTCGACGCCATCGCCCAGGGAGCGCACCGAGCGCAGGCGCCTCGCGGCCCGCGCGATGGCGGCGCTGAGCCTCGCGCTCGCCGCGGCTGGATGCGCTTCGAACGCGGCGCGGCCCCCGGCCGGCGCGCCGGCCAGCGCGGCCAACGCGACCAGCCCGGCGGTCGCCATCGAAGCCGAGGCGGTCCAGGTCGTCCCGTCCGGAGCGAGCCTCCACGCGACGCTCGACGGCGAGCTGTCGTCGGAGCACGCGACCGCGGGCGACCGCTTCACCGCCACGCTCGACGATCCGCTCCGCGCGCTCGACGGAGCCACGCTCGTCCCCAAAGGGGCGACGCTGCACGGCCACGTCCTGGAGGTAGGGCGCGAAGGGATCCCGCGCCTCGTCCTGCAGTTCGACACCGTCGAGTCCGGCGGCCACGCGTACTCGATCTACGCGCACGTGACGCGCATCGAGTCGGCGCGCGTGGTCCCGGCGTACTCGACCGACGCCACGTCCGTCGCGGTCGAGGTCTACGCAGGGGGGCCCCTCACGCTCCCGCTGCCGGAGGTCGGCGGGGGGCCACCGGCCGAGCAGCTCCCGCTGCAGATCGCCGCGGGCGCGGGGATCGAGCTGTTCCTGTCGCAGCCGCTGGAGATGAAGCCGATCCGAGCGGACGCGCCGTAGCCGCGGCGGAGGGTCGGCGCCGGGCGCAGCCGCCGTGGCGCCCGGGGCGCAGCGCCTGCGCG
>CAIXWQ010000688.1 GCA_903923175.1 uncultured delta proteobacterium | reverse complement strand
GGCGAGCTTGCGCGCGTCGTCGGCGGTGGCGGCGCGGGCGCGCAGCTTGGCGAGCATCGGCTCCGCGCGCGAGAAGTCGGCCGCGGCGACCAGCACCTCCGCGAGCGGCCGGAGCGCCTCGTCGACGTCGCCGTCGATGGCGATCGCCTCTTCCCACGCCGCGCGCGCGGCCTCGGCGTCGCCTGCGTCCGCGCGCAGGTTGCCGAGCTTGGCGAGGAGCTGCGCGCGCAGGCGCGGCTTGGTGGTGAGCGCGACCTCGCGCTCGAGCCAGCGCACCGCGCCGCGATCGTCGCCCGCGTCGACCGCGGCGCGCCGGAGCGCGGTGATCGACGCGAGGTGATCGGGGTCGTGATCGAGCGCGTCGAGGAGCGCCTCGCGCGCGCCCGCCTCGTCGCCGACGTCCTGCAGCGCGAGGCCGAGCGCGTGGTGCGCGTTCGCGCGCTGCGCCGGATCGGCCGCGCGGACGGCGGCGCGCCGCAGCCGATCGATCGCCACGCCGGGATCGCCGCCGCGCGTATCGAGCCGCGCAAGCGCGGCTGCGGCCTCCGGGTGATCGGGCTCGAGCTCCGCGGCCGCCGACCACGCCTCGAGCGCGCGCCCCGCGTCGCCGAGCTCGCGCTCGAAGGTGCGCGCGAGCGCCACGTACAGCTCGGCGCGCTTCTGCGGCGCGCGCGCGACCATCGCGTGCTGCTCCAGCATCGCGGCGACGTCATGCCAGCGCCGCAGCCGAGCGTAGAGCCGCGCCAGCGACTCGAGGGTCGGCTCGTCCTCGGGCGCCACGGCGAGCGCCTGCTCCAGCCGGTAGACCGCGAGCTCGATCTCCATGAACGTGTGCTCGAGGAGCCCGGCCAGCTCGGTGAGCAGCTCGAGCTGCTCGCGCGCGGTCGAGGCGGCGTCGAGCCGGCGCTCCAGGGCCGCGCGGAGCCCCTGCGCGTTCCCCTCCGCGCGGTAGTGCTCGGCGAGCTCGCGGTGCGCGGCCGCGTTGCGCGGATCCTCGCGGAGCACCTCCTCGAGCAGCCGGGTGGCGCGCTCCGGCTGCCCGAGCGCGCCGGAGGAGAGCTGCGCGAGCCGCACGCGCGTGCCGTTCTGGTCGGCGTCCGAGCCCGCCCCCGTGCCGGCGCCCGCGAGCGCGAGCTTGCGCTCCAGCAGCTCCGCCACCGGCGCGAGCTGGCCGCGCTCGCGAAACAACGCCTCGAGCGCGTCGATGGCGGGGAGCCAGCCGGGATCCACGTCGAGCGCGCGCCGGTAGCTCGCGATCGCCTGCTCGGGCTGCCCCTTGTACTTCCACAAGAGCTCGCCGATCTCGGCGTGAATCTCCTTGCGATCCTTGTCGGTCGTCGCGAGATCGAGCGCCGACATCAGCGTCGCGCCGGCGCGATCGACGTCGCCCTGCCGGCGGCGGATGCGCGCGAGGATGCGGAACGGCCGCACGTCGCGCGGCGCGAGGGCCTGCGCGCGCTCGAGGTACGGCAGCGCCCACTCGGGGCGGTCGACGTCCTCGCCGTACCACTTGGCGACCCGCAGTGAGAGGCCGAGCGTGCGGCGCAGATCCGCCTTCGTCTCCGGCTCCTCGAGCCACGCGTTGGCCGACTGGATCAGCTCGCCGAATCGATCGGTCTTGCGCGCCACGCGCTCGAGCGCGCGCGCCGTCTCGTCGTCGTCGACGTCCTCGCCGAGCGCCGCGACGAGCACGTCGAAGGCCTGCTGCGGATCCTCGAGCCGGTGCTCGAGCATCTCGGCGAGCTCGCGGTAGAGCCGCACGCGCTGCTCACGCGAGCGGGCGCGATCGATCTGATCGAGGAACGCCTCCGCGCGCAGCGTCCAGGTGCGCGTGTCGGTGAACGAGCCGCTGAGCTCGTGCGGCGCCGCGGCGAAGCCGACGCCGCTCGGCGGCGCGGGCGGCGGCGGGATCACCACGGCGGCGGCCGCGGCCGCGAAGGGCGCGCGATCGGGGACCGCCGGCCACGAGGGGCGCGGCGAGCTCAGCGGCGCGATCGACTGGATCGAGACGTGGGGCGCCGGGAGGTTCGGCAGCGGCAGGCGCGCTTGCGTCGAAGGGCCGTCGTCGAGGACGAGGTCGTCGTAGGAGAACGGATCCTCGGGGTCCGGATCGGCCTCGGCCTCCGGCTCGAGCTCCATCGTCTCCTCGTGCGGCTCACGCGTCTCGGGAGACGCAGGCCGACGGAACCGCGGGTCGTCCTCGCGACGGGGCATGCTCCTGCGAGCGTACGCGACCTCGGCCGTCCCTGCGCGCCTCGCGTGGCGCGTGGCGCGTCGCGCGTCGCGCGTCGCGGATCCGGCCGGGCCCGGGCGCGCGCCGCGGCTACTCGATCTGCAGCGCCGTCGGCGAGCTGGCGTTGGCGTAGCGGCGCTTCGGCATGCGCCCGGCGAGGAAGGCCTTGCGGCCGGCGCCGAGCCCCTCGCGCATCGCCTCGGCCATGAGGATCGGGTCCTTCGCCTGCGCGATCGCGGTGTTCATGAGCACGCCGTCGCAGCCGAGCTCCATCGCGATGGCCGCGTCGGAGGCGGTGCCGACGCCGGCGTCGACGATCACGGGCACCTTGGCGTGCTCGCGGATGATGGCGAGGTTGTGCTCGTTGCGGATGCCGAGCCCGCTGCCGATCGGCGCCGCGAGCGGCATCACGGCGGCGCAGCCGAGCTCCTCGAGCTTGCGGCAGACGATCGGGTCGTCGATGCAGTACGGCAGCACCACGAAGCCCTCCTTCACGAGGACCTTGGCCGCCTCGAGCGTCTGCTCGTTGTCCGGGTAGAGCGTCTTCGCGTCGCCGATGACCTCGAGCTTCACGATCGGCGGCTGGCCGGCGGGGCCGAGGTCGAGCTCGCGCGCGAGCCGGCAGACGCGGATGGCGTCGTCGGCGGTGTAGCAGCCGGCGGTGTTGGCGAGGAGCGTCCAGCGGCCGCGATTCGCGAGCAGCATGCCCATGAGCGAGTCGCCGCCGCGGGCGTTAAGGTCCACGCGGCGCAGCGCGACGGTGATGACCTCGGCGCCCGAAGCCTCGAGCGCGCGGCGCGTCTCGTCGACGTCCTTGTACTTCCCGGTCCCCACGAACAGGCGCGAGCGGAAGGTGTACGGGCCGATGTGCAGGAGGTCTTCGCTCATGCGAGGCGTGGTACCCGTGCGCCGCGCAACGGACAAGCGGGGCGCGCGGGGCCGGCTCGGGCGCTGCGGGCGCGTCAGGCGTGGAGAGCGCGGCGGGAGCCCGCGACGCGGCCGGAGCGCCCGCGCGCGTCAGTGCTGGTACACCCGTACGTAGTCGACCTCCATCCGCTGCGGGAACGCGGCGTCGTCGATCCCCTTCACCGCGCCCCAGCTGCCGCCGACCGCCACGTTCAGCAGCAGGTGGAAGCGCTGATCGAAGGGCCACTTGGCGGAGCCCGCGTGCTCGTTGGCGAACGAGAAGTACTTGTTGCCGTCGACGAAGACGTCGATGCGGTCGGCGGTCCACTCGGTCGCGTAGGTGTGGAAGGCGCTCGAGGCGTCGGCGACGTAGGTCTGCGCCGTCTTCTGCGTGCCGAGCGTCCAGTTTTGTACGCCTGCGTGTGCGTGGTGCCGTGGATCTGGCCCGGATCGAAGCCGACCATCTCCATGATGTCGAGCTCGCCGCTGAGCCGCGCGCCGGCCGTCAGGCTCACGTCGGTGACGTCGAGCGCCTTGCCGCTGTTCGTGTTGACGATCTCGAAGGCGCCGCCGCCGAGATCCACGGCGCGAAACCGCTGCGCGCCGGTGCCGTTGCAGCTCCACTCCTGGAGCTTCGCGCCGTCGGCCGTGCTCGAGCCGGGGACGTCGAGGCACTTGCCGGTCTGCGCGCTCTGGATGGTGTACTCGCCCGCGACGAGCGGCGCGCCGCTCACGCCGGACACGGCGGTCAGCTTCCACTTCTGCGCGTCGCTCCCGGCGTACTGCCGGACCTGCGCGACGTTGGCGCCGTCGGCGGTCGAGCCCCACGCGACGTCGAGCAGCAGCCCGCTGTTGCGCGCGCGGACGTAGTAGTAGCCGCCTCCGGCGTCGTCGAGGCTCCACTGCTGGTTCGGGCCGCCGCCGTATCCCCACTGCTGGACGTTGGCCCCCTCGGCGGTCGAGGCGTTCGCGACGTCGAGGGCCTTGTCGCTGCACTTGGCGCGAAGGACGTAATAGCCCCCTCCGACGGCCTCGAAGCGCCACTGCTGCGCGGCGCTGCCGTTCTTGGTCCATTGCTGCACGTTGGCGCCGTCGGCGACCGAGGCGCCGGCCACGTCGAGCGCCTTGCCGCTGTGCTTCGCCTCGATCACGTAGAAGGCGCCGGGGGCGACCACCGACTCGGTCTCTCGCACGGCGTCGTCGGGGGCGTCGTCGGGGGCGCCGCCGCAGCCCGTCGGGAGCGCGAGGGTCATCGCGAAGAGGCCGGAGCGCATCGTCGATCGCAGCATGGGGTTCGTCCTTCGGTCGTTCGTGGAGGAGAGATCGAGTCGGTCGCGCGCCTTCGTGCCGCGCCCGCTCACGGGCAGAACGTGACCTCGAAGCCCGTTTGCGAGGAGCACGCGTGCAGGCCGGAGGCGTCGTCGTACGCGTAGCTGTAGGCGCTCGGGCACATCGCGCGCATGGCGGCGACGTAGCCGGTGTGGACCACGCTGACCGGATCGGCGGCGTTGCTGCACGCGCCCGAGGTCATGCAGTGGTTCGCTTCGGTGCACTGCCCGGAGGCCGGATCGACCGGCGTCGGGCAGCACAGGTGCAGCCCCGGGTCGGCGCTCTCGGCCTGACCGAGCCCCCACGGCGCCGGGTAGTTCCACTTCTTGCACGGCGCCATGCAAGCGACGACGTTTCCGGCCGCGTCGCGGACCCGCAGATCCTCGTGCGCGTAGCCCGCATAGCGGCCGCCGCCGCTCAGATCCTCGCTCCCGGGGCAGCGATCGAGCGAGAGCCCGGAGCAGTCGGAGCTGACGCAGCTCCCCTGCCCCGCGCCGGCGCCGCGCGGCTCGACCTTGAAGGGGAGCGTGTAGCCGTCGACCTGACTCAGGTTGTACCAGGTCTGCGCGCCGCCGCCCTTCGGGGCGAAGGTCGCTTCGAACTTCGAGTCCACCGGCGGCTGACAGCCACTCGCGGGGCAAGGCTTTCCGCCCCCCTCGCCGCTGTCGCCGACCTGGCAGTCGTGCCCCGCGCCGTTGCAGCCGGTCTTCGGCCAGAAGCGCGTCGCGCTCAGCCCGGCGTCGGGAATGGCATAGTCGTGCGACTGCCCGCGCGTGAGCTGGAGGTTCTGGGTGTCGGGCACGTTGTCGGAGTGGGCGATCCAGATCGGCGCGGCGCAGTTGCTCGTGATGCGCAGGCGCGTGGTCAGCGGCCCGGCGTCGGGGGCCGCGGGGGGCGGCGCGGGGCTCGAGGCGGAAGCAGAGGGGCTCCCGAGACGCGACGGCGGGGCGTCGCCGCCCTCGCCCTCGCCGCCGCCGGCATCCAGGCCGTCGGAGGCGATCGCGGGGGCGTCCAGGCTCGGCGACGCGCCACTGCAACCGGCGCCGCCCGTCCAGGCGAAGGCGGAGATGAGCGTGGCGGCGAGGACGGCGACGAGGCGTTGCGAGGGGTGCATCTTGGGGCGCCGTTCGTGAGCTCGGGGTTGCGCGGAGTTGCGCGGGTGCGAGGCGCGCGCGGCGACTCACCAGCTCGTGCAGGACGTGCTCGCGCACGACACGCAGTCGGACGCGGAGCTGGCGGGCGGCGTGTAGTCCCAGCAGCCGGCCTGCTGCGGCTTCGCGGTCGACACGTCGCCGCACTTGCCGGTGCCGAGCGCCTTGCCGCCGTAGTCGGCGATCCAGGCGCCGGCCGCGTCGCCGGTCGCCACGTCGGTGAGCTCCTGGCCGCTCCCCGCCGGGCCGGCGCACGACTTCGGGTCCATCGCGGACTTGGTGAAGTCGCCGAGGTAGAGGTCGACGTTCGGGTAGCTCGCGCCCGAGACGGTCTGGAAGCAGTAGCTGTCGTCGCCGCTGTCGCCGCAGAAGTCGTCGATCTGGACCCAGCCCGTGTGCTTCAGGCCGTTCGGCATCGTGCGGCCGGCGAGGAACGCGACGTAGAGCCGATCGCCGTACGCGAGCTTGCCGCCGAACGGCTTCAGCAGCCGGAACGGGACGGCCACCGAGAGGAACGGCACGAGCTTGCGCCCCGAGGCGCT
>CAIXWQ010000687.1 GCA_903923175.1 uncultured delta proteobacterium | reverse complement strand
GCGTCGGCGCTCTCGTCGATCTTGATCGAGACGATGTCGCCCACGCGGCCGGCGCGCGGGTCCTCGAAGTAGCCCGAGGTCGCGTCGCTGAAGAGCGAGCCGTTGGCCGCCTTGCTGCCTGGCTCCTTCTGCGCGTACGCGCCCATGTCGTAGGTGCGATGGCGCGGCGTGAAGGGCGAGATGTGGTTCGCGCCGCAGCCGAGCCCCGGGGCGACGGCGAGCAGCGTGACGGCGGCGAGCACGACGAGCCGGACGCGCTGGTTCATGTCCCCTCCACGCACGAGGCGCGCTCCTTGGTGGTGATGCGGCCTCGGAGCACCTTCCCCGAGGGGATGGTGATCGGGATGATCTCGCCGACGTCGCCGTCGACGTTGGCCGTGCCGCGCACGCTGATCTCGACCTGGCCGCGCTCGATGACGAGCGTGATCCCGGCCTTCTGCGCGACGTCGGGGATGGCCGCGGTCGGCGGCAGCGCGACGTCGATCGGGACGGTGACCTTGCCGAGCGTCTCCTCGCCGCGCGCGTAGGTGAGCGTCGCGGTGGTGGTCCACGGGCCGGACTTGCGGGGCGGCCGCGGGACGTCGACGAGCACGCGATCCCAGCCCGCGCCGACGTCGATCGATTTCGGCGGGCGGACGGCGACGAGCGCGCCCCCCTTCGCGAGCGGGTGCGATTTGAGCGAGGCGCGCAGCTCGCGCTCGAGGTCGGGCCCGCCGACCGTCTTGACCTTGCGCGCCACCCGGACCGCGTCGGGGAGCCCCTTGGGCGTCTTCGCCTTCGCCGTCGCGAGCGCCGCGACGATCTCCTCGCGCGAGACGACGCGCGTGCCGCCGACGGCCGGCGCGGCGCCCAGATCGAGGTTCGCGACGTCGGCCGGCGCGCTCGGCATCACGTCGGCGAGGCGCACGCGCGGGCCGACGATCTCGACCTGCGGCACGCCGGGCGCGGCCGCGAGCGGCGCCTCGGCGAGGCCGATCAGCGGCAGCGCGGCGAGGCCGGGGAGCAGGAGCGCGAGCGCGAGGGTCCGGGCGCGCATCGGGCTACCTCATGCTCGTGACGTTGCGGAGCATCTCGTCGGCCGCCTGCACGACCTTCGAGTTGATCTCGTAGGCGCGCTGCGTGCGGATCATGCCGATCATCTCGTCGACGACCTCGACGTTCGAGGCCTCCAGCGAGCCCTGCATCAGCGTGCCGCGGCCGTCCTTGCCGGCCTGGCCGAGGAGGGCGTCGCCGCTGGCGGCGGTCGGCTCGTAGAGGTTGTGGCCGAGCGCGCTCAGACCGGCGGCGTTCGGGAAGGTCGCGATCTGGATCTGCCCGACCACGTTCGGCGTCGCGTTGCCCGGCTGCACCACCGAGACGCTGCCGTCGGCGCCGATGTTCACCTGCGTGGCGTTCGCCGGGATGTTGATGTTCGGCTCCACCGCGAGGCCGTCGCTGGTCACGAGCCGCCCCTGCGCGTCGAGCTTCATCGAGCCGGCACGCGTGTACGCGAGCTCGCCGCTCGCGCGCTGCACGGGGATGAAGCCGTTGCCCTCGATCGCGACGTCGAGCGGGTTGTTCGTCTGCAGCATCGCGCCCTGCGAGAACGCCCGCGGGGTCGCGACGACGCGCGCGCCCGAGCCGACCTGCGTGCTGACCGGCTGCGGCGCGCCGTTGGCCGTGGGGCTCGTGCCGCGCACGTTCTGGTAGAGCAGGTCCTCGAACTCCGCCTCCTGCTTCTTGTAGCCAGTGGTGTTCGAGTTCGCGAGGTTGTTCGCGATGACGTCGAGCTTCGTTTCCTGCGCGGACATGCCGGTTGCGGCGATGTGGAGCGAGCGGAACATGGGCGGTCGTACTGCGAGGAGGGTGCCAGCGTTCGCTGACCTCACCCCCGGCCCCTCTCCGCAGGGCGGAGAGGGGAGCGAGACGACTCACGCCCCTCCCTCGCCGCCCTGCGGAGAGGGAGGCCGGGAGGGTGAGGTTCTGGACTCCAATTGCCGAGCCCCCGTTCCGTCGAAGGAACGAGGGCCCGCTCGTCATCACCGCTCCGTCGCCGCGTTGGCGCTCCGACGTCACCCCGCTGGCGCTTCCTTCGCGGCCGCGCCGGCCTCGCCCTCGGTGTGCCCGCCGCCGTGCACGAAGCCGGCGAGGCGCTCGCGCACGAGCTTCGGGTTCATCCCTTCCTGGATGGCGAGCACGCCCGCCAGCATCATGCGCTTGGTCGTGGCGTTCGTCTTCACGCCGGCCTTGATGCGGCCGGCGAGCGGGAGCGCGAAGATGTTCGCGAGCACGAGGCCGTAGATCGTGGCGACGAACGCGCCCGCGATGCCGGTGCCGACGGCCGCGATGTCCGAGAGGTTGCCCATGACGTGGATGAGGCCGAGCACGGCGCCGATGATGCCGATCGTGGGCGAGTAGCCGCCGATGGCTTCGAACACCTTGGCCGGCTCGTCCTCGTGCTCCTCGGCCTGCTCGATCTGGATCTCCATCGTCTCGCGGAGCGCGTTCGCGTCGGCGCCGTCGATCGCCATCATCAGCGCCTTCACGAGGAAGGGATCGGACGCCTGCGGCGCCACGCGCTCGAGGGCCAGGATGCCGTCGCGGCGGGCGCGCTGGGCGTAGTCGACGATCTCGTCGACCAGCTTGGCCGGATCGTTCTTCGGCTTGCCGAAGAGCCCGCCGATGGCCTTGAACGCCCCGAAGAACGTGCCGGGGGTGAACTGCACGAGCACGGCGCCGAAGGTGCCGCCGACGACGATCAGGAACGCCGGGCCGCCGATCAGCGAGCCGAGGTGGCCGCCCTCGGACAGGTTGCCGATGATGATGAGCCCGAACGCGACCAGCACACCGAGTAGAGGTCCCATGGTTGCTCAGCGCCCTCCGTGCGGCGGCAGCGACGACGTGCCGTGCGGCCTCTCGGAGCACGTGCACGCGTGGATGTGGGCGTGCGACTTCGCGTCGAGCACGAGCGGCGGATCGCCGTCGGGGAGCCCCGCGAGCGCTTCGAACGGCGTGCGGGTCGCGCGGCGGTACTCGATCACGCGCTCGATCAGCTCGTCGAGCGACTCGCGCACGAGGAGCTTGTCGCCCCCGAGCAGGACCAGGGTCGTGTCGGGGGAGGCCTCGGCGGCGACGATGTGATCCGGGTTGATCGCCAGGATCGAGTGGTTGAGACGGGTGAGCTTGATCACGGCAACGGTCGACGACAGCAAGCCACGAGCCAGGTCGCCGGCGCCCGCGGCCGGCCGCCGCGTTCGAGCGGCGTGGTCGGCTTGGCACGCGAGTTGGAGAGAGGTCGTCGCGATGGCTCTCCTCGATGGCGTCGAACGGCTGCGCGGGAGCCTCGACTACCACCTCGCCCGTCACAACCTCCTCACCGCGAACCTCGCGCAGGTCGACACGCCAGGGTTCAAGCCGCAAGACCTCAAGCGACCGGGGGCCGCGGCGTTCGGCGAGGTCCTCCAGACCGAGCTCGCCGCGACGCAGCCCGGGCACATCGGCACGCCGGTCGGGGCGCTCGCCTCGGGGGCGAGCCAGCCGGCTTCGTCGCAGTTCGAGGTCGTCACCGACACCTCCGAGGCCGTGGGGCCCGACGGCAACGGGGTCAGCCTCGACCGCGAGGCGGTGAAGATCGCCGCCAATCACCTGCGCTACGAGGTCCTCGCGCAGATCACGTCCGGCGAGCTCTCGAGCCTCGCCTGGGCCGCCAACGACGGGAGGACGGTGTGAGTCGATCGTTCGCCGTGTCGGGCGTCTTCAGCGCGCTCGAGATCGCCGCCTCGGGGCTCACCGCCCAGCGCGGCCGCATGAACGTCGTCGCGAGCAACCTCGCGAACGCGCGCACCACCAAGGGGGCCGACGGCCAGCCGTACAAGCGCCTCGATCCCGTGTTCGTCGCGCGCCCGGTCGACCCGACCTCGTTCGATCCGGTGCTGCGCAGCGTCTCCTCCGTGCAGCTGGTCGGCACGCGCGCCGACACCAACCCGGGTGAGATGGTCTACGACCCCGGCCACCCGGACGCGAATACTGACGGATACGTCGAGTATCCCAACGTCAACGTCGTGACGGAGATGGTCAACCTGATGACGGCCTCGCGCGCCTACGAGGCCGGGGTCACGTCCATCGAGTCGATCAAGTCGATGGCACGGTCCGCGCTCAAGATCGGCGGCTGAGCCCTCCGGCTCGCGCTCCTCTCCGCTCCTTCCGAACCGACTTCCGCTCTCGTTCCCCACCCGGCATGACCATCTCCACCTCCGCAGTCGGCTCCATCGACCTCGTGCCCAGCGGGCGCGCGGAGCTCGAGCTGCGGCCGATCCAGCCGCCGGGGATCGAGCAGGGGCCCTCGCTCCAGCGGCCGGACGCGGCGCCGCACGTTTCGTTCGAGGACGTGTTTTCGCGCATGGTCGACGGCGCCGCCTCCGCGGATCGCTCGGCCAACGCGCAGGTGGACGCCCTCGCGGTCGGGGCGTCCGACGACATCCACGGGACGATGATCTCGGTGAAGGAGGCCGAGATCTCGCTGAAGCTGGTCGCTTCGGTCCGCAACAAGCTCCTCGACGCCTTCCATGAGCTCTGGCGCACCAGCCTCTGACAAGAAGGGGATCCTCCCCCCGCAGCTCGCCGCCGTCTGGGCGCGCGTGCGCGGCGTCGCGTCGGGGCTCTCGCGCCCAGCGCGGATCCTCCTCGGCTCGACGCTCGCGATCGCGCTCCTGCTCGGCGCCTGGGTCGTGTTCCGCTCGGTGAACGAGCCCTACGCGACGCTCTTCTCGCAGCTCGATCGCGAGGACGCCGGCGCGCTCGTGACCAAGCTGAAGGAGCTCAAGGTCCCCTACAAGCTGTCGAGCGACGAGGCGACCATCGAGGTCCCCGAGGCGCGCGTCCACGAGCTGCGCCTCGAGCTCGCGCAGGCGGGGCTGCCGCGCGGCGGCGGCGTCGGCTTCGAGAGCTTCGACAAGATGCGGCTCGGCGCCACCGAGTTCGAGCAGCGCGTGCTCTACCGCCGCGCGCTCGAGGGCGAGCTCGCGCGCACCATCGGCAGCATCTCCGCCGTGCAGGCGGCGCGCGTGCACCTCGTGCTGCCGGAGAAGTCGGTCTTCGTGTCGCGCAGCGAGCCGGCCTCGGCGTCGGTCGTCATCAAGCTGCGCGGCGGCCGCGTGCTGTCGCCGGGCGAGATCGCCGGCATCGTGCGCCTCTCGGCGTCGGCCGTCCCCGGCCTCGGCCCGGAGCGCGTGACCCTCGTGACCACCGAAGGGGCGATGCTGCACGGCGCGCGCACCGGCAACGGCACGGGCGCAGGCGCCGACGCGAACGGCGGGCTCGCCGACGGCGAAGGCACGCCGACCACGCGCACCATCGAGTCGGGGCTCGAGGAGCGCGCGCGCGCCATGCTCGAGCGCGTGCTCGGCCCTGGGCACGTCGACGTGCGCGTGAGCGCCGATCTCGACAGCTCGCGCGTCGAGCACCAGGAAGACCGCTACGACCCCGCCAAGACCGCGCTCCGCAGCGAGACCGCGTCCAAGGAGATGGCCGGCGGCGACGGCATCACCGCCGCGGGCGTCCCGGGCGCCGAGAGCAACGCGCCGGGGAGCGACGCGACGGCGACGACGACCGCCGCGAGCTCGAAGGTCGTGCGCGAGTCGCACACGCGCAACTTCGAGGTCGATCACGTGAGCGAGAAGCGCGTGACCACCAGCGGCGTGCTCAAGCGCCTCACGGTGGCCGTGGTGCTCGACGGCGTGCGCCCGCCGGGCGGCGGCGCGCCGGTGCTCCGCTCGAAAGAGGAGCTCGCCAAGGTCGCCTCGCTCGTGAAGGCCGCGGTCGGCATCGACGAGAAGCGCGGCGACGTCGTGACGGTCGAGTCGGTGCCGTTCGACGACGGCGAGCCCGCGCTCGCGAGCCTCGAGGCGCCCAAGGCCATCACGTGGACCGCGGTGGGCACCAACGCGAAGAAGTACTGGAAGTTCCTGGCCGCCGGCGGCGTGCTGCTGATCCTGCTGTTCGCCGTGCGCGCGCGTCGCGCCAAGACCGCGCCGAGCGTCATCGAGACGCCGACGCCGCTGCTCGAGGCCGAGGCCGTCCCGACGGCGCTGCCGAGCGGCTCGCCGGCGCCCAAGGCGCTCGAAGAGCACCCCGACTTCCGCGTCCCGGCGCACGATCGCGCGGCCGCGGATCCGGCGACGGCGGCTCTGGTGCTGCGCTTCTGGCTCGGGACGGCGGAGGTCGCCGAAGGGGCTGGCGCTGGCGGTGCCGGGTCGAAGAAGGGGTGAGGCGGGCGCGCCGAGCGGCTCACGCCCCCGCGCGCGAGATCCGGCCGCGGCTCACTGCGGGCGCGCCCAGACGCCGAACGTGTAGCGCCCCTTGCCCGTCCCATCGACCTCGACGTGGAGCTGGTACTCGACGTCCTGCGTGGCGCACCACGGGCGCTCGCTCTCGATGATCGCGGCCGGGCCCTCGCCGTGGTCGGTGCCGACGATCGCGCCGGTGGGGGTCGTGATCAGGATGTCGATGTCCTGCGTCGCCGCGTCGCCGACGGCGAAGTAGCGGTAGCAGTAGCCGCCGCGCAGCTTGATGGAGAACGTGTCGCGCTTGTCCTTCTTGAAGTGCAGGTGGCCCGACACCGGCTTCGTGTACTCGCGCAGCCCGGTCGGCGTGCCGCACTTGCCGAGGAGGGTCGCGAAGTCCTTGTCGTGCTTGCCCTCGAGCATGGCCGTCTTCCAGCACTCGCCGTCGGTCGTCGTCGCCTTCGGGAAGTCGGCCTTCTTCACCGACGCGGCGAGCACGACCTCCATCGTGATCGGCTCGCCCGACTCCGTGGGGTCCGGCTCCTCGACCTCGGCGTTGGCCGGCGCCGTCGGGCTCGCCGCGGCGCCCGTCGC
>CAIXWQ010000686.1 GCA_903923175.1 uncultured delta proteobacterium | reverse complement strand
GTCGGCGCCGTATCGAAGATCACGTGATCGAAGCTCGCGGTCGCCGCCGGATCGCCGAGGACCTTGGAGAACTCGTCGAACGCGGCGATCTCCACGGTGCACGCGCCCGAGAGCTGCTCCTCGATGCTCGCGAGGGCGGCCGGCGGCAGCACGCCGCGGTACGGGCCGACGACGCGCTCGCGGTAGTCGCGCGCCGCCTGCTCGGGGTCGATGTTCATCGCCGAGAGCCGCGCCACGCTCGGCACGGGCCTCGGGGCGGACGAGAGCGTCACGCCGAGCACCTCGTCGAGGTTCGAGGCCGGGTCGGTGCTGACGAGCAACACGCGCTTCCCCGCGTCGGCGAGCGCGATGGCGGTGGCGCTCGCGATCGAGGTCTTGCCCACGCCCCCCTTGCCGGTGAAGAAGAGGATGCGGGTCGGGGAAGAGATCATGGGGAGCTCGGTGCGCGAGGCGGTGTACGCCGCCGCCACGCCTCGTCCGAGGCGGGTCGAGCGAATCGTTCATCGACGATATACACGAAGCGGGGGCGGTCAAGCGCCCATGGGTATCCATTGTGCCGGACGAGCGTGGATCGGCGCCCGGCGAGCGTTCGAGGTCCCCCCCTCGCATCGACGATTGCCGCTAGCGCCGCCCGTGCGCGTCGACCTTCATGGGACTCGCGAGCTCGTCCATTCCGGTTCAGCGCTCCGCCGCGAAGACCTCCGAAGATCAGCGACCGGCCGCGCAGCCGCCGCGGTCGCCGTTCGCGTCGCCACGTTCGTTCGTGTCGCCGCAGCCGCAGGCGCGGCGCTGGTAGCCGATGACGTTCCCGCGCGCGTCGGTCTCGAGGTCGCAGCAGGCGCGCACGACCTCCTCGAGCATCCGTCGGCCGCGCTGCACGCGCGACTTCGCGCCCGAGATGGAGAGGCCCGCCCGCTCGGCGTACGCGCGCTGGCTGAGCCCCTCGACGTCGACGAGCTCGACCGCCTGCTCGTACTCGGCGGGGAGCAACGCGAGCATCGGCCGGAGCCACCCTGCGACGATCTCGTTCACGTTCCCGTCGGCGTCGGCCTCGGCGTCGTCGGCCTCGTGCTCCGCGGCGTCGGCGCTGGCGATCTCGGGGCGCTTGCGCCGATGGTGGTCGGCGACGACCGACTGCGCGATCCGGAACGCCCACCCGGGCAGGCGCGCTTCGTCGTGAAGATCGCCCGCGCGCTCGTGCATGCGCAGCAGGATGTCCTGCACGAGGTCGTCGACGTGCTCGGGGCGCACCCGGCGCGCGACGAAGCGACGGAGCCCGTCACGCAGCGCCAGGTAGACCGGCGTCATCGCGCGTTTGCCGGGGCGCGTGCCTTCGGCGGAGGCGGGGCTGGTGGTCTCGCTGCCGCTGTCCGAGGCCATGGGCCCCTCGCCGTCCGGCCGGGTCTCGTTCGCGTCCTGGTTCATGGCCCTCACCCCTCCGAAGACGCTGGGGACGCGCCGAGGACGCAAACATTCGGCGGGCTCGCGTCCCGCGTTCGTCGGATCCGCGAAGTCGCCCGACGCTCGCCGGGGCGCCGCGCCGCAGCGGGGCGCCCTCGTCGAGTCGGTCGACTCAGCGACAGCAGTCCGGCCCGCAGCACCCCTTGCTGGCCCCGGGTTCGTCGGCGCGCGCGCTCTGCGCACCGCCCGGCTTCCTCGCCTCGATCGTCGCCGAGGCGACGAACTTCTCGGCGCCCGAGCTCGGGAACCACTCGCGGATGAACGCCGCGCTCTCGGGCTTCGGCGCGATGCGGACCTCCTCGAAGCCCGCGACGCGCAGGAGGGCCTGCAGCGTGTCGACGCTCGCGGCGCCCGAGATGCAACCGGTGAGCGCGGCGAGCTGCGACTCGAGCTCCTCGGGGAGCGCGCCGAGCTTCACCACGTCGGAGATGGCGAGCCGCCCGCCCGGTTTGAGCACGCGGAAGGCGTCGCGGAAGACGGCCCCCTTGTCGGGGGAGAGGTTGATCACGCAATTCGAGAGCATGACGTCGACCGTGCCGTCGGCGACCGGCAGGTGCTCGATCTCGCCGAGCCGGAAGTCGACGTTCTTCACCTCGGCGCGCGCCGCGTTCCCGCGCGCCTTGCTCACCATGTCCGGGGTCATGTCGACGCCGATGACGCGTCCGCTCGCACCGACCTGCCGCGCGGCGAGGAAGCAGTCGAAGCCCCCGCCGGCGCCGAGATCGAGCACCGTCTCGCCGGGCTTCAGCGCCGCGATCGCCTGCGGGTTGCCGCAGCCGAGGCCGAGGTTCGCGCCTTCGGGCACCGCGGCGAGCTCCTCCTCCGTGTAGCCGAGCGCCAGGCTCAGCTTCTCGTTCACGCCGCCGCAGCAGCCCGGCACGCAGCCGACCGCGCCGTCACTCTTGGCGACCTGGCCGTACAGCTCGCGCACCGCGCCTCGAACCTCGTCATGGGAACGCTGGGTCATGGGAAACCTCCTGCTCCCGAAGACGCAGGTCGCTCGGGAAGGACGCAGCCAATCGTCATCGTCGCGCGATCACGCGATGGAGGTCAGCAGCAGCTCGTCTTCTTAGACGAAGCCGCGTCGCTCGACGATCCGCAGCAGCCGCTGGACGCAGCCGGCGCGATCTCGAGCTTGCGCAGGACGACGCCGGCCAGCGCGGCGAGCGTCTCGCGCGACGGGTACGAGCCTTCGACCGCGATGCGCTCGTCGAGCAGCACCATCGGCAGGCAGTCGTTGCCGCGCGCCGTGAGCGCGTCTTTCACGGCCGCGTGCTGGACGAACGCCCCCGGCTGCTGCGCGAGGTTGAAGCGCTCGACGGCGACGCCCTGCTTCGTCAGCCAGTCGAGATCGGCAGCGAAGCGGGCGAGCTCGGGATCGACGGTGGTGCCGCAGACGCCGGTGGAGCAGCAGAGCGCGGGATCGAAGACGCGGATGGTGACCATGGGGACCTCGAGGGAATCGGTGTCGGACGATACACGTAGCGAGCGGCGGTAGCCTCAGAGGCCGCCGATCAGCGCCTTCAGTCGGCGCAGCGTGCGGGGCTCGATGCAGTAGCAGACGCGCGGCCCGTCGACGTCGCCGCGGATGAGACCGGCCTCCTTGAGGACCTTCAGGTGCTGCGACACGGTCGACTGCGCGAGAGGGAGCTCTTCGACGATGTCCCCGCAGATGCAGGCCTCCTTGCTGACCAGCAGTCGGAGGATCTGCACGCGCGCGGGGTGGCCGATCGCCTTGCAGAGCGTCGCGAGCTCCTCGTCGGCCTCGGCGCCCTCGATCGGGCGCAGATCGGGCTTGCCCGCGGGCGGCGGGCAGCAGGCTTCGGCGGCTTCGCGCTTCATCGTTGGAGCACGATAGCACCGCGGCGGCGCGGGGCGAGCCCCGAGGGCGCCAGGCGACGCGCGCGCCGAGCCTCGCGCGCCTCGCGCGCCTCGTGATCATGCGAAGGCCCCCCGGCCGACCATCTCTACGGCGCGAGCGAGGCGTGGCCCATCGCGGAGCAACGCGAGCGCCTGCTCGCCGTCCTCGGCCTCGCGCACGCGAGGCCCGAGCGGTCGGCGCAGAGTCTGGAGCGCCGAGCCGCCGCGGCACCGCGATTGCACCCGAAGCGCCAAGCGGCAGCCCCTGCTCGGCAGTTGGCTCAGGTCGGACTCTCTTTGCCAATCCACGGCCGGAGCACGTCGCCATTGCGGGGCGCACGCTTCGCCCGGTCGGATCGGATCGGCTGCATGACACTCTGCTCCCTCGCGCCCCGAGGGCGCGCGTCCCCGCGACGGCGCGCCCCCCCTCGAGGTTCGACGCGGATCGCACCCGAGCCCACCGGGTCGAGACGCGTGGCGGGGCCGCTGCGCCCTCGCTCCTTCGTCGCCCCTTCGGCTGCGCACCGGCACTCCGCAAGAGACTGACCAACGCCTCGACCGTGGGTGCGCCCCTCTCACGCACATTCGAGCCACGACTTGCCGGGCGCGACGGCAGGATGCCGGAGCTTGCGCGCCAATGCGCGCGAGCGGGTGCGCGCGCCGGGCAGGACCGTCTCGCGCGGCGCCCCGCGCTGCCGAACGCGTCGCCGCTCGCATGGCTCGACCACCATGACGCCACGCGCGCGGCGTTCTGCCGCGGGCGCGCAGGGCACCGGGGGGCAGGCCTCGCGGCGCGAGCGCGCGTGGTCGACCGGCGCGACGGCTGTGCGACCACGGACCCGCGGCTCGCTCTTCTTCGTCGACGACGACTTCATCGGCGACAAGAGCGCCGTCCGCAAGCTGCTGCCCGCGCTGCGCGCGTCGCAGGCCGAGCGGGGCAAGCCCTTTGCGTTCTACCCGGAGGCGAGCGTGAACCTCGCGGCCGACGAGGACCTCGTGCGCGAGATGGTCGAAGCGGGCTTCACCTCGGTCTTCATCGGCATCGAGACCGCGTCCGTCGAGGCGCTGCGCGAGACGAAGAAGCGGCAGAACGTGGGCGTCGATCTCACGGCGGCGATCGAGACGCTCACGCGAGCCGGCCTCGAGGCCGAGCCTGCGATGGGCGATCGCGCGCTGCTCGACACCGAAGAGATCGTGCTCCCGCGGCTGCGCGCGGCCATGGCGTGACGCGCGTCCCTGCGCACGGTTCGCGGCGCGGGAGACCATCTTGCAGCTGCCGGCGGAGATGAAGGCCATCGTCTATCACGGTCCCGGGAAGAAGGCGTTCGAGGAGCGGCCGAGGCCCGCGCTGCAGAAGGCTACCGACGCGATCGTCAAGGTCGTCGCGACGACCATTTGCGGAACCGACCTCCACATCCTCAAGGGCGACGTCCCCGCGGTGGTCGAAGGTCGAATCCTCGGTCACGAGGGGGTCGGCGTCGTGGAAGAGATCGGCGCCGCGGTCTCCGGCTTCGCGCCGGGCGCGCGCGTGCTCATCTCGTGCATCACGTCGTGCGGCCGCTGCGAGGCCTGCAAGAAGGGCATGTACTCGCACTGCGCCGACGGCGGCTGGATCCTCGGACACCGGATCGACGGGACGCAGGCCGGCTACGTCCGCATCCCCCACGCCGACAACAGCCTGTACGCAGCGCCGCCGGGGCTCGACGACGCGGCGCTGGTGATGCTCAGCGACATCCTCCCGACCGGCTTCGAGGTCGGCGTGCGCAACGGCGGCGTGAAGCCGGGCGACACGGTCGCCATCGTCGGCGCCGGCCCGATCGGGCTCGCCGCGCTCGTCACCGCGCAGCTCTACGCGCCGGCCGAGCTGATCGTCGTCGACCTCGACGAGAACAGGCTCGCGATCGCCAAGACGCTCGGCGCCACCAAGCTCGTCGACGGCCGCGACGGCCGGGCCGTCGAGCGGGTGATGGAGCTCACGAGCGGTCGAGGGGTCGACGTCGCCATCGAGGCGGTCGGCCTCCCCTCGAGCTTCGACGTCTGCCAGGACGTCCTCGCGGCCGGCGGGCGCCTGGCGAACGTCGGCGTCCACGGAAAGAGCGTCGCGCTGAAGCTCGAGACGCTCTGGACGCGCAACGTGACGATCACGACGGGGCTGGTCGACACCGACACCACGCCGATGCTCCTCAAGAGCAGCCTCGCGGGTCGCCTGTCGCCGAGGAAGCTCGTGTCCCACGAGCTGCCGTTCGGCGAGATGCTGAAGGGCTACGACATCTTCGAGCACGCGGCGAAGACGAAGGCGCTCAAGGTCGTCCTCCGAGCGGGGTGAGGCTCGGCGCGCTCGCGCGAGGAAGCGCGGGCGCAGCGGGCCCTCTTCTTCGCTGTCGCCGCGATGGCGCGCGCGCGCCTCGCATCGCAGCCGCCCGCATGAAATCCATCGTCGGCTGGCTCGTGCTCGCGATGGCGAGCTGGATTCCCCTCCCCGAACGTCCGCTCCACGACGAGCCGCTCGCGGACTACGCCGCACGCCGGACCGCGATCGCGGAGGACTTCCTCGCGGTCGCCTCCGACCCGGCCGAGGAGCCGCCGTTCGAGGCCCCGGACGCGCGCGCGCGCACCGCGCTGTTCATGGCCTCGATCGCGTCGCTCGAATCGGCCTACGCGGCGCATCGCTTCAACCGCGCGCAGAAGTGGCTCGATCGAGAGCCCGTGCCGCGCCCGACCGCGGACGACGCGCGCAGGTGAGTCGTAGGTGGCGCGGGCGCTGCGTGCGCCGGGATCGTCCGGGCCTCCGCGCCTCCCCCTCACGCTCCGCCGGCCGACACGTCGATCAGCACCCGCAGGGGCGCGCCCGAGACGGTCAGCCCCTCGACGTGGCAGCGATCACCCGCGCGCAGGAAGCGTAGCGACACGCGCGAGCCGGCGATCCGCATGCCCTCGATCGTCAGCTCGCCGAGCGGGGCCGGCAGGCGCGGATCACGGATCAAGAGTTCGCCGCGGTCGGCGTCGAAGTGCATGCCGAGCGTCGCCTGGAGCAGCAGGAACGGCGCCGCGGCGGCCCACGCCTGCGGGCTGCACGCGACCGGGTAGCGGACGAGCATGCCGTCGTCGCCCCCCAGGCCGCAGAACAGCTCGGGGATTCGCCGATCGCGAAACGCGGCGCAGGCCGCGTGCAGCGCGGCGAAGAGCGCGACCGCGTGGTCGTGGATGCGATAGTTCGCGAAGCCCTTCGCGATCAACGCGTTGTCGTGCGGCCAGATCGTGCCGTTGTGGTAGCTGAGCGGGTTGAACGGCGCCTGGCCGCGCGCGAGCGTCCGGATGCCGTAGGTGGTGAACGACGCGGGCGACATCAGCGCCTCGGCGACCGCGCGCGCGCGCTCCTCGGTGGGCACGCGCGACCAGAGCAGGTGGCCGAGGTTCGACACCACCGTGCGCAGGCGCCGCCCTCGCCCGTCGATCGCGTACGCGTAGCGGCGCTCGGCGCCGAGCCAGAGCTCGTCCTCGACGCGCTCGCGCAGGCGCTCGCCGCGCTCCGCGTAGGTCGCCGAGAGCGCAGGCTCGCCGAGCGCGCCGAGCAACCTCGCTGCGCGCGAGTAGGCGTCGACGCAGTAGCCCTGCACCTCGCAGAGCGCGACGGGCGGCTCGGCGAGCGTGCCGTCGACGTCGACCACCGAGTCCCACGAGTCCTTCCAGCCCTGGTTGTCGAGCCCGCGCTCGGTGCGCTTCCGGTACGTGACGAAGTGCCGCCCCTCGTCGCTCTGCGCGTCGATCCATCCCAGCGCCGCGAGCAGCGCGGGCCGGAGCGCGTCGAGCGTCGCGCGATCGCCCGTGACCCGGAAGTACGCGTCGGCGAGCACGACGAACAGCGGCGTCGCGTCCACGCTGCCGTAGTACGGCGAGTGAGGCATCTCGCGCGTGCGCGTGACCTCGCCGAACCGGAGCTCGTGGAGGATCTTGCCCGGCTCCTCCTCGGTGAAGTCGTCGTGCTTGCGCCCCTGGTAGGCCGCGAGGAAGCCGAGCGCGTCGCGCGCGAGCGCGGGATGGAAGGGGAGCGCCGCGTACGAGGCGAGGATCGAGTCGCGCCCGAACGGGGCCGCGAACCACGGGATGCCGGCGGCGAGCAGCCGATGCTCGCCGCGCGGCAGGCGCAGCGAGTACAGGTCCGCCGAAGAGCGATCGAGGGTCTGCTGCATCACCGCGTCGTCGCAGCGAAAGCGCGTCGAGCCCGCGCGGAAGGCCTCCGCCTCCGCGCGTGCCTCGGAGCAGCGCTCGGCGAACGGGCGCGGCGCGAGTCTGGGAGGCTTGCCCTTGCGATGCGGCAGCACGCGCACCTCGATCGACTTCGACTCGCCGGCGGCCAGCAAGAGCCCGAAGTCCGCGACGTGCTGCTGCAGCCGTCCGGGGGCCGGCTCGAAGGCGATCGTGGTGCGGTACTCCACGTCGTCGAGCCCGCGGTAGCCGTGCACGACGCGCGCGCCGTCGACCACGGGCGTGCGCAGCACGCCGCGCCGCGGCCTCTGCAGCCCGCGCACCTCGAACATGTCGGCGAAGTCGGCGTCGAAGGCGATCTGCACGTCGAGCGACACTTCCCGCCGCAGGTAGTTGGTGAAGGCCACGTCCTCGACGAAGCCGTCGTCGAGCAGCTGCCTCCGGCGAATGTGCAGGAAGTGCTGCGGGTCGCCGAGCACGCTCTCGCGCTCGAGCCCCGAGAGCATCAGATCGATCTGGTTGTAGGGGGCCGAGGACGACTCGGCCGAGAGGTAGGCCACGTCCCCGGAGCGGACCCGCAGCTCGTAGAAGGACAGGAACCTCGTGTCGCTCTCGAACAGCCCGAGCTCGCGCGCCCCGGCGGGCGCGACGTTCCCCTCGCGATTGGTCACGAGGAACGCCGCGCCGCGCGCGCGCACGAGCGTCTCGACGTCGCGCGCGGACGCGAGCTCGAGGATCGACGGACGCCCGTCGTCGAACGGATCGGGCTCAACCGGGGTCGACATCACGATCCCCGCGGGGCGCCGACGTGGACGCTCGGCTCGCGCGCTCGTCGCGCTCGTCGCGCTCGTCGCGCGCCTCGCGCGCCAGCAGCGCGCGGTAGAGCTCCTCGTGCTCGCGGGCCATGCGCAGGTACGAGAAGCGCTCGATCGCGCGCGCCCTGCAGCGCGCACGATCGAACCCGTCGATCGCGCGCAGGCGCGTCGCCATCTCCTCGACGCCGCGCACGAGGTGGCCCGTGAGCCCCTCCTCCACGACCTCGGGCGCGCTGCCGCGCGCGAACGCGATCACCGGCGTGCCGACGAGCATCGCCTCGATCATCACCAGCCCGAACGGCTCCTCCCACGCGAGCGGCATCAGCAGCGCCGCCGCGCCGCGCAGCAGCGCGAGCTTGGGCGCGTGGCCGAGCTCGCCGAGCCAGGCCGTCGTCGCGCGGTGCCGCGACAGCCGCGGCCGCACTTCGCGCTCGAAGTACGCGCGCGCCACCTCGTGGACGTCGCCGCCGAGCTGCAGCGGGCGCCCGGCGCGCACCGCCGCGTCGATCGCGAGGTGCGGCGCCTTCTCCTCCGCGAACCGCCCGAGGAAGGCCGCGTACCGCCCCGCTCCGTCGCCGAGCGGGTAGCGCGCCGGGTCGAGCCCGTGGTGGATGACGCGCGCGAACGACAGCTCCGGGTGCAGCGCCGCCTGGCGCCGCGAGATCGCGACCAGCGACGCCGAGGCGGTGCGGCGGTAGCGCGCGAGCAGCTGCTCGTCGCGGTCGTGATGCAGCGTCGCGACGCGCGGCACCCGCAGCGGCTCGAGCACCGCGAGCGCCGCGGTGTCGTTGAGGTGCACGACGTCGACGTCGGCACGAACGAGCTCGGAGAACGCGAGCGCGCGTGCCGCAAGGCGGCCTCCTCGTCCGGCGGCCAGACGTGAATGGGCTCGAGGTAGCGCAGCCGGCCGTGCGGCCCGAGTCGCCGGTCGCGTACACGAACACGTCGTGGCCCAGCTCGGTCGGCCCGTGGGCGAGCTCGGCCACGACCAGCTCGGTGCCGCCGTAGCCCGTCGGCGGTGTCGGCAGTGCGCACGTCGAAACCAACGCGACCCTCATCGAGACCTCGAGGAGGCTTCGCGATGCATCCACGGCGCCAGACCCCGGGCGCGCGCGCGGCGGCGGGAAACCGGCCCTGGAGTTGCAAACTCCCCACCATGGCAATCGCGCAGTCGTGCTCTCGCGGACGAAGAGCCGCTCGTCGCCCGACCGGCGTCGGCGGCCGGACGCGGCCGGAGGAGGCGTCGTGAAGGTCCTCGTGATCGACGTCGGCGGTACGCACGTGAAGGTGCGCGCGAACGACCGAGGCGAGCCGCGCGAGGTCGCGTCCGGGGCGCGGATGACGGCGCGGCGCATGGTGAAGGCGGTGCGCGAGCTCGCGGCCGACTGGTCCTACGCCGCCGTCTCGATCGGCTATCCGGGGCTCGTCGTCCACGGCCGCATCGTGGCGGAGCCGAAGAACCTCGGCGCCGGCTGGGTCGGCTTCGACTTCGCGTCCGCCTTCGGATGCCCGGTCGAGATCGTCAACGACGCGGCGATGCAGGCGCTCGGCAGCTACGGCGGCGGGCGCATGCTCTTCCTCGGCCTCGGGACCGGGCTCGGATCCGCGATGATCGTCGACGGCCGGATCGAGCCGATGGAGCTGGCCCACCTCCCCTATCGGAAGGGGCGCTCGTACGAGGACTACCTCGGCGCCCGCGGCCTCGCGCGCCTCGGCGCCGCGCGCTGGCGAAGGCACGTCCTTTCGGTGATCGGCCTGCTGCGCGCGGCGGTCGAGCCGGAGCGCGTGGTCGTGGGCGGCGGCAACGCGAAGCGACTGCGGCGCCTCCCCGACGGCGTCGAGCTCGGGAGCAACGCAGACGCCTTCACCGGGGGATTTCGCCTCTGGGAGGGCCCGGGGGCCGCGCCGACCGTCGCCGAGGC
>CAIXWQ010000685.1 GCA_903923175.1 uncultured delta proteobacterium | reverse complement strand
TGCCGCCGCCGCAGTTCGCGAGCGCGAGCGGGAGTGCGAGGGAGGAGAGGAGGACGAGGAGCTTCGTGGAGTGGGAGCGCATGGTCGCGCCAGGCTACGGCGAGAGGGGTCGCTTCGCGAAGCCCCGGGTCGACGCCGCGCGGCGTTCGCGCCGTGAGCGCCGAGAGGGTCGCTGAAATCGGACGCTCGTTGCCACTCGACCGTCGAGCGAGCTCGCGAGGTCTCGGACACTCGAGCGCAACCTACCGACGGTCACCGTCCTCGCGGGCGGCGCTTCAGAGGCTGTTCGTCGACCGCGCCGCCGTGTCGTCGCCCTCGATCGCGACGGTGGTCAGGAGGCTCTCCGTGACCCGTTGCGCGCGGGCGACTACGCTCGGTCGATGCCCACGCTTCGAATCGACCGCCCGTACTGGGCGCTCGCGCTCATGACCGCCCTGAGCTCGGGCTGTTCCGACAGTCCCGCCGCCGACAGCCCCAGCGACGCCGGCGCGGACGACGGAACCTCCCCGGTCGACTCGGGCCCCGTCGACACGGGCGCCGATGCTGGCGCCGATTCTGCCACCGATTCTGCCACCGATTCTGCCGCCGATTCTGCCGCCGATTCTGCCACCGATTCTGCCGCCGACACCGCCGCGAGCTGCGCGCCGAACGTCCAGGTCCTCGCCATCAGGACGCTCTCGTTTGGAGAGGGAAACAGCGGTCAGTGGAAGAAGTTCGGCTTCGACCTGGACGGCAAGACGTCGGCCGGAGACTGGAGCGGATTGTGCCAGCCGAGCTCGGGCGCCAGCGCCGCGTCGTCCTTTCCGGACGGCGACCTGGGGATCGACAACGCCTTCGGGAAGAACCTCCTTCCGGTGCTGCTCTCGCTCGATCCGACCTGGGCCAGCGACGTGAACGGCAGCCTGCAGAACGGTGACTTCACGACTCTCCTGGAGCTGACGTGCCTGGCTCCCACGGGCGATGTCGCCGTGCTCCCGTCGAAGCTCTTCGGCGCGACGAGCCTCGGCGCGCAGCCCAAGTGGGATGGAACCGACAAGTGGCCTGTCGACCCTTCGCTCCTCTCCAATCCGACGAATCCGGAGTCGTCGACGCTCGTCTACCCGACCGGCTCGCTCGCGGGCACGACGTTCGACGCCGGCCGCAACCTGACGCTCGTCCTCGCGATCCCGCTCAAGACCGGGGCGGGCGGCGCCTGGATCCACCTGACGTTGCACGCTGCTCGCCTGACTATGAGCCTCTCGGCGGACCGCAAGAGCGCGACGGCCGGCATGATCGGCGGCGTGCTCGACACCGAGGCGCTCGTGGCCGAGTACGAGAAGCTCGGCTACGCCCTCGGTATCTGCTCCACCTCGCTCCTCGGCCCGCTGGTCACGCAGGTCCGACAGGCCTCTGACATCATGGCCGACGGTACCCAGGATCCGACCAAGACCTGCAACGGGATCTCCATCGGCCTCGGCTTCGAAGTGCAGCCGGCGCAGCTCGGCGGCGTCGGCCCGGCGGTCCCGGCCTCGGCGTCCTGCCCGTAGCGGCCGACGCCGAGCGCGGCGGAGGCCGTGGCGACGCCGCCTCGGTCGCGCTCGCGGGCCGCGTCGATCTCGGGCGCCCCGCTACTGCAGGTCGCAGATCAGATCGGTCCCGGGCGTCGAGCCGCACTGCGTGCCGAGGACGGTGGAGCCAGTGATCGACAGCGTCGTGGTCGACTGGTTTCCGCCGGTGGGGACCTGCATCGCGGGCATCGTGAACGTCGAGGTCTTGAGGTTCGTGCCGTTGAACGAGAAGGCCTGCAGCGGCTGATTCCAAGTCTGGTACTCGTCGCCCTGGTTCGCGGCAGAGACGAAGGCGCAGCTCGAGGTGCAGGTCGCGTTGCCCCAGGCGTTGTAGCCCGTGGCGCATCCGGCGCCCGTCGAGCCGCGCGCGCTCGTGAAGTTCCACGCGTTCGTGCCCGACGGGGTGGGGGTGCACGTCGCCCAGCTGAGCGTCGTGCCCGAGAGCGTCCCCTGCGCGTTGGCGGCGCAGCTGCGCTGGAGGCTCGGCGTGTGGTTCGTGCAGGCGGCGTCGCCGCCGCCGCAGTTCGCGGGCCCGGCGGCGAGCAGCCCGACGCTGTGGTCGAGGTTGAAGTGCAGGTTCGTGCCCGCGGTCTGCGTGAATTCGAGCGGGAAGTACCACTCGATCAGCCGGACCGTCCCCGCGATGGGGTTGCCCGACGCGTCGTTGGTGAAGCGGAGGCGCACGAACCCGTTGGTGAACGTGGTCCCGCTGGCGGGCGGCGGACGGCCGAACGGCGTCGTGTCCCCCGCGCCCGTGAAGCTCGGCGTCGACGCGTTGGCGGTGAGCCCGGTGAACGTCTGATCGCCCGCGCCGAACGCGGTGTTGGAGATCGCGAAGGTGCCGGTCGTGCGGTAGACGACGTCGGTGTACGTGCCGCACGAGATGGCGTTGCACAGCGGGGCCGCGCCCCAGGCGCCGCCGGCTCCGCAGGTCGGGTTCGATCCGAGCTTGGCGTAGCCGGTGTTGCACGTGTACGTCGCCGTCGCGCCGTACGTGTCGCTCGCGCCGCCACCGGCGCCGCCGCTCACCGCCGGCGTCCCCGCGTTCGCCACCACCGGCGGCGTGCCGCAGCCGACGGGCGAGCAGCTCGGCGCCGCGCCCCAGGTCGCTGCGAGACCGCAGGTCGGGTTCGCGCCCATCCTGAGGAAGCCGGTGTTGCAGACGTACGCGGCGGTGGCGCCGTACGTCCTCGAGTTGCCGCCGCCGACGCCGCCGCTCACGGTGGGCGTCGCCGCGTTGGTGACGGCGGGCGGCGCGCCGCAGTCGATGACGGCGCAGCTGGGCGCGGCGCTCCAGTTCCCCGTAGGCGTGCACGTCGCGTCGGCCCCGGTCTTCGTGTAGCCCGTGCTGCACGCGTACGCGGCGGTGGCGCCGAGCGTGTCGGTCGCGCCGCCGCCTGCGCCGCCGCTGACCGTCGGCGCGCTCGCGTGGAGGATCGAGGGCGGGGGCCCGCAGTCGACCGGCGCGCACGTCGGCGCCGCGCTCCACACGCCGCCGACGCCACAGACCGGATCGGAACCCACCGCCGAATAGCCCGCGTCGCAGGCGTACACGGCCGTCGCCGCGAGGGTGGTGCTAGAGCCACCGCCCGTTCCCCCGGTGACCGTGGGCGCCCCCGCGTTCGCCACCACGGGCGGAGCCCCGCAGTTGACCGGCGTGCACGTCGGCGCGGCGCCCCAGGTGCCGCCGGCCCCGCAGGTCGGATTGGCCCCGTTCTCGGCGTAGCCGGCGAAGCAGAAGTAGCTCGCCGTGGCGCCGAAGGTGTCGCTCACGCCGCCGCCCGCGCCTCCCGTGACCATCGGCGCGGGGGCGCCGGTGACCACTGGCGGCGCGCCACAATCGACGGGCGCGCAGGTCGGCGGAGGGCCGGTGAAGGCGCCGCTCGCCTGGCAGGTCGCGGTGGCCGCGCCGATCCGCGTGAAGCCGACGTTGCAGCTGTAGGTCACGGTGTTGCCGAACGTCGCGCTCGCCGCCGAGACCGCACCGTTCGCGGGCGCGGTGGCGCCGGAGCAGCTCACCGGGAGGTCGCAGTTCGCGCCGCTCCAGCCGGCGACGCAGGTGCCGCAGCCGTAGCCCGAGCCGCCCGCGGCGACGCAACCCGTCGCGCTGTGCACGCAGGGGTCGGGCGTGCAGCCGGTCATGACGAGCGAGCAGGTCGGGTCGGAGCCGCTCCACGCCCCGCTCGTGAGGCAGGTCCGCGTGGCGTTGCCGCTCAGCGCGTAGCCGGCGTCGCAGCCGTACGTCGCGACGGTGCCCGTCGTGCCCGCGCTCGGCGTCACGCTGCCGTTGGCCGGCGCCGCCAGCGACGGCGCGCACGCGCTCGGAGCGCAGCTCGGCGCCGGGCTCGAGAACGTGCCGTCGGAGCGGCAGGTGGCCGTCGCCGTGCCGGCGAGCGAGTAGCCGACGCTGCAGCCGTAGGTGATGGTGTTGCCGACGGTTGCGCTCGCCGCGGAGACCGTGCCGTGGGTCGGCGCGACGCCGCCGGTGCAGGTCGACGGCGCGTCGCAGTTGGTGCCCGTCCACCCCGCGGCGCAGACGCCGCAGCTGTAGCCGGTGGCGCCCACGGTCACGCAGCCCGCCGCGCTGTGCGCGCACGGGTTCGGCGTGCAGCCGGTGCTGGTCACGGCGCAAGTGGCGTCGGTGCCGCTCCAGGTTCCGTCGGTCTGGCAGACGCGGGTGGCGTTGCCCACGAGCGTGTAACCGCCGCTGCAGCCGTAGGTGGCGAGGTCGCCCGTCGCGCCGCTCGTGCGACTGACCGACCCGTTGGCCGGCGTCGTGAGGTTCGGCGCGCACGGGTTGGCGACGCACGTCGGCGCGCTCCCCGCCCACGTCCCGTCCGACTGGCACGTTCGCGTCGCGGAGCCGCCATTGCCGGCGAGCGAGTAGCCGGCGTCGCACGAATAGGTCGCGACCCCGCCCGCCGCGGCCGTCGTGGGCGTGACGTTGCCATTCTTCGGACTCGCCAGGACGTCGCAGGGCGCTGGCCCGGTGTCGGTCGGGCCGGTGTCGGTCGGGCCGGTGTCGGTCGGCGCGTCGTCGAGCGTGTCGTCGAGCGCGTCGCCGTCGTCCGGCGCGCCGTCGGCCGCCGCGTCGCGCGCGTCTTGCGTGTCCTGCGTGGCGTCCGGGGGCGGGCCTTCGTCCTTCGCGCCGTCGAGGATCGACGCGTCGAGCGCGTCGGAGGCGGACGAATCGAGGTCGACCGCGTCCGGTCCGTCGCCGCCGAGCCCCGAGGCATCGAGCCCGCCGCAGGCGACGAGGGAGAGCGGGAGCGCGCACGACAGGGCGATCGCGATCCGCGCGCGGCGCCTCGGTCCGGTCGGCCCCGACCCCCTCGATTCCCGCGCCATGCGTGCTTCCTCCCGGATGAATTCCTGCCCGGCCTCGCGGCCCTCGCCCGCCGATCAAAGTAGGGCGAAGCGGCGAGCGCCGCAAACGACCGCGCGCGTGGAGTCGTCGCCGCGAGGGCGCCTCGGGCGGCGCTCCAGCTTAACCGCTGCCCGCAGGCCCCGAACGGCGAGCAAGGCGCCGAGGAGGCGACCTTCGGCGGGTGAAGGCTCCACCGACGCCGAGCCCCCGCGCGCCGGTCAGAGCGCGGGAAGAATTCCGCGCTCTTCACTGCCCACCGGGGCGGTCGGCACCGCCCCGCCCCGCCGAATGCGATTCGTCGGGGCCCACCCCATCGGAGAGTTTCACAGTCTCTCAACGACCGCGATCGGCGCGCAGGCCTCGGTTCTCGCCCTCCAGCTCGCGCACGCGCGCTTCGAGCCGAGCGATCGCCGCTCGGGCGCCCTCCGCGTCGACCTTCTGCGGGATGTGCTGCGGGCAGTTCGCGTCCCACGCCTCCACCGCGAAGAGGATCACTCGCTCGCCGCGCGCCGCGTAGCCTTCGGGCATCAGGCTCCCGAGGAGCGCCGCGTCGCCCTCGACCACGCGGGCGCGCCCCCAGACCTTGATGCGTCGCCGACGCGCGTAGTCCATGAAGAACAGGAACGCGCGCGCGTTCTCGGCGAGGTTGCCGAGCGTGATGAACTGCCGATTGCCGGCGAAGTCCACGAAGCCGAGCGTGCGGTCGTCGAGGACGCGCACGAACCCCGGCGGGCCGCCGCGGTGCTGGACGTACGGCTGCCCGTCCGCGCTCGCCGTCGCGAGGTAGCAGCTGTCGCGCTCGGCGAGGAAGGCGCGGAGCGCGTCGTCGATCGTGGTCGACCAGCCCTCGCCTCGCTCCAGGCGCGCGTAGGCGGCGCGCGAGCCGCGCCTGGTCTGCTCGGCCTTCACGGCGGCCGTGAACGCGACGTCGCTGCTCGGTCTCGCGGTGGACATCTCTGCTCCTCCTCGTTCGCGCGCGCGCCGCGTGGCGAGCGAGCTGCGCGACCGTGGACAACCTGAGGCCGCCTCACCGCCGATGGAACGGACATCCTGCGCAAGTCATCTGTGCGTGCTACGCAAAGGTGCGATGGACCGCCTTCAGGCGATGGAAGCGTTCGTGCTCGCCGTCGATCAGGGGAGCCTCTCGAGCGCCGCACGAACGCTCGGTGTTTCGCCGGCCGCCGTCACGCGCGCGGTGGCGTCGCTCGAAGCGCGCGTCGGGGCGCAGCTGCTCCGCCGGACCACGCGCTCGCTCGCGCTCACCGAGGTCGGCGAGCGCTACCTCGCCGTCACGCGCCGCGTGCTCGCCGAGCTGGCCGAGGCGGAGCGCAGCGCCAGGGGCGCGCTCGACGCGCCGCAAGGGCTCCTCACGGTCACCGCGCCGGTCATGTTCGGCGCGCTGCACGTTCGCCCGGTCGTCGACGCGTTCCTCGCGGCGCACGCCGAGGTCCGCGTCCGGCTCCTCCTGCTCGACCGCGTGGTCCACGTCATCGACGAAGGGATCGACGTCGCGATCCGCATCGCGCACCTGCCGGATTCGGCGCTCGTCGCGCGCAAGCTCGGCGAGGTGCGGCGCGTCGTGTGCGCGAGCCCCTCGTACCTCGCGCGCCACGGCCGTCCGAGCGTTCCCCACGAGCTCGCGGCGCACCGCTGCATCTCGTTCACCGCGCTCACGCCGAGCCAAACCTGGTCGTTCGGCAGCGGCCCCGACGGCGGACGCGCGAAGCAGGTGGCGCTGCGTCCGGTGCTCAGCGTGAACACCGCGGAGGCGGCCATCGGCGCGGCGATCGACGGCGTCGGCGTCACGTGCGCGCTCTCGTACCAGGTCGCCGCGGCCCTCCGCGAGGGGACGCTCGTCTCCTTGCTGACCCCCTACGCGCTCGAGCCGCTTCCGGTCCACCTGGTCCACCCGGCGGGCGCCACCACCGCCGCGAAGGTCCGCGCCTTCGTCGACCTCGCGCTCCCTCGCATCAAGGCGGCGATGGCGCACGCGCCGCGCGCGACGGCAGGGCGCGCGCGATCGAGCTGAGGGCCGACCTCGCCGCGCGCGGCGCGCCGCCGAGCTGTGCTCGGAACCGGCTCAGCGCGGCGCGTCCCGGTACGGGGCGCACCGCGCGAAGGCGGCGTCGTCGTCGCCGAGGGGGGTCGGCACGCCGGGCGTCGGCTGGCGCAAGAAGGGGATGCAGGCCGCGAGCAGCTCGCCGTCGCCGCCGGGGCTTCCCGAAGGCTCGGCCGCCTCGAGCACGGCCGCCCGGTATTCGGCGAACGTCAGCGTCCGTCGCGCCCCCTCGTACGGGGGCAGCACGGCGGTGACGACCTGATCCTTCGTCTCGAGGAGCGCGAAATCGAGGGTCGGATCGCTTGCTTGCGGGGGCGCCGGTGGCCCTGGCGTGAGCAGCTGCTTGCGGACGTGCGTCTTCCTCTCGGCGAAGTCGATCGGGATCGCGGCGCCGTTCTTCGTCCTCAGCGCGCCCGCGATGGCGAACGTCCCGCGCTCCTCCCAGGTCGTGCAAGCACCGGTTCCGAGGACGGCCCGCGGGACCGGCATGGGGCAGTCGCAGCCGGCGCCGTCGCAGCAGAACATCTCGTAGCGGACCACCTTCGGGCAGCTCGCCTCCACCTTCGGCGACGCGGAGGTCTCGATGGTGCAGCTCTTCAGCGTGACCGTGCGATCGGCCGTGGCGTCCGGCGCGGCGGCGTTCGCGCCTGCCGCTCGGGCGAGCGCCTCGAAGAACGGAGCGCAGCTCGGCGGACCTTCGAAGGCCCAGCTCTTCCCCTCCGCCGGCGGCACCACCGGCGTGCGGCGCTTCAAGAGCGCCTTCATCGCGTCGAAGGTCGCTTGCTCCTCGTCGGAGAGGCTGTCGCTGGTGCAGCGGGTGTTCGGCGGCGCGTCGTAACAATCGCCGCTCGGGCGCGGGAGCGCGTAGGCGTGGCCCGCGTACCACTTCGCGAGCTCCCAGAAGCGCGGCTCCTTCTCCGCTCGGGCCTCGAAGGCCTTCGCCGCGCGCGCGTCGCTGCGGAACCGACTCGGCGCCTCGTTCTTCGCCCCCTCGAGCACGCCGGGCGAGCCGGCGCCGATCCGGCTGGCCGGCCCGCAGGCGGTGAGGAGTGCGGCCCCGACGAGAGCGGCGAGAGCGGCGAGAGCGGCGAGAGCGGCGAGAGCGGAAGGCGCAGCGGCGGAAGGGGGGCGCATGGGGGATTCCGAGTCGTGGGAGCCTGCGTGCAACGGCGAAGGGGCGTCGCCCTTACACGGGCGGATCGGGTCTCGGCGGCGTGCGCCAGGCGCGCGGGCGCGGCGTCACGGCTGCGTACCGGCCCCGCCCGGACTAGCGTGCGCCGCATGCTGCTCCCCGAGGCCCCTCTCGCCAAGCGCCTGCGCGACGTCGCCGACGCGGGCGACGAATTCATGCTCGACGCGTTCCTCGGCTACGTCGACCAGCTCGGGCACTCGCTCTACGCGGCGCAGGAAGAGGCCATCCTCGAGCTCTTCGAGGGGAAGAACGTCATCCTCAACACGCCCACCGGCTCGGGCAAGTCCCTGGTCGCGACCGCGATGCACTTCGAGACCACCGCGCGCGGAGGTCGCTCGTTCTACACCTCGCCGATCAAGGCGCTCGTCAGCGAGAAGTTCTTCGCGCTCTGCCGCGAGTTCGGCCCCGACAAGGTCGGCATGATGACCGGCGACGCGAGCGTGAACCGCGACGCGCCGATCCTCTGCTGCACCGCCGAGATCCTCGCCAACATGGCCCTTCGCGAGGGCGCCGTCGCCGACGTCGACGCGGTGATCATGGACGAGTTCCACTACTTCGCCGACCGCGATCGCGGCTGGGCGTGGCAGGTGCCGCTGCTCACGCTGCCGCGCGCGCGCTTCCTGCTCATGTCGGCCACGCTCGGCGACGTCGAGCCGTTCGTGAAGGGGCTCGACAAGCTCACCGGCCGGCAGACCGTCGTCGTGCGCGGCAAGGAGCGCCCGGTGCCGCTTCAGTACGAGTACTCCGAGAGCCCGCTGCACGAGGCGCTCGCGTCGCTCGTGAAGCACGGCAAGGGGCCCGTGTACCTCGTCTGCTTCACGCAGCGCGGCGCCGCCGAAGAGGCGCAGAACCTCATGTCGAGCGACTACGCGACCAAGGAGGGGAAGAAGGCGATCAACGAGGCGCTGGTCGGCACCAAGTTCCCGAGCCCCTACGGCCGCGACCTCTCCAAGTTCCTGCGCCACGGCATCGGCATCCACCACGCGGGGCTGCTCCCGCGCTACCGGCTCGCGGTCGAGAAGCTCGCGCAGAAGGGGCTGCTCAACGTCATCTGCGGCACCGACACCCTCGGCGTCGGGATCAACATCCCGATCCGCACGGTGCTCTTCACCAAGCTCTGCAAGTACGACGGCGAGAAGATGGTCGTGCTCTCGGTGCGCGACTTCCAGCAGATCTCCGGCCGCGCCGGCCGCAAGGGGTTCGACGACGTCGGGTACGTGATCGCGCAGGCCCCCGAGCACGTCATCGAGAACCTGAAGATCGACGCCAAGGTCTCCCTGGATCCGGCCAAGAAGAAGAAGCTCGTGCGCAAGAAGCCGCCGGAGCGCGGCTACGCGCACTGGGATCGCGCCACCTTCGAGCGCCTGCGCACCGCCGAGCCCGAGCCGCTCGTCTCGAAGTTCCAGGTCACGCACGGGATGCTGCTGAACGTGCTCTCGCGCGAGAAAGACGGCTGCCGCGCGCTCAAGCACCTGATCAAGGACTCCTACGAGCGCCCCTACGATCAGCGCAAGATCGGCCGCCACACGCTCGAGCTGTTCAAGTCGCTGGTGGGCGCCGGCGTCATGGAGTCGCACCCGGGCGGCGTGCACATCTCCGAGGATCTGCAGCGCGAGTTCTCGCTGCACCAGACCCTCTCGCTCTTCTTGCTCGAGACGCTCCCCAAGCTCGAAGAGCTCTGCCCGAAGGACGATCCGGCCTACCCGCTGCACTTGCTCTCGCTCGTCGAGTCGATCCTCGAGCACCCCGATCTGATCCTGCAGAAGCAGCTCGATCGGCTCAAAGGCGAGACCATCTCGCGCCTGAAGGCCGAAGGGGTCGAGTACGACGACCGTATGGCTGCGCTCGAGAAGCTCGAGTACCCGAAGCCCGACTCCGAGTTCATCTACGCGCGCTTCAACGAGTTCGCCGCCAAGCACCCCTGGGTCGGCCACGAGAACATCCGCCCGAAGAGCGTCGCGCGCGAGATGTACGAGACCTTCGCCGCCTTCGGCGACTACGTGAAGGACTACGATCTGCAGCGCGCCGAGGGGCTCGTCCTGCGCTACCTCTCCGAGGTCTACAAGGTCCTCGTGCAGACGGTGCCGGAGCGCGCCAAGAACGACGACGTGCGCGACATGATCGACTACTTCGCCGCGATCGTGAAGGGGACCGACGCGAGCCTGCTCGAGGAGTGGGAGCGCATGCGGGATCCCTCTCGCGTGGTCGCCGAGGTGCTGCAGGAGGTCGCCGAGCGAAAGCGCGTGATCACCGACGATCGCCGCGCCTTCACGGTGCTCGTGCGCAACGAGGTCTATCGCCTGGTGCGCTGCCTCGCCGGCCGCTGGTGGTCGGGCGCCAAAGAGGTCGTCGAGTCGTGGGGCGACGCCGGCTGGACCGAGGCGCGCCTCGAGGAGGCCGCGAAGCCGTTCTTCGAGGACCACCCGAAGCTGCGCTCGGATCCGGGCGCGCGCGCGCCGCGCACGCTCACCATCCGCGACGAGTCGGTCACCGGGCGCCCCGGCATCTGGACGCTCGAGCAGGCGCTCCTCGACGACGACGGCGAGACCGGCTGGGTGCTCTCGCTCGAGCTCGACCTCGCGCGCTCCGACGAGCTCGACCGGCCGGCGCTGACGCTGGTGCAGGTCGGCCGGTAGGCGCGGCGGCGTAGAGGAAGGAGCGCTCGATGCTCGATCGGCTGCTGCGCGGCGAGCCCGGGGCGCTCGCGATCTGCGCGCTCGCGCTCGTCGCGACGCTGCTGCTCGCGGGTTGGCTCCACCTCCTCTACTGGACGCGGCGGCTGCGACACCCGCTCGAGTACCGCGAGACCCGGCGCCTCGAGACGGGCGACGGCGCGACGATCGAGCTGCGCCGCGCGCCCAGCGAGCCGAGCGCGGGCCCAGCCGCGGAGGCGTTGCCGCCGATCCTGGTCGTCCACGGCATCGCTGCCAACCACCGCAATCAGGATCTCACGCACGACGAGTCGCTCGCCCGCCACCTCGCCGCCATCGGCCGCGACGTCTGGCTCGTCACGCTGCGCTCGGGCCTCGCGCCGACCAGCCGCGCCGACGCGCGCAGGAAGACCTTCGGCGCGATGGTCGCCCACGATCTCCCGCGCGCCGTCGACGAGATCCTCGCCGCCACCGGCGCCGCCGCGCTCGACTACGTCGGCTTCTCGATGGGCGGCATGCTGCTCTACGCCGCGATCGGCCGCACGGTGCCGGTCGCGCGGATCCGGCGCGCGGTCTTCGTCGGCTCGCCGGGCGAGATCATCCCCTACCTCCCGCTGCCACGCGCGCTCGGTCGCCTCCCCGCGGCGCTCGTGCCGACCTTGCCGCTGCGCGTGGGGGCGCGCGCCTTCGCCTTCCTGTCGGAGTGGTTCTCGACGCCCATCCACGGGCTCGTCGTGAACCCGCACAACGTCGCCGACGGCGTGACGCGCCTCGCGCTCGTGAACGTCATCGAGGACATGCCGGCCGCGCTCAACGTGGATTTCCTCCGCTGGGCCACCACGGGCGGCGAGGTCGTGCTCGACGGGGCGCCCGTGCTCGACGGGCTCGCCGCGATCGACGCGCCGGCGCTCTTCCTCGCGGGCTCCGTCGATCGGCTCGCGCCGCCGGCCGCCGTGCGGCGCGCGTTCGAGGCCTGGGGGCGCGAGCACCCCGCGCTCGACAAGCGCTTCGTGATCCTCGGGCGCGACTACGACGCGCGCCACGACTACGGGCACGGCGATCTCGCGGTCGGCGCGCGGGTCGGCGTCGAGATCTTCCCGCTGGTCGCCCGCTTCCTCGGCCCCGAGGCGGCGGGCGAGCCGCACCGCGCGCTCACCGGCGGCGAGGCGGTCTGCGAGGTCGAGCGCCGCGCGTCGCGCCGCTGATCTCGCCGATTCGTCGGCCGATTGCGGCGCCCCTCCGCTCGAGCCCTGGGCGCGCGGCCGGCGTGCGCGCCGCGTGTCGGTCCGACGCGGCCGACCTGGCGTCGATGTCGGTGCGGCGTTCGACCCGCGGCCCTTCGGCGAAGCTGCGGTACGCTCGGGCGCCATGGACCTACGGTACGAAGCTCCGGCGACGCACTCGCTGGAAGCGCTCGCCCACTACCTCGGGCGCCCGGACGACTCCCTCCTCGAAGCCATCCTCGACGTCTACACGCGCGAGGGCTTCACGGCGCTCGGCGCGCAGATCGAGAGCGAGCGCGTGATCGCCGACACGTCGCGCATCTACTCGCACGCGTTCGACGTATGGTCGAACGCGACCCCCGAGCAGCGCGACGCGCTCATGGGCTTCTCGCCCGAGCTGCTCGCGGTCGGCGTCGATCGCGCGCTCGCGCTCAAGATCGCCTTCGACGAGTCGGCCGGCGAGCACTCGAGCGAGGAGACGCTCAGCGATCCGAAGCAGATCGGCGCGCGCGCCTCGTACAACCGGGCGCTGCTGCTGCGCGAGCAGGCGAAGACGGTGCTGCGCACGATCGCGAGCCGCAACGAGGCGCTGCGGCTCCACGTCGACAGCCTGATCGGCACCGGCGACGACGCCGACTCGCTCGCCGCCTCGCTCGATCAGATGGCCGAGCTCTGCGACGAGTTCCTCGAGCACGACGGCGACTCGCTCTCGACGCGCGTGCGCCTCGCGCGGCTGTCGCACGACTACGTCGCGAAGCTCGTCGCCGCCGCCGCGGACGTTCGCGGCAGCGCCGCGCAGGCCCGCGCGAGCGTGCGAAAGCTCCCCGCGGACCACAAGCAGCGGAAGGCCGAGCTCGACTTCCTCGACGGCGTGAACCTCCACGTCCTCGGCGAGGTCGTGCACGCCTTCGAGGCCGCGCACGACCTCGAGGCCGAGATCCCGCGCCTTGCGCCGATCGCCACGCGTCGCCTGCTCGGGCGCCGCTCGAAGAACACGCTGGCGAAGCGCGGCGCGGCGCTGCCGACCGGCGAGGCGCCCGCGCGCCGCTGAACGCTCCTTGGTCCGACGCGGCGAGCACGAGGGGAGACGAGGGGAGCACGGGGGAGGGCGATGGAGGTGCGTTCGCCGGAGCGCATGATGTTCCGAGCGTCGCTTTCGCGACTGCTGCTCGGCTTCGTCGCGCTGTTGCTGCTGCCCGTGCTCTACCCGGCCATGGCCGCGCTGCGCGGCGTGCTGGTCGGCTACCTCGTCTTCGCCGGCGTCGAGCTGCTGCTCATCCGCCGCGCCATCGGCGGCGGCACCCGCTCGTTCGTCGCGTCGCTCGTCGACCTCGCGGCGATCACGCTGATCGTTCACCGCCTCGGCTCGGTTTCGACGCCGCTCATCGCCCTCTACTTCTTCAGCGGCATGCTGAACTCGCTCGTGGTCAGCCTGCGGGTCGGCGTCGCGCACGCGTTCCTCGTCACGTTCACCTACGGCGGCCTCCTGCTGGCCGAGAGCCGCGCGTGGCTCGCCTACGCGCCCGACGCCCCCGAGCGCGCCGCCCACGCGCCGTCGATGAGCGAGATCGTCCCGGCGGCCGCGCTCACCTCGCTCATGATGTTCACGACGGCGCTGATCGTCGGCTACCTCGTCCGCTCGCTGCGCGCGCGAGAGGAGGCGCTGGTGACGGCGAACGCCCGGCTCGAGGAGATCTCGCGGCGTGATCCGCTCACCGGCCTCTTCAACCGCCGCCACCTGATCGAGCGCATCGAGGAGGGGCTCGCGTTCGCGCGCCGTGGCCGCGCCATCGCGCTGCTGATGTTCGATCTCGACGGCTTCAAGCGGGTGAACGACGCGCAGGGGCACCTGCGCGGCGATCAGCTGCTGCGCGAGATCGGCTTCGCGCTGCTGGAGTCGACGCGGCAGACCGACGTCGTCGCGCGCTTCGGTGGCGACGAGTTCGTGGTGCTGCTGTTCGACGCCGACGCGGCGCACGCCGAGCGGGCCGCGTCGCGCATCGTCGCCGCCGTGCGCGCGGTCGGCGAGCAGTTCGGCCACGGCCGGGCGACGGTCACCGCGAGCGTCGGGCTCGCTTCGGTGCGCGCCGACGACACGGCCGCGTCGCTCCTGCGCCGCGCCGACGAGACCTCGTACCGCGCCAAGCAGTCGGGCGGCGATCGGGTCGAGCTCGCAGCCTGAGCGCGGCCGCGGCCGCGAGCTCCCGCCGGGTCGCCCGAGTTCGCGCGATCGTCACGCGCGTCCCACCGACACGCCACGCGTGTTCAGCACCCTGTCGTCTCGGACATGACGAGCGTCGGCGACTTCGAGCGAACGGTGGGGGCGGGGCTCCACGCGGTCGCGTCTTCGAAGCTCGTCGACGCCGTCGCGGGGGTCACCGACGGCTGCGCGCGCGCGCTCGGCCGCGGGTTGGCGCGCGGCGTGCGCGGGCTGGTCGCCGCGTCGGGGCGCCTCTCGCGGGACGTGCTCCGCGCCGG
>CAIXWQ010000684.1 GCA_903923175.1 uncultured delta proteobacterium | reverse complement strand
CTCCGCGCCGCTGCGCGGTCGTTCGGCGGAAGATTGGCAAAGAGCGGTCGACTGCAGCGATGCGTCAGGCCGCGCTCTTGGTCTGCAGGAACGCGCCGAGCGCGCGATCGCTCCCCTGGATGTGCTTCACGAGCCAGTCGCGCAGGAAGTTGAGCAGCGATCCCGACGAGCTGCGCTCCGAGCGCGTCGACGTGCGTCGCCAGCCCGGCCGCGGCGCCGTGGGTATCGCGTGCGGTCGTCGACAGGGCGGTCGCCTGCGTGGACGCCTCGCGCAGCGCCGCCGCCACGCCGCCGATCATCCCGTGGACCATGCGCACGTTGAGCAGCGCGCCGGAGACGTCCTGCGGCGGCGAGCTTTCGTCCGTCACGGGCGACGAGGAGGCGGCGAGATCGTGGCGTTCGGGCTCGGACACGGTGGGCCTCGAGATCGACGGACGCCGACGCTTTGAAGTTAAGAGCAAGTGCGAGTTCGCCGTCATCTTGGGAGGCGCGGCATGCGGCCTCGCGCGCCAGCTACGGTCGCGTTCGCGACGTCGGCGACGTCCCGTCCCGGCGCGAGAAGCTCTCCGTCTCGCTCGCGCACCTCCCTTTCGGCCGCCGCCCGTGCGACGTATGAACCCACGTGGCTTCTCCGAGGCGCGCGAGATGAGCGAGCTGGACCCCTGGGTCGGGCGCGTCCTCGGCGATAGCTACCGCCTCGATTTCCTGCTCGCGCGCGGCGGCATGGGGCGCGTCTACCAGGCGACCGAGCTCTCGAGCGGACGGCTGGTGGCGCTCAAGCTCCTCGAGCCCACGCCCGACGAGTCGCGAGGCCGCGTGCGGCGCTTCCTGCGCGAGGCCCGGACGGCGGCGATGGTCGAGCACCCGAACATCGTCGCCATCTACGAGACCGGCGAGGACGCGACCACCGGCGCCCTCTTCATCGTGCAAGAGCTGCTGCGGGGCCGTGATCTCCGCCGTGAGCTCGAGGCGCGCCCCGAGGGGCGCCTCCCCGCCGAGGAGACGGTCGCGCTGCTCCTGCCGGTCGCCGAGGCGCTCGAGGCCGCTCACGCGCTCGGCATCGTCCACCGCGACGTCACCCCGTCGAACATCTTCATCGCCGAACAGCTCGGCGGTTCGGTGCCCAAGCTCATCGATTTCGGCCTCTCGAAGCTCATGCCGCGCAAGCGCCCCGACGCGGAGAGCGCGCCGCGTCGCGGGCCCATGGGAACGTTCGCCTTCATGGCGCCGGAGCAGGCGCTCGGCGTCGTCGAGCTCGACGGGCGCGTCGACGTCTGGTCGTTCGGCGCCGTGCTCTATCGCTGCGTCACCGGCACGGTCCCGTACATCGCGCCGGATCTCGCCTCGCTCGCGCGCTCGATCTCCAACGGCCCGCCGGTGCCGGTCGACGAGCGCGCCGACGTCCCGACCGAGCTCGCGACGATCATCCATCGCGCCATCGATCCGGACCGTGAGCGGCGGAGCACGATGCGCGAGCTCGTCCACGCGCTGCGCGAGACCGAGCTGTACGCGCGCTCGCGCGAGCAGGCCTTCGCCGGCCCTCCGTCGTCGATGTTCCGCTCGTCGCTCGACGTCGGCGGGCTCGCGCGCGCCGCCCGCGCCGCGGAGGCGTCGATGCTCGCGGGCGACGGCGACTCCGAGGAGCCGGAGGGGCCGCCCTCCTTCCGCGCCTCGCCGGTGCTGCGGCTGCCGTGGGCGCCGTCGAGGCCGGCCGCCCCGATCGACGTGCCGACCGTGCGCCGCCACGCGCTGCCGAACCGGATGCGCTTCGGCACGCTCGCGCCCCTCGATCCGACGGCGCGCAGCGCGCTGGAGGAGATCGCGCGTCGGGTCCGCCCGTTCGTGAAGATCCTCGTGATGCCCGGCTGGCCCCAGCTCGTCGACGGCCTCGCGGAGGGCGATCTCGATCTCGCCTGGATGATCCCGGTCGCCTACGCGCGCGCTGCCCGCATCGGCGCGGCGCGGCCGATGCTCACGGTCGAGCGCGACGGGCGTCGCTCGCAGTCGGTCGCCATCGTCACGAGGTCCGATCAGGAGCTGGACGTCCGCGCGCTCGCCGGGCAGCGCGCGGCGTGGGTCGATCCGTGGTCGGCCGCGGGCTACCTCATCCCGCGGCGCATGATGCGCGGCGCGGGGCTCGAGCCCGACGACGCGCTGATCGGCCAGTCGTTCGTCGGCTCCTTCGCGGAGGTCGTGCGCGCCATCGTCGGCGGCGGGGCCGACGTGGGCGCGCTCGCCTGCCGCCTGGTGGGCGACCAGGTCCACGCTCCCGAGCTCGAGGGCGAGCCGACGCTGCGCGTGCTGGGCGTCAGCGCCACGCCGATCCCCGGCGAGGCGATCTGCGCCTCGGCGGCGCTCTCGGCGGAGGACGCGGCGGAGGCGGTGCGCCGGTTCATCGAGATCACCGCCGAGCCGCGGCTCATCGCCCACTTCCGTGCCCTGATCGGCGGCGATCGGCTGGTCGCCGCCAACCGCTCCCGCTACGCCGCGCTCGAGGCCGTGCTCGAAGAAGACGTCGTTCGCCTCGGGGCGTGACGCGCGTCGCATGTCGCGGCCTCCGGCTCGGCCGCCGGACGCACGAAGGGCGGGAGGGGCGTTGCTGCCCGACCCGCCCTCGCTAGGACCCGACGCGCGCCGCTCGCGCGCGTCAGGCGACGACGCTCACTCGTCGTCGTCCTTCTTCGCGCCCTTCTTCTTGTCGTCCTTCTTGTCGGCCTTGTCGTCCTTCTTGTCGGCGTCGTCGTCGCCGCCCGACGCGTCGCACGCGAAGCCCTTCTCGTCCTCCACGCGCTTGGCGAGCTCGGGCTTCGCCATCGTCGTGTTCTGCTTCTTCTGCGTCTTGACCCACTTGGTCTTGCCGACCGTCTTGGTCGACGTCGACGTGGTGGTCGTCGGGATCGCGTCGTAGCACTTGTCGATCGCGGCCGCGGTGTCGGCCTTCATCATGCAATCGAAGTCGCGCTTACGGAACGTCTGGTTGTTGTCGTAGGCGGTGCAGTCCTTGGCGACCCAGTCCTCGATGCGCTCCTTGACCTCCGCCTCGTTGACCTTGCAGCCCTTCGCCGACTTCTTCACGTCCGCGACGACGACCTCGTCGACGTGGTCGACGAACTTCTTGCACTCGCTCGCGTCGATGCGGAAGAAGCCCTTGATGAAGTCGCAGCCGGACATGGACATCGCCCCGCCCATGAGCCCAGCGACCACGATGACCTTGATGACCTTGCGCATTGCCCTCGTCCTCCCTCTCGACCTGTCTCGCACCCCGACGTGCCGCCGCTTCCGCTGAAGGCGCTCGACGTGGCTTGCTACGGTCGACGGTTGCCGCGCCACGTTACCGTAGGACGGCGTCAGGGATGCGGGCCGTCACGCTCGCCGTCAGGGTAGAGCTGGCGCGCAGCGAGTCGGCCTGATCGATACCGTCCATTCGTCGATCGAGCAATCGCGCATGGCGTCTGAATCGCGCCGTGCATTTGATCGTTAGTGTGACATGATACGATCGTTACCTGGTGGTTGCGCGACCATTGTTCGTCATGTAGACGATCCGAGATGGCGCGAACCCAGGTAGCCTTTCCTTGGTTGGTCGATCCGGCTCCTGCAACGGCCACGGATCCCACGGCTGACGTCGATCTTCGTCTCGCCAAGCGCGGCCGTCGCGAGCCGCTCGGGGCGCTGCTCGAGCAGGCGCGTTACAGCATCGGCCTCGCGCGGCAGCACGCCGCGCCGCTCTCCAAGGCCGGCTGGTCGCGCGCCCGGACCGACGGCCTCGAGGCCGACGTGGTGCTCCTCGAGGCGGTGACCGCGACCCACGCCGAGAAGCGCTCGGCGACGCGCAGCAAGGCGCAGGCGGAGCAGCGCGCCATCGACGACGTGAAGCGCTTCCTGCGCTTGCTGCGCACGGCGCTGCCGATGGTGCTCCGCGAGACGAGCGGCGCGAGCGGCGCCAGCGGCGGCGGGGCGACGGGCGTCGATCCGGCCGCCTTCCACGTGGGCGGCGAGCTGCGCCGATCGGTCGCCCGCATCCGGGCGTACCTGGACGGCGTGCACGAGGTCGTGCAGCGGCTCGATCCGCAGCTCGCGCCCTACTTCGGCGGCAAGCGTCCGTCGGCGACGCTCGCCAAGCTCCGCGCCGCGCTGGAGCACGCCGACGACGCGCACGATCGCGAGCGGACCGCGCGCAAGCCCGTCACCTGGAAGGCCTACGAGGCGCGGGGTCGCGTCATCCAGGCGATCGAGGACCTGCACCGCGTGGCGCGCATCGCCTTCGACGCGAGCCCGGCCGTCCGCGCGACCTTCCACAAGCGCATCCTCGAGCAGGCGCGGCGCCCGCGCGCGAAGAAGCCGGCGAAGAGGTCCGACGCGGGGTAGCGGCCTCGCGTCGCGGGCTCGTCGGTGTGGATCGACGATGCCCTGCACCGGTATCGGGAGCGACGCGGTGCGCCGAATGGAATGGACGGTGACGTCAGTGACTCACTGGCATTCTTCCTCGAATGGGCCGTTTCGCGCAGAGATTTCGCGCATGAATTCAGGGTTTCTGACACCGCACCCCACTGACACGCGTGTCAGTTAGGCGTACGACTCCGGGATGCGCGACATCCATCTCGGACTGGACGTGGGGGCGGAGTGGGTGAAGCTCGCGGTGATCCGCGCGGGCGAGGACGGCCTCGAGGTCGAGCACACCGACGCCATCGAGCACCGCAAGGATCCGCACGCGGCGATCGTCGCGCTCCTCTCGCGGGTCGATCTCCGCGCGGTGCGCGGCCTCGCGGTCACCGGGCGGCTCGCCGGCGTGCTGCACGCCGAGACGGTGCCGACCAAGGCGGCGATGCGGCGCGGCGTGCGCCTGCTCCACCGCGAACGCGCTGCGGTCACGCTCCTCTCCATCGGCGCGCACGGCTTCTCGGTGCTCGAGGTCGGGCAGAACGGCGAGGAGTGGTTCCAGCAGAACTCGCGCTGCTCGCAGGGCACCGGCAACTTTCTCACCCAGCTCGTCGAGCGCTTCGGCCTCACCGTCGCCGAGGCCGCCGAGCTGGCCGACGGCGTGGAGGTCCCGGCGCACCTCTCGGGGCGCTGCCCCGTCATCCTCAAGACCGACATGACCCACCTCGCCAACAAGGGCGAGGACCGCGGCCGCATCGTGGCGGGGCTCTACGACGCCGTCTGCGACAACGTCCTCACGCTGGTGCGCTCGCGCCTCGCGCCTCGCGAGGTCGTGCTGATCGGCGGCGTGTCGCGCGCGGCCCGCGTACGGCGCACGATCGCGAAGTGGCTCGGCGCGCGGGACATGCAGCTGCTCGCCGCCGGCCCGCACGACGAGTTCCTGGAGGCGCTCGGCGCGGCGACGCACGCGGTGGAGCACCCGTGCGAGATCGGCACCATCGAGGAGATGTTCGCGCACGGCGCGAGCTCGGGCCTCGAGCGCGTGCCGCGCCTGCGCGACGCGCTGAAGGACGTCCGCCGCATCCCGAAGGCGCCGCCGGCCGAGCTGCGCGGCCACGCGCGCGTGTTCATCGGCCTCGACATCGGCTCGACCGGCTCGAAGGCCGTTGCCGTCGACGTCGAGCACGGCGCGGCCATCTGGGAGACGTACCTCAACACCGAGGGCGCGCCGGTCCACGCCTCGCAGCGCCTGGTCGAGCGCTGGGTCGAGCAGCTCGGCGCGCGCGGCGACGTGCTCGGCTTCGGCGTCACCGGCTCCGGCCGCGAGGTCGCGGGCTCGCTCTTGCGCACGTGCTACGGCGACCAGCGCGTCTTCATCCTCAACGAGATCGCCGCGCATGCGCGCGGCGCGACGTCGATCGATCCCGAGGTCGACACCATCTTCGAGATCGGCGGGCAGGACGCGAAATACATCCGGCTCGAGGAGGGGCGCGTCATCGACGCTGCCATGAACGAGGCCTGCAGCGCCGGCACGGGCTCGTTCATCGCCGAGCAGGGGACCAAGTTCGACGGCGTCGGCCACGACGTCGCCGCGCTCGGCCGCATCGCGCTCGAGGCCGAGTCGGGCGTCTCGCTCGGCCAGCACTGCTCGGTGTTCATGGCCGAGGTCATCGACGAGGCGATCACGCAGGGGCTGCCGCGCGACGCGATCGTCGCCGGGCTCTACGACTCGATCATCCAGAACTACCTCAACCGCGTGAAGGGGCCGCGCAGCGTCGGCAAGCGCGTCTTCTGCCAGGGGATGCCGTTCAGCAGCGACGCGCTCGCGGCGGCGGTGGCGCGGCAGACGGGGCGCGAGGTCGTGGTGCCGCCGAACCCCGGCACCATCGGCGCGCTCGGCATCGCGCTGCTCGCGCGCGATCGGCTGCGCGACCTCGACGTCGACGCGGCGGCGCTCGACCCTGCGCGCTTCCTCGAGGCGCGGGTGCAGAAGAAGGAGACGATCGTCTGCCGCTCGGTGAAGGGGTGCGGGGCGCCCGGCAACAAGTGCCGCATCGATCGCCTCACCACCGACGTCGCCGGAAAATCGCAGAAGTTCCTCTGGGGCGGCAACTGCTCGCTCTACGACAAGGGGGCGGGGCGCGCGAAGCTCCCCGACGGATCGCCCGACGTCTTCCGCGAGCGCGAGGCGCTCATCGACGCGCTGATCGCGCGCGAGCCGGCGCGCGTCGCGGCGGGCGAGAAGGCGAAGATCGTCGCGCTGACCGACGAGTTCGCGCTCAAGGGGCACCTGCCGCTCTTCGTCACGTTCCTCGCGCGCCTCGGCTTCGAGTGCAAGGTGACGCGCGGTGCGGGCGCGAGCGCGCTCCGCAAGGGGATCGAGGGGGCGCGCGTGCCGTACTGCGCGCCGATGCAGATGTACCACGGCGTCTTCTTCGAGATCGCCGAGTCGAAGCCCGACTACGCCCTGCTGCCGATGATGCAGGAGCTGCCGCGCGTGTCCGACGAGGAGCACGCCGTGCTCTGCCCGATCGTGCAGGCGAGCCCCGATCTCGTCGGCAGCCTCGTGGAGGCGCAGGAGCGGTCGATCAAGCTGCTGCGTCCGACGGTGAAGTTCGACGAGCAGGGGTACTTCGGCGAGCGCTTCCGCGCGTCGATGCGAAAGCTCGCGAAGGAGCTCGGCGCGCCCGGCCGCTTCGACGAGGCGATCGCCGAGGCGGTGGCCTCGCAGCGCGCCTTCGAGCGCGACTGCGTCGAGCTCGGCGAGAAGGCGCTGGCCTTCTGCAAGCGCGAGAACGTCGCCCCCATCGCGGTGCTCGGGCGCCCCTACACCATCTACAACGACGTGCTGAACTCGAACGTGCCGAGCATCCTGCGCAGCCTCGGCGCGCTGCCGATCCCGGTGGACTGCCTGCCGCTCACCGACGGGCTCCCGGTCTACGACGATCAGTACTGGGGCTACTCGCAGCGCAACCTGCGCGCCGCCGAGCTCGTGCGGCGCACGCCCGGGCTCTACTCGGTCTTCTGCAGCAACTACGCGTGCGGGCCCGACAGCTTCACGCTGCGCTTCTACTCGTACGTCATGCAGGGCAAGCCGATGGCGGTCATCGAGACCGACGGCCACTCGGGCGACGCCGGTACGCGCACGCGCATGGAGGCGTTCCTGTTCTGCGTCGACGGCGACCTCGAGTCGCACGCGTCGGAGTCGGGCGCGATGACCGACTTCCAGAGCCTCGAGCGCAACCGCGCCTCGATGGCCGACACCAAGCGCACCGGCGCGACCATGCTCATCCCGCGCATGGGCCCCGGCTCGGAGCTCGCGGCCGCGGCGCTGCGCGGCGAGGGCTTCCACGCCGAGTGTCTCCCGCTCTCCACGCGCGAGGACGTGCGCGTCGGCCGCCGGCACACGTCGGGCAAGGAGTGCGTGCCGATGATGCTCACCGCCGGCACGCTGCTCAGCCGGCTCGAGCGCGGCCGCGACGCCGCGGAGAACTTCGTGTTCTTCATGCCCACCGCGAAGGGGCCGTGCCGCTTCGGCGTCTACGGCTCGCTGCACAAGATCGTGCTCGAAGAGGCCGGCTGGGCCGACCGCGTGAAGGTCGTCTCGCCCGACGACGGCGACTACTTCCGCGAGATGTCGGGCGACTTCTCGCTCCGGATCTGGGTCGGCTTCGTGGTCCGCGATCTGCTCGAGGCGATGCAGCTCGACGTGCGCCCCATCGAGCTCGAGAAGGGGACGGCCGACGCGATCTACGCGCGGGCGCTCGCCGATCTGCTGGAGCGGATGGAGCAGCCGCCGGCCTTCTCGACCTCGTCGCTGACGCGCGAGCTCTTCGGCGGGCTGTGGGGCGCGCGCGAGATCCTCGCCCGCGCGGCCAAGGAGTTCGCCGCGGCGAAGGATCCGACCAAGGACGCGCCCACCGTCGCCGTGGTCGGCGAGATCTACGTGCGCCTCGATCCGTTCGCCAACGACTTCGTGGTGAACAAGCTCGAGGCGCGCGGCGTGCGCGCGCGGCTCGCGCCGTTCGTCGAGTGGCTGGAGTACACCGCGCACCTCGCCGAGCAGCGCGTGATCGACGGCGCCATGCGGCGCGACGACGATCCGTTCACCATCGGCGTCAGCGGGCTCGTGCAGCGCAGCACCTACGAGATCCTCTACGAGATCTGCCAGAAGCCGATGAAATGGGGGCACCGCACCACGGTCCAGCAGACGCTCGCCGCGTCGAAGGGCTACCTCCACGAGGAGCTGGTGGGCGAGGCGGCGCTCACGCTCGGCGGGCCGCTCCACGAGCTGCGCGAGGGGCAGATCCACGGCGTCGTGATCGTCGGGCCGCACGAGTGCATGCCGTGCAAGATCGCCGAGGCGCAGTACGGCGAGGCGGCCGAGCAGATGAAGCTGCCGTACGTGTCGATCACCTTCAACGGCGACCCGATGGACGAAGAGGCGCTCGACCGCTTCGCCTACGACGTGCACGAGACGTTCGTCCGCGGCGGCGAGGTCGCCGCGACGCCGAAGCTCTCCGGCAAGGCGAAGCAGGCGAAGGGGCTGCGCGTGCGGCTGCCGGTGATCGCCGAAGCCGAGGAGTGATCGTCACGGGGCACCGAGCCCCTTCGAAATGCCGAGAGGCCGACGCGGTGAGCGCCGGCCTCTCGGCGTGTCGTCGGGACGCTCAGGCGCTCACTTGCACACGAGCGCGCAGGTCTTCGAGGTCGCGTCGCAGCTCCCCGAGTTGCACGGATCGGGATCCGACGTCGTGGCGGGCGGCGTGCACGCGGCGTTCAGGCCGACCTGCGCCGAGCACTTCGACGCGGCGTCGCAGTACAGGTAGTCGCCGCAATACCCCTGCGTGCCGGTGTCGCTGCAGTCCGCCCCCGCGGCGCCGTACGGCGCGCAGAGCTTGCTCGTCGTGTCGCACATCGTGTCGTAGGGGCAGCCCGTCTCGTAGGCGGCCGGGTTGTCGCACGGCTTGTTGACGTCGAAGAACGTCGCGCACTTGCCCTTGGTGGTCACCGCGCCGGTGTTCGCGTCCTCGACGAGGCCGGCGCACGAGAGGCCGTCGGCGCACTCGTCGAGCGACGAGCACTCGGTCCCGGCGGCGACGCGGGCCTTGCAGGTCGGCGTGGCGCCCGACTGGTCGCAGTAGAGGCCGGGGGTGCAGTCGGTGTTGCCGAAGAAGTACGCGGTGCAAGCGTCGCCCACGGCGCCCACGCCGGTGCACTTGCCCGGCGTCGCCGGGGTCGTGCCCGCGGCGGCTACGTAGCCCTTGCAGTAGAGCCCGAGCTGACACCGCGGCAGCGTGCCGCCGCACTGGCTCCCCGAGGCGGCGCGCGCGGTGCACTTCGTCGTGGTCGAGTCGCAGTAGTCGGTCGTCGCGCAGTGCGAGGCGTTCGGATCGCAGGTCGCGCCGCTCGCGAGGAACGCGGTGCACGTCCCCGAGCAGCCGTCGGTCGCCACGCCCGCGCCCTGATCGCAGAAGCCGGCGACGCACTCGCCGTCGGCCTTGCACGCGCCGCCCACGGCGACGGCGGCCTTGTAGACCCCGGCGCACGTGTCCGAGAGCCCGAACTGCTCGTCCATCGTGCAGCCGAGCTTCTGCGCGGCCGCGAGGCACGTCGCGGCTGCGGCGGCGTCATAGCTCACGCGCTTGCCCGTCGCGGCCTCGACCTGGTCGTAGCCCGAGGGGAACTGCGCGCGCGAGGTCGAGACCTGGTCTTCGCAGGACTTCTGCTCCGAGGCGCCGATGTAGCCGCACTTCACCTTCCACGCGCACGTGTACGAGTCGAGCGACGTCTGGAACGCGGTGGGCGTCGCCGAGCCGCCGTCGGGCGTCGTGCCGCCGTCGGCGGGCGTGTCCGTCGACTTGCTGCTGCTGCCGCAGCCGGCGAGGAGCGCGAAGGTGAGGAGACAGAGCGTGTTCTTCGACATGAGCGACCTCGATGGACGGAAGAGAAGGCGTGCGCGCGACGCGAGGAACCTCGGCGACGGGCGCACGCGCAATGTCGCGTCCTCTAGCACGCAGCCGCGAGCGCGGGCGACGCGACGGCGCGAATGCGTCCCGCGCGGAGCGCCTCCGCGCGCATGCGGGCCGAGGGTAGCGCGCGGCGCGGTCCGACCCGCGCGACGTGTCAGAATGCGACGATGGCGCGAGCGGCGTACGGCGTCGTGATCCTGGCGGCCGGACGCGGCACGCGCGTCGGCGGCCCGAAGGCGCTGCTGCTCGTCGACGGCGTGCCGCTCGCTCTCGCCCACGTGCGCGCGCGCGCCGCGGCGTCCGCGATCGTCGTCGTCGCCACGGCGGACGTCGCCGCGGTGCTGGCCCCGCGGCTGACCGATCCGCGCGTGCGGCTCGTGATCAACGCGCTGCCCAACGAGTGGGGGCCCGCGGGGTCGCTGCGCGCGGGCGTCGACGCGCTCGCGACGTGCGCGCTCTGGATCGTCGGCCCGGTCGACGGGCTGCCCGCGGGCGAGGCCGCGATCGACGCGCTGCTCGACGCGCTCGGCCCGCCCGAGGGGGCCGCGGACGCGGCGCGCTTCGTTCGCGGGCATCCGATCGCGGCGCGCGCCTCGCTGCTCCGCGAGGCCTACGGCGGCGAGGGGGTGCCGCCGACGCTGCGCGCGGTGCTCTCGTCCGCGCGCGTCGCGACGCTCGCCTTGCCCGCGGACCCGGCGCTCACGACCGAGCTCGACACCGTCGAGGACGTCGTGCGTGTCACCGGCGCGCCGCCCGCCTTCGCGCGTTGAGCGCGGGCGACGCCCGGGTCGAGGCGCGGCTCAACGCCGCACGCCCGAGAAGATCACGCCGATCGTCTCGCCCGCGCCGAGCACGCGGCCGCGCGCCAGCTCGATCGCGCCGGCGAGGCCCGAGGTGCCCGTCTCGTCGGCGTCGATGCCCGTGGCGGAGCGGCCGAGCGCGTTCGCCTCGACCAGGCGCGCCTCGTCGACCACCACCGGCCAGCCGCCGCTCTCGAGCATCCCGCGCACGATGGCGAGCCAGTCGTAGGTCTCGTCGTCGAGGATGCCGTGCGCGACGCTCTTGGGCTCGTCTTCCCACGGCCACATGAACTCGGCGCGGTTCTGCGCGGCGTACGCGAGCGCCTCGTCGAGATCGCCGGGCCGTGCGCGGTGGCGGATCTTGGCCGCGATCACGGCGTCGTCGGCCCCTTCGAGGAGCGAGAGCTTCGCCGCGAGGCGCCGCGTGAGCAGCTCCCACGCGCGCCGCAGCGGGAACGCGCCGCGCGTCTGCACGGCGTGCAGCTTCGGCATCGCGACGGGCGCGCCGAGCGCCCTGGCGTCGCGGAAGGCCTGCACGCACGCGCTCGCGAGCGCTCCGCCGCCCACCTGGACGAACAGACGATCGAGCGTCGCGCCCTCGTCGAGCAGCTTGCCGACGAGCTCCCAGCCGAGCGTCTCGCCCCCCTCGATGGTGAGGCCGTTGTCGCTCCCCTAGCAGCAGAACGGCAGCGCACCGCCCGCGACCGCGTCGCGGAACGCGTGGTAGCACGGGTCGCCCGCGCGACCGGGCGTGCGCGTGCACACGTGGATCGAGGCGCCGAGCGCGCCGAGGCGCTCGACGACCCGCGGGTTCGCGTCGGTCGGGATGAACACGTCGAGCGGCCGCTTCCACGCCGCCGCGACGACGGCCGCCGCGAGCGCCGCGTTGCCGCAGCTCGCGATGGCGAGGCGCGCGCCGGGCCCGGCCGCGCCGATGCCCACGCGCGCGTGCACCGCGCCGAGGATGGCGAGCCCCATCAGGTGGCGCGCCTTGTGCGAGCCCGAGACGTTGCCGGTCTCGTCCTTCACCCACGCCGCGCCCACGCCGAGCGCGGTCGCGAGCGCAGCGTTGCTCGCGCACGGCGTCTCGACGAAGCCGCGACCCCACACGCGCGCGACCTCTCCGTCGAGGTCGCGCACGAGGGCGTCGAAGTCGCCGTCCGAGAGCCCCTTGGCGCGCGCCAGCGCGTGCGCGAGCGACAGCGCGCCGTAGCGCACGAACGGGTTCGCGTCGCCCGCGCGCGGGAACTCGAGCCCCGTGGGATCGAGCGCGCGCGCGACGACGTGATCGGCGCCGTCACCGGCGTTGGGGCAGCGGTACGGCGCGGGCGAGTCGGCGGCGATCGCGGCGCCGCACCCCTGACAGCGGAGCGTGTGCATCGGGTGCTCTGGTTCGCCCGCTCAGCCGCGCGCGCTCGCGTTGAACTCGGCGATCATCGCGTCCCACGCGGGCACGAGGCCGCGCAGGTCGCGCCAGAACGACTGCTTCTTGCGCGCGTCGAAGTCCTTCAGCTCCACCCCCTGCTGCTCCACCCAGGTGAAGTAGCCGAGGTTGAAGATGCGCTCCTTCTCGAGCTGGTCGAGCTCGAGCATGTCGTCGGTGCCGACGCCGAGCATGTAGCGGCCGTAGGTCTCGGCCGCGGCGATGTTGTCGAAGCCCATGCCGAAGTGCTTGGCGATGGCCTTCGTCTTCTCGGTGCCGTACATCGCGGCGCCGTCGGTCGCGACCGTGACGATCGCGTCGTCGGGGCCGAGGCGCAGCGCCTTGGCCGTCTTGATGGCGGCGAGCACGTTGGCGATGCCCGAGAAGCCGAACGACGAGAGGTGCTTGATCGCCTCCTCGGAGACTTTGTGCCGCTCCTGGAGCAGCGCGCGCCCGATGTCGGTGTTGAACAGCACGTACAGCGAGTCGGTCGCGTGATCGGAGACGCCGACCACGAGGTCCGTGTTCATCACGTTGTGGATGTAGGGAATGTGCTTGTCGCCGATCCCCTGGATGTTGTGCTCGCCGTAGCCATTGCGGAGCAGCGTCGGGCACTCGGTCGCCTCGACGGCGACGATCTTCGTGCCGTGGCGCTCCTTGAGCCAGTCGCCCGCGGCGAGCGTGCCGCCCGAGCCGGTGGCCGACGTGTACGCCGCGAGGTTCAGGTTCGGGTGGTAGCTGCGCTCGTTCTCGAAGATCCGCTCGAGCGCGCGGCCGGTCGCGTTCAGGTGGACGAGGTAGTTCCCGAACTCGGCGAACTGGTTGAAGATCACGCTGTGCGGATCGCGGTCGATCCGCGCGCACTCGTCGTAGATCTCCTTGACGTTGCTCTCGGTGCCCGGCGTGCGGACGATGTCCGTCTTCGGATCGAGGCACCACTTCTCGAGCCAGTCGAAGCGCTCGTGGCTCATCCCTGCCGGGAGCACCGCGACGCCGTGGCAGCCGAGGATGCGCGAGATGGCGACGCCACCTCGACAGTAGTTGCCGGTCGACGGCCACACCGCGCGGTCGGCCGTGGGGTCGAACTGCCCGGTCACGATGCGCGGCACGAGGCAGCCGTAGGCGGCGAGCACCTTGTGCGCCGCGATCATCGGGAAGCGGTTGCCGAACGCGACGAGGATCTTCGCCTGCACGCCCGTCAGCGTCGACGGGAGCGACACGTACCGCGGCACGTCCACCACGTTGCGGCGCGCGTCGTCGTTGTACCAGTGCACGCGGAACAGGTTGAGCGGGTGCGCCGAGTCGGGGTCGATGCTCGCCAGCCGAGCCTTGATTTCAGGCGAAATCGTGGTCGGGTCGGAGAGCTCGGCGATCGTCGGCAGGACGATCTTCGCCTCCTTGAACCGCGCCACGGTGCGCTCGTACACGTTGCGATCGACGATGTGCCGCTCGAGTCCCAGTCTTGCCATCGCGGCACCGTAGCCGTGATGCGGCCGGCTCGCAGTACCGGACGTGGGTGTTGCGCGCCGTGACGCGGACGATCCCTCGTGCCGCGTTGCATCGAAGAAGCGTCGAACGCGGCCGGATCGCGCCCGCGCATCGGCTAGCATCGCGCCCCATGGCGGAGCTCGTTCCCTTGCCGCTCGGGCGGCTGGTCTCGCGGATGTTCAGGGAGTTGCAGCAGGGCGAGCGCGAAAGCGCGATCTTCGACCTCCCGAAGGCGAAGTTCTTCCGCGGCCTCCCCGGGCGCGACCTCTCGGTGCGCTTCCACGGGCACGTCGCCTCGACGCCGCTCGGCCCGGCCGCCGGGCCGCACTCGCAGCTCGCGCAGAACATCGTGCTCGCCTTCCTCGCTGGCGCGCGCGTCTTCGAGCTGAAGACCGTGCAGGTCATGGACGAGCTGCAGATCCCGCGGCCGTGCATCGACGCGACGACCGTCGGCTACAACGTCGAGTGGTCGCAGGAGCTGAAGCTCGAGCAATCGCTCGACGAGTACGTGAAGGCCTCGATGCTCATCGAGATGCTCGCCGAGTCCGAGGCGGGCAAGGCCCTCGGGCTCACGCGCGAGGCGGCGCGCGTCGTGTTCGACATGAGCGTCGGCTACGACCTCGCGGGGATCTCGGGCCCGCGCGTGCGCGCGTTCATCGAGGGGATGAAGGACTGCAGCGCCGTGGTCGAGCGCCTGCGCAAGGAGATCCCGGTGGAGCACGCGCGTCTGCGCGATCTCGACTTCACCACCAAGCTCTCCGACACGCTCACCCTCTCGACGTTCCACGGCTGCCCGCCCGAGGAGATCGAGCGCATCGTCGACCACCTGCTGCGCGTGCACGGGCTCCACACCATCGTGAAGCTCAACCCCACGCTCCTCGGGCCGGTCGAGGCGCGGCGCATCTTCAACGAGCGGCTCGGCTACGCGGAGCAGATCCCCGACGAGGCGTTCGAGAAGGACGCCAAGTGGAGCCAGGCGGTCGACTTCGTGGGGCGCCTCGGCGACACCGCGGCGAGCCTCGGGCGCAGCTTCGGCGTGAAGTTCTCCAACACGCTCATCGTCGAGAACCACAAGGAGTTCTTCCCGAAGAGCGAGAAGGTCATGTACCTCTCCGGGCCGCCGCTGCACGTGCTCGCGATGTCGCTCGTCGGGCGCTTCCGCGAGACGTTCGGCGACCGATTCCCCGTCTCGTTCTCGGCGGGAATCGACAAAGGCAACTTCGCCGACGCCGTCTCGCTCGGGCTCGTGCCCGTCACCGTGTGCACCGATCTGCTGCGCCCCGGCGGCTACGGGCGCGCGAGCTACTACTTCGCCGAGCTCGGCAAGCGCCTTTCGGCGGCCGGCGCGCGCGACGTCGGCGAGTGGATCCTGCGCGGGCAGGGGCAGGCGGCGGCGGCGCTGCAGGCGATCCCCGAGCAGGGCCTCGACGACGCGCGCAGGCAGGCGTGTGCCGCGGCGCTCGTCGACAGGGGCGATCTGCGCGCGGCCGCGGGCGACGCGTTCGAGGGCTGGCTCTCCGAGGCGAAGCTGCGCAACACCAAGGCGTACGTGTCCCGGCTCCTCGACGATCCGCGCTACGCCAACGCGGCCAACGCGAAGGCGCCGCCCAAGGTCGGCTCGAAGCTCTGGATGTTCGAGTGCCTCACTTGCGACAAGTGCGTGCCCGTCTGCCCCAACGACGCGAACTTCACCTTCGAAATGCCGACGGCCGAGATCCCTGTGGTGAAGCTCATGGCGCCGCTGCACGGCGGGCCGCTCGAGCGCGACGTGGGCGAGCCGATTCGCCTCCAGAAGAAGCACCAGCTCGCCAACTTCGCCGACTTCTGCAACGAGTGCGGCAACTGCGACGTCTTCTGCCCGGAGGACGGCGGCCCCTACGTGCTCAAGCCGCGGTTCTTCTCGAGCGAGGAGACGTTCGCGCGCTTCTCGGCGCACGACGGCTTCTTCGTGGCGTGCGATCGCGTGCTCGCGCGCTTCGAGGGTAAGGCCTATCGGGTCGACGTCGACGCTGCCACCGGACCGGGAGGCGGCGAAGGGGTGAAGTTCACCGGCCCCGGGTTCGAGGTGCGGCTGCTCGCGCTCGATCCGGAAGGGTCGGTCGAGGGGCGGATCGATCCGGGGGCGTGCGTGGATCTGGCCTACTTCCGGATCATGGACGGCGTGCGCAAGGGCGTCATGGACGGGCCGGGCGTGAACTACGTGAATGGGTGAATCAGCGATTGGCTGACGGGTCGACTGGCTGACCGGCGGTGAGCGAGCGCGCGGCGTTCGCGGGCGCAGGCGCGCGCGCAGCCCCTGCTTCGCCCGCGAGGTGTCGCGCCCGCAGCGAAGTCCGCGGCGTGGTCTTGGCGCGCGGCTGGCAGGCGGCCTGAACCTCGGTCTGGCCGAGCCTCGGGCCCGGCGCAGACGCGCCACTCGGGCTGCCGTCTCCCGCGCTCCGAGGCGCAGAGCGCGCATCCTTCCTGATTTCGACGCGCCGGGGCCGATCGTCGGGCTCTTCGCAATTTCGCCTCTAGCCCAAGAACTCCAGATCCCAGAGAATCGCGCTTCCGACCCGCGAGCCCGCGCGCGCGGCCCAAACGGTCTGCGTCGATGTCCCTTCGAGCCGTTCCCCTCGCCCCTCTCGCCAGCCGCATCCGCGACGTCGCCGCGGCGATCGACGAGCTCGGCGCGGCGGCGGGCGCGGCGTCGATGGAGCCCCTCGAGGCGATCGCCGACCTGCTGCGCTTCGAACGAGCGTTCAGCTACAGCGTCGCCCTCGTCGACGGGCGCTCGCGCATCGACGCCGCGCGAGCGCTGCGCGCCGAGGGCTTCATCGACCGCTTCGACGCCTTCCTCGCAGGCGCGCCGCGGACCTTCGGCGGCTACGACCCGGCACGCCCCGAGCCGAGCCAGCGAAACCGCGCCGTGACGGTCAACGAGCTCGGCGCGGTGGCGACGAACTCGGTGCTCACCAGGGAGCTGTACCCGCGGCTCGGCATCCTCGGGGTGCCGCAGCTTCGCCTGCTGGTGTGTCAGGGGCCTACGCTCATCGGCTGGGTCGGCGGCTGGCGCGCCGACGAGTTCTCCGCGAGGGAGGCGCTCGCGCTCGAGTCCCTCGTTCCGTCGCTTCGGCGCCGGCTGCGGGTCGAGGCGTGGAGCGGCCGCGGCGGACTGCAGCTGGAGGCGCTGCGCGTCGCGCTCGACGCGATCGGCGCGCCGGCCTTCCTGACGCGCATCGACGGCACGCCGGTCGACGGCAACGTGCGCGCGCGCCAGCTGCTCGAGGGAGAGCGCGTGGCGACGCGCGAGCGGTTGATCCGCGCGGTCGCCGGCCGCGAGCCGTCGGTGCAGGCGTCGCCGATCGTCGCGCCGGGCGTCCCCAAGCACTTCCTGGTGGTGCTTCCGCCCGACGCCTCCGACGCCGCTGCGCGCGTAGGGGCGGCCGCGACCCGGTGGTCGCTCACACCGCGCCAGGCGGAGGTGCTTGCGCTCGTCGTGCGCGGCGAGGCCAACAAGACGATCGCCGCGACGCTCGGCTGCTCGGTGCGCACGGTGGAGGTGCACGTCACGGCGCTCTTCGAGAAGGCCCAGTGCGACTCGCGCGCGGAGCTCGGCGCGCGCTTCTGGCAGACGCCTCGCTGAGCGAGGGCCGACTCACTCGAGCGCGTCGAGGAACTCGCCGACCAGCTTGGTGAAGCGCGCCTGCTCCTCGATGAACGGGAAGTGTGCGCTCTCGGCGAAGACCTCGAGCCGCACCTTCGGGAGCCCGTCGAGCAGCGGCTTCACGGCCTCGTGCGGCGCGAGAAAGTCGCTCGCGCCGTTCACCAGGAGCACCGGGGCGGTGACGCTCGGCAGCTTCGCGCGCACGTCGTAGCCGGCCGCGGCGACGCCGAGGCCGTAGTTCAGCGCGGCGGCCGAGTACCGCGTACGCGCGTCGATGTCGGCGGCGACGGCCGGATCGACGCGCTTGAAGTAGAAGGGCAGCATGCGCCGCCAGGTCGCGCGGAAGTCGTCGTCGTCGCGCGCGGGGGTCGACGCCGCGGTGATCCACTCCTGCATCTTCGCCGCGCCATGGATCTGCTGGCCGAGCGCGATGGCCGCCGGGAGGAAGTCGAACTTCGCCGAGCCCGCCACGAGGACGAGCCCCGCCACGCGCGCGGGGTTGCGCGTCGCGTACTCGAGCGCGAGCTGGCTGCCGGCCGAGTGCCCGAGGAGCACCATGCGCTCGGCGCCGAGCGCCACGCGCAGCGCCTCGAGCTCGGTGACCCACGTGTCGTAGCCGCCCTGCAGCGGCACGTCGCGGGCGCTGCGGCCGCAGTCGGCCTGATCGTAGTAGACGACCCAGGGTGACCGCATCTAATTTGGCCGTTTCGCCGCAGTTGTGAGGGTCAGCGAGGATGGTCCCCTCGCGCATCGTCGACGCCTTCTCCTCAGTTCGCGACCCACGCGTCGAGCGCACGCGTCTGCACGGACTGGTCGACG